>CAZAHB010000045.1:0-27739 GCA_964484945.1 uncultured Armatimonadia bacterium | reverse complement strand
GTCAGGTCGACGGCGCGGTGAGCTTCACCCATCCGTCCGTGCCCTCCACCTGGTTGGCCTCGACATCGGTAACCTTCCAGTTCGCGATGGCCTCGCCATTCTCATCGTAACCGGCGATCTGCAGCACCGCGCCGCGGTCGGTCTTCTGCATGTCCCCGTCGATGCGCACCCACGCGCTTGCCTCCAGCCCATCCCACTGCTGCACATCGACCAGGTCCGAGATGGCGTTGACGGTGACCCAGTCGCGCTCCTCGCCCCTGTAGATGGTGGGGCTGTCGGAGGTGAATCGCAGGCCGAACTCGCCCGTCCTCGCGGTCTCGACCAGCCCCCGGGCGCCCGTCTGGTTGTGCCCTGCCTGCATCCCCTGCCAGCCGATGACCGTGTCGTCCTCGGTCTGCTCGAACGATGGATTGGCCAAAAGATTGCCGCCGGGCTCCGCCACCGCGATGGCCCGCGCGACAGGATAGTACTTCTCCGCGAGGTAGAAGTTGGGCAGAAGCTCCGCCTCGCGGATAAACGGGTTCTGGTTCAGCGTCTCCCACGCCTCGCGGATCGCCGAGCGCATCATTCGACGCCCCGCATCGGCGCTGTGTCGCGCCCGGCTCCAGTTCGCCTCGCCGATTGCGTCCCGAGCCTCCGCCAGCTTCGCGCGGGCGGTCTGCATGTTCGCGGTCACCGTGTGCCAGGCCCTGCGGCCCGGTGCGAGCGGCCCTGCATCTGCAGGCGGTTCGGGGAGGTCGTCGCGCATGGCCCCGAGCACCGGCTCCACCTTCTCGATCTTCGCGGCGAGCGCCTGGGTCGCGAAGCGGGCCGCGTCCGATGCCACGGCGTGGAGGCCTCCCGAGGCATGTTGTCGCACCTCGGGGTCATCGGTGATGAGAACCAGGCCCGTCATCTCCAGCGGCGGAAGCGTCAACTCGTCGCGCGTCTCATTGAGCTTCACAACCTGCAGGGCGCCGTCGGGTCGCAAAAAGTGCACGGTCTGGTTCTCCGCAACAGGGAGATCGAGGCTGACGGTACGGTCAACCGGAACGCCGCTACCCACGTGGTACTGTGTCTTATCGTCGAAGACCAGCGCCAGCAACAGCCGCCCGCCGGGGAAGTCCACCGGCCAGACGTGCAGGTTCCCGGCCGGGGTCTGCAGCTTCGGACCGACCGTCCCCTCGGCCAGCCACGGTCCGATCACGTCAAGCTCGCAGCCGATCAGCCCCGCCTCGGCATAGCGGTCGGTGCCGTGGAACTGGTCGGCGAAGTAGCGCGCGGGGAACCACATCAGCCCCCGGCAGCCCGCCGCGAACGCCGAATACGCGATCATGCGCATATTCTCGCCATCCGGGTACCGCGAGGGCATCCACTTTACGGTCGGATCCAGGTATTCCTGCGTATACCAGATCTGCACGTGCGCCTGCGCCCAGGTCCACAGGTACTTGTCCGCTCCCACGATCTCGTGCTCTCGATGGAAACGGTGAACATAGTCCAATAGATCCTCGTTCTTTAGAAGCGGATAGTGATAAGTATTGAACATCTCGTCGAACCAGGCATATTCCTCGAACCCCTGGATGACGTCAAGCATGATGGGACGGTTGTATGGATCATTCTCGCGGATGAACTCGAAGGCGTGACGCGTGATCTCAGCGTCCTCGGCCTTCAGGTCATCGCCGATATTCCAGGCCAGCAGATTCGGGTGATCGCGGACCGCGAGAACGTGCTGCTCGTGTCTCTCGCCCCAACTGGGCGCGTAAGGGTATGTGACGACCATGAAGTCGTGCTCCGCGGCGGCGTCGAGCAATTCGGGGACAGAGGACATGCCGCTGAACACGCAGGTCATGTGGTGGCGCTTCATGCTCGCGACCGCGTCCGAGAAGCTCATGCCCTCACCGGGATGGAAGACCTTCTCCTGGCCTATCGGGCCCCAGGAGCCGTAGGGAAAGAACGGTTCGCCATCCACGTACAGGCGATCGGACGTGAACTCGACGCGTGGCATCTCCTGCGCCATCGCTGAGACGCACAGGAGCATCGCGATC
Source organism: uncultured Armatimonadia bacterium (assembly GCA_964484945.1). GTDB lineage: Bacteria > Armatimonadota > Zipacnadia > Zipacnadales > UBA5352 > UBA5352. The sequence continues at coordinate 25,715 of CAZAHB010000045.1, read as the reverse complement.
ACGGGGAGGAACCGTTGCATTGCGGTCACCTCTTCAGCGCGGCGCACTTTTCTGATTTGTGACAGATTGTCCGTGGAGCCACCTGAGACCTCCTCATGACGGCAAAACATGCGTCGCCGCGGTGGCCCCTGGGAGGCAATACTCTTCCGGCAGGAAGGTATCATCCACCAGAACGGTGCATTGAAAAATATGTACTAATTTGCAGACGTCACGTTAAAGTGATATACTTTAGATCAGCTAAAGCATAGCGAGAGCATATTGAGAGTGCATTGAGCATATGTTGAGGTGGCGCGCGTCTTTTGGGTTGCACCGCGCGGGAGTTGAAGCTCCTCAGACAGCGGAGTTCGCCGGTAGTTCACTCACAGGGGGCGGTCACCAGGGAAGAGTGGCCGATTAGTGACGCACATGGAGGGGGAGCACTGTGAGGCTCAGTCGCATAATTGCAATCGGTGCGGTGGTGTTCGGAGCCCTTTTTTGGGCTCTCGATGCGGTCGTGGACTACCTGATCTTCTATCAGGACAACTTCGTCGAGCTTCTTATCACTGAAGTCCCCAAGCATGACTTATGGACGCGCTCGCTCATGCTCCTCCTCTGTGCCCTGCTGGGTGGGGTGCTGGCGGGGGTGGTTGAAGCCCGCGAGCGTGATGCCGCCAGGATCACGCACCTCAATCGCGTCCTGAAAGCCATCCGCGACGTAAACCAGCTTATCGTGATGGAGCGCGATCGGGGTCCGATGCTCCACCGCGCGTGCGAGATCCTTACCTCGACCCGGGGCTACCAGTCAGCATGGATAGCGCTCGTCAACGAAGCGGGCGACCTTGAAGAGCTTTACGATGATGGCCTCGGAGAATTGCGCGAAGATTTCCGCGAGCGACTGATGTGCGATGAACCGCTCCCCTGCATCAGGGAAGCCGCCGAGAGGGGTGGTTTGGGGGTCGTCGAAGATTGCGGCGACCATTCGGGGGATTGCCCGCGGGCGTCGATGCACAAGGACCGCGCGGCGTACGTGGCTCCACTTGAACACGCGGGCGAGTGCTTCGGCTTCATAGGCGTCTCCCTTCCCGCTGACCTGGCAGAAGACGAGGAAGAGCGGGCGCTTTTCAAGGAAGTCGCCGACGACCTCGGGCTGGCGTTGCAGACGATGGCCGCTGTTGAGAAGCAGCAGGTCGCCGAGGCGGCGCACGAGCGCTCCGAGCGGCGGTATGAGACGCTCGTGGAGACGATGAACGACGGTATCGCGGTCTGTGACACCGACGCCACCCTCACATACGTCAACGACGCGTTCGCTCGGATGCTCGGCTATGAGCCAGATCAGCTGATTGGACGCAACGTAGCCGATCTCGTACCCCCTGACCAGCGCGAAAACATGCACAGTCGCCTCCAGCGCAGACTAACGGCTGGATCGCCCGGGACATATGAATCGGTCTATCTGACCAGATCCGGAGAGCGACTGGAGGTCATGATTTCGGCCAGTCCGCTGCTGGATGAGTCAGGTGAAATCGTCGGGGGATTCGCGGTCGTCAAAGACATCTCGAAGCTCAAGGAGCGCGAGGAACAGCTCGAACAGCTCCAGAACATCGTTGACAGGTCCCCCGTTGTGGCGATCACCTGGGCGGTCGGCGAGGGATGGCCGGTTGACTTCGTGTCCGAGTCGACTCGCCAGTTCGGCTACACCCCCAGGCAGTTCATGTCCGGCGAACTGGACTTCGTTGATGTCGTGCATCCTGATGACGTCTGCCGTGTGGGGAAAGAGATCACCAGAGCGGTGGAGGACGGACGCGACAGCGTGTCCCACGAATATCGCATTCTCACCGCCGACGGGGACGTGCGGTGGATCGATGACCGCACGACCGTGGTGCGCGACGAAAACGGCGAGGTCGTCCGATTCGACGGGATCCTGCTGGACATCACCGAGCGCAAGCTCACGGAAGAGGCGCTGCGCGACAGCGAGGAGCGCTACCGGCTGCTGGCCGAGAATACGGTGGACGTCATCTGGACGATGGCCCCGGATATGACCTTCACCTACGTAAACGCCGCGATCGAGGAGCTGACCGGCTTCACCGCCGACGAGTGGGTGGGAACGCGCCTGGACGAGCACACGCACTCCGAGGAACTCGAGCAGATGAAGGCACAGGTGGAGAGTGCCGTCTCCGCGGGGCCACCGGGCCGCCCAGTGGCCTTCCAGACGACCATTGTGCATCGCGACGGACACGAGATTCCCGTGGAGATCACCGGGCGCGCGATCTTCGACGATGACGGCCGGGTCATCGAGCTTCAGGGCGTCACTCGCGACATCACCGACCGCAAGCATGCCGAGAAGGCCACCGAACGCAGCGCGCGATTGATGCGCGAGTTGATCAACGCCACGCCGGACGTGGCATTGCTCCTGCGACCGGATGGGACCGTCGTTGTCGGCAACCAAGAGAATGCGGAGCGCCTTGGGATAGCCCCCGATGAGATCACAGGCACCTGCGTGTGGGACCACCTTGAGCCCCCCGTCAGCTCACAGCGGCGAGAGATGGTGGAGGCGGCCATCGCGACCGGTGAACCCGTTCGATGGGAGGACCAGCGCGCGGGGCGATGGCTGGACAACTGCGCCAATCCCGTCATCGACGCGGACGGGGAGGTCGTCTATATCGCCGTATTCACACACGACATCACCGCGCTGCGGGAGGCGGAAATCGAACGCGAGCAGTACCTTCGTGAGCTGGTACTGGTCAACGATACCGTCATCCGCGCCAGCCGAACAGATGATCTCGATGACGTCTGTGAGTTGGTCGCGGACATCGTGCAGGGTGTCAATGAGGACAGTTACGTGGTCGTGAGCCTCTACGATGAGGAGCGCGGCGAGATCACCGTGCGGGCCATCGCCGGCCTGCGTGCGACGATCCAGCGCGCGGTCGATCTGCTCGGCTTCGATCCATCCCGCTCCGGTGTCCGCCCCGAGGACATGGCAGATGAAGAAGCGTTGTTCGTGACCGGCAAGCTTGAACGCATCCCCGGCGGACTGGCGACATTCGCCACAGGAGCCGCGCCGGAAGCCGTCTGCCGGAAGATCGAGAGCATCGCCGGCGTCGGCGAGACATATACGGTAGGCTTCGCACTCGGTGACCAGCCACGCGGCGGCATCACGATCTTCCTGCCGGAGGGCCGCGAGCCGAAGTTCCGGTCGGCGATCGAGACGATCGCCAGCCACGTCTCTGTGCTCATCGAGCGTCGCCAGGCGCAGGAACAGTTGCGCGAGCACTCCGAAATTGTCCGCCAGACACATGATCTCATCATGGTCACTGACCTCGATGGCAGGATTCTTGAGATCAATGAGGCGGAAAAGCGATTGCTCGGCTACGACCGGGATGAACTGATTGGGAAAAAGATCTTCGAACTTGGCAAGAATCCCGAGGATGGCGCCACACAGGAAGATATCCTGCGCGAGACCATAGAGCGTGGCTGGTGGCGCGGCGAGGTCGTGAACATCGCCGCCGACGGGCGGGAGGTCATCCTGGACTGCCGCACCTTCGTGCTGGACGATGCGGATGGCGAACCGGACCGACTGGTCGGCGTCTCCCGCGACATCACCGATCGCCGGCGGGCCGAAGAGCAGTTGCGGAAGCGCACTCACGCCCTCGGCGAGCGCGTGAAGGAGATGCGCTGTCTCTATCACGTTGCCCAACTCTCCGAGGACCACGATCAGCCCATCGAAGAGGTGCTTCAGGAGATAGCGGACATGCTCCCGGTCTCGTGGCAGTTCCCGGACATCACCACCGGGCGAGTCGAGTTTCAGGGCGAGGTCTACCACGCGGGAACCGCTGCAGGTTCCCCCGTGGCGACCCAGACGGCCCCGATCACAGTGCATGGTGACCGGGTCGGCGAGGTCGCCGTAGGTTACCACGCGGAGCGCCCTGACGAGGACGAAGGGCCATTCTTTGCCGAAGAGCGGGCGCTCATCGATACCATCGCGGGCAGCATCGGCGAGATGGTCGAGCACCGGCGAGCCGAGCGCGAGCGCGGCGCAATTGCGCGCTTCCCCGATGAGAACCCGATGCCCGTCCTTCGCGTTCGCGAGGACGGGGTCGTGGATTACGCGAACGATGCGGCGGCGTCGCTTCTGGCCAAGATGGATTCGGGTGTCGGGCATCCCGCCCCACAAGAATGGTCCGAGGAACTGGAGATGGCACAAAGATTCGGCACACCGCGGCGCCTGGAGGTGACCCCGGACCACCGCACACTCACCTTCACACTCGCTCCCATCACCGAACAGGGGTATATCAACCTCTATGGCATGGACGTGACGGAGCGGCGAGAGGCACAGGAGGCGTTGCTGGAGAGCGAGCAGCGCTTCCGCCGGGCCATCGCGGAGGCGCCGTTCCCGATCATCCTGCACGCCGAGGGCGGTGAGGTCATCACAACCAATCGCGTGTGGCAGCAGATCACGGGCTACGCGCCATCCGACATTCCCACGATCGCCGATTGGACCGAACTGGCCTACGGAGAGCGCCGGGAGAGCGTGAAGGAAGTCATCGATCGGCTTTACGAGCTGGATCGATCAGTGGATGAAGGGGAGTTCGAGATCCAGACGGCCGACGGCGAGATGCGCACATGGCACTTCCATTCGGCGCCACTGGGTGAGCTGCCTGACGGCCAGCGGCTGGTAATCAGCATGGCCTCCGATGTGACCGCCAGGAAGGCCGCCGAGGAAGCGCTCGCCGAAAGCGAGAAGCGCTACCGCACGGTTTTCGAGAATACCGGAACCGCGACATGCCTCGTAGCGGAAGACGGCACGATTGTGCTGGCCAATGAGGGATTCGCGGAATTGGCGGCCGCACCTCGTCATGAGATCGAAGGCGAGTTGAAGTACTCGGACTTCGTGGCTCCCCACGAGAAGGAGCGGATGAGGGCCCACCACGAGAACCGCCGCAAGCCCGATGGAGAGGCGCCCACACGCTATGAGTTCGACTTCGTGGACCGCGGTGGTGAGATGCACCGGGTCTTCCTGAACATCGATGTCATTCCAGGTACGAAGACCGCCGTTGCCTCGCTGGTGGACGTCACACAACTGCGCGAGACGCAGGAGGAACTGGAGGCGCTGACAGAGGAACTCGAGGAGCGCGTTCGCGACCGCACCGCTCAGCTTCGGGCCACCAACGAGGAACTGGAGGCCTTCGCCTACTCGGTCTCTCATGACCTGCGAGCACCGCTTCGCTCGATCGATGGCTTCTCGCAGGCGGTCCTGGAGGACTATGCGGATGAGCTGGACGAAACCGGGCGAGACCACCTGCAACGGGTCCGGAATGCCAGCCAGCGCATGGGCGACCTGATCGACGACCTGCTTCAGCTCTCGCGCATTACCCGCGCTGAATTCAACCCGCAGCGCGTGGACATGTCCGCGGTGGCACGCGATATCATCGAGAATCGGCGCAAGGCCGAGCCGGATCGGTCCGTCGAGGTTGAGATCGAACCGGACATGACAGTGGACGGCGATCCGAAGCTGCTCAAGGTCGCTTTGCGCAATCTTCTGGGCAACGCGTGGAAGTTCACGGCCGGGTCCGAGCAGGCGCGCATAGAGTTCACGTCGAACGTAAATGATAGTGGTCAAACGATCTACACGGTCTCGGACACCGGTGCGGGCTTCGATATGGCGTATGCCGAGAAGCTGTTCCAGCCCTTCCAGCGCTTGCACCGGAGTGATGAATTCCCCGGAACCGGTATCGGACTGGCCACCGTGCGGCGCGTGATCACCCTGCACGGCGGCGAGGTGTGGGGGGAGGGCAAAGTCGGAGAGGGTGCGAGCTTCTCCTTCACATTGTCCACCCCATCAGGAGGCGCGGACAATGGCTGACGGCGTGATATTGCTTGTAGAGGACAACCCCGACGACGTCGAACTGACCATGCGCGGGCTGGAGCAGGGACGTATCGGGAACGAGGTCGTCGTCGCGCGGGATGGAGTTGAGGCACTGGACTATCTGTTTTGCCGGGGGGAGTGGGAAGACCGCGACCCCGGTCAACAGCCGGCAGTCGTTCTCCTGGACATCAAGCTCCCAAAGGTCAGTGGGCTGGAAGTTCTGAAGCGGATGCGCGAGGACGACCGGACCTGCCGGGTGCCCGTGGTGGTGCTCACCTCCTCCGACGAGGAGCGCGATCTCACGCAGAGCTACGACCTCGGTGCGAACAGCTTCGTGCGCAAGCCCGTTGACTTCGAGCAGTTCGCGAAGGCCGTCCGCCAGCTTGGGCTCTACTGGCTGGTGATCAACAGGCCCGCTCCCCCGAAAGGAAATGATGGTCTGTGAGCGATCTCAGAGCGCTGCTAATCGAGGATTCAGAAGATGACGCGCTGCTGGTCGCCCGCCATCTGGAGAAGTATGGTCTGGACGTGGACGGCCACCGCGTGGACACCGAGCAGCAGTTGCGGGAGGCCCTCGCTGATGGTCAGTGGGACTTCGCGATCCTCGACTACAATATGCCCGGCTTTAGTGGCCTGGACGCGCTGCACGTTCTGCAGGAGACTGATTTCCAGGGCCCGATGATCACCGTGTCGGGGACAATCGGTGAAGAGACGGCGGTCGAGGTCATGCGCGCCGGAGCCCATGACTACGTCATGAAGGATAACCTCCCCCGCCTTGGCCCGGCGATCGAGCGGGAACTGCGCGAGGCGGAGGGGCGCCGGCGGCGCCGCGAGACCGAAGAGGCCCTGCGCGACAGCGAGGAGCGCTACAGGACCCTGGTCGAGACGATGGGTGACGGCCTGACCATGATCGACCTGAGTCACACCATCACTTACGCCAATCAGGCCTTCGCCGATATGGTCGGCTGGGATGTTGATGAACTGATCGGGATGTATCTTGAAGAACTCTATGCGCCCGACAGCCAGACCCGGATTGCGGAGCAACTCGCGCAGCGCTTCTCAAGGGGCGTGTCCTCGGAGTACGAGGAGACCCTTCAGTCCCGGTGCGGTGAGCAGATTCCCGTACTGGTCCATGCCACGGCCCTCACGAACGATGAGGGCGAGGTTACCGGCTCACAGGCCGTCATCAAGGACATTACAGAGCGCAAGCGCGCCGAGCAGCGTATCCGGGAGAGCGAGGAGCGCCTCCGCGCGCTGTTCGAGGCGTCGCCCGATGGAATAATCGCTCTTGACCCGGACGGGCGCGTCACCGACTGCAACCCGGCCGTCATGCAGGCCCTCGCGGTCGAGTCCGAGGAGCAGATCATCGGGCGCTCCGCCCTCGACTTCGTGGCAGAGGACGCCGCCGATCAGTTCCGCCGGGACGTGAAGCATGTTCTGGAAGGTCAGACATCTCGCTCACTACACTACGAGATGGTGGGGTTGGATGGACGCAGGTTCCCGGTCGAAGCATCGGCGAACGCCATCACCGATGAAGATGGCAATCCCGTGAGCGTTGTGGCGACCGTCAAGGACATTACTGAGCGGCGGGAGGCGGAGCGGGAGCTTCAGCAGCTCGACCAGTTTCGGCGCTCGATCATCGACCAGGCAAACATCTGGATCCATGTGCTTGATCGGCAGCTCCAGCCGGTTCTGTGGAACCCGGCGGCGGCGGAGATCAGCGGAGTTCCCGCTGAGGAGGCCCTCGGGTCGGATGTGAGTTGGGACGTCATGTATCCCGATCCCGAAGATCATGCTGAGATGCACCGGGTGGCGACCGAGATTATCGAGGACGGACGGGTGCTTGCGAACTATAACACAACGATAGCCACCCGGGACGGCGAGCAGCGAATCATCTCCTGGAACGCGCGGCAGCTTCTGGACCAGGACGGGGAGCCGCTCGGCCTGCTGGCGGTCGGGCGTGACGTGACTGAGCACAACCAACTCGAGGAGCAGTTGCGGCAGGCCGCGAAGATGGAGGCGGTTGGACGCCTCGCCGGGGGAATCGCCCACGACTTCAACAACATGCTCACCGCGATCCTCGCCAACGTTCAGCTCATCTCCATGCAGATGGACCGGGATGATGAGCAGCGACAGTTGCTGGAGGAAGTCCAGGTGGCGGCGCGCAGATCGGCGGATCTTACCCGCCAGCTTCTGGCCTTCAGCCGCAAGCAGACGATGGAGCCCGAGAACGTTGACCTCAACGCGCTCATCAATCGGTTTGAGCCGATGCTGGAGCGGGTTATCGGCGAGCAGATTTCAGTGCTGACGAATCTTGACTCGGATCTGGGGATGACGAGGGCCGATTCCTCTCAGATCACCCAGGTGCTGATGAACCTGGTCGTCAACGCCCGCGATGCGATGCCCGAGGGCGGAACCCTCACCGTAGAGACCTCAAACGCGCAGCTTGACGAAACGTACGCCGAGTCGCACGCGGATGTGGAGCCGGGGCAGTACGTGATGCTCTCGGTGTCAGACACCGGAGTGGGAATGGAACAGGATGTACAGGAGCATATCTTCGAACCATTCTTCACCACGAGGGGCGAGGAGGAGGGGACCGGTCTGGGTCTGGCCACGGTATACGGCATCGTGAATCAGAGCGAGGGCCATATCCACGTTTACTCCGAACCCGGGTCGGGCTCTGTGTTCAAGGTCTATCTGCCCCGATTGGTCTCCGACGAGACCGCTGATGAGGGCGGCAGCGACACAGGTGAGGAGAACCTCACGGGTCGAGAAACCGTGCTGCTGGTCGAGGACGAGGACATCGTTCGGGGGCTGATTGAGAGCGTGCTCGGGCGGCACGGTCACACGGTGATCGCTGCCGCCAGCGGCGAGGACGCGCTGGCGATGTTCGAGGGACGGCAGGGGGAGATCGATATCGTGGTCACCGATGTCGTGATGCCGGGAATGAACGGAGGAGAGCTGGCCGCGGCTGTCCGCGAGCAGCGCCCGGACCTGCCGGTGCTGTTCATTTCCGGATACACAGACAACCATGCCATCCACCGTGACGTGGACGCGGATGAAACGCACTATCTCAATAAGCCCTTTGCGCCGGAGAAGCTGCTGCGCCGCATCCGCCAGATTCTGGGGGATGGAGAGTAATGGTCGGCCCCCGGGAAACGGCCGCGAAGTCCCTTGTCTTGTGGCCAGTGTTATGCTACAATATACGTCCGATTTGGCGCGGAGAGGTGGCCGAGTGGCTGAAGGCAGTCGCCTGCTAAGCGATTAAGGGGGTATATAACCTCCTTCGAGGGTTCGAATCCCTCCCTCTCCGCCAGACGACAGCAAACTGCAGCAAACGACAGCGCACACCAGCGCGCGGCAGCAACGACAACAGGAACGACAAGCCGTTGCTGAGGTTTGCTGTCGTTCGCTGATCTGCGCTGTATTCAGCTGACGTTGAAAGCGCCCGTAGCTCAGTGGATAGAGCACTGGCCTCCGGAGCCAGGGGTCTCGCGTTCGAATCGCGACGGGCGTACCATATGTGATTGAGCCCCGGCGGTATCACCGCCCGGCGGCTTGACTTCCGCGCGGGTCATGCCTATGATATGGGCCCGCAGCAAGACGCGCGCCGGTAGCTCAGGGGATAGAGCACCGCCCTGCGGAGGCGGAGGTCCCGCGTTCGAATCGCGGCCGGCGTGCCATCCGTTTTCCGACGGCTCCGCGGCAGATGCGGAGCCGTCATGACAGAAGACAACGGGTCGGGTTGTTCATCTCGTGCGGGCAGCCGGGCGCCTCGGAGAAACAGCGGGACCTGGCAGTAACCCGCCGCACGGGATCCGCCTGATCCACCGCGCCCCCGTAGCTCAGGTGGATAGAGCAGCAACCTCCTAAGTTGAAGGTCGCCCGTTCGACTCGGGCCGGGGGCGCCATTGACTGGCCTGAGAACGGCACAATCTCATAGATCGACGCTCGGAGGTGCCGGTTTGAGACAGGATGGGTTCACGCTCATTGAGTTGCTGGTCGTCATCGCGATTATCGCGATTCTGGCGGCGATCCTCTTCCCGGTCTTTGCGCGGGCCCGGGAGAAAGCTCGCACGGCGTCATGCCAGTCGAACCTGAAACAGCTCGGGCTCGGCTTGCGCATGTACAGCCAGGATTTCGACGAACAGTTGCCATGGCACTGTCGGGCGATTGCAAGTGAGGACCACACCGGCTGGAACACGCAGATTTACCCATACGTGAAAAACGACCAGATCTACCAGTGTCCCAGCGACACCTGGCAGAACCGCAGTGCGCTCTGTGGCGGCTACGGCTACAATCTCAGCCGCCTCAGCGGCGACCAGGTCGGGCTCGACTACGCGAAGATGGCCGACATCGACTATCCGGCCCAGACGATCGCCCTGGCCGACAGCGACGGAACAAAGTGGGTCGGCCACTGGGACGGCGTGAACGTTCAGCAGCTTGATTTCGACAGACATAATGAAGGAACGAACACCTGTTTCGTGGACGGCCACGTGAAGTGGATGAAGACCAGCGCCCTCGACCGGGTCGGAGGTCTGTGGGACCGCTCCGAGCCCGGCTGGGACTAGACCGACGCAGCTTTGGCGGTGAGGTGGCGGAGCCTGGCTGATCGCGCTCGCCTCGAAAGCGAGTAGGCCCGCAAGGGTCTCGTGGGTTCGAATCCCACCCTCACCGCCATAAGGCAGCAACGACAGCGACGAAAGCAAGAGCAGCAACGCAAGCAACGACGGACGGCATGACGCGATGCGAACAGGCAGGTGGGGGGCGCCGGAGTAACGCACACGACCACGCAGCCCTCTCGCGGCCTCGCTTCGACACGTAGACGAAGATCGACCACTGCACCCGAGAACCTTGACAGCTTGAGCCGGTAAAGACAGATGACAGTCAGCGACTGTACGCGGCTGGCTCCGTGGGGCGCACGTGCTACATGTCCCACCGGCAGCATCCCCCCGTGTCCGTGAGTGCCAGAGACTGCATTGGGCGGAGAGGTGACCGAGTGGCCGAAGGTGCTCGCCTGGAGAGCGGGTAGACCCTTGCGGGTCTCGAGGGTTCGAATCCCTCCCTCTCCGCCATTGAACGGCAGCTAAAGACAGCGAACAGCAGCAAACGACAGCGCACAGCAGCGAACGGCGGAAAAGGCCAACGGCACAGGCGGCCGGAAATACCAGACAGCACACGCAAACTCATCTCCACAGGGGGGCCACACGATGCCGGATTTCGAGAAGCTGGCAGCATGGCAGCACGCACATCGCTTAGCGCTGAATGCCTACGAACTGAGCGACGCACTACCGACTTACGAGCGGTACGCGCTTGCTGACCAGATTCGGCGCTGTGCAACGTCCATGCCGACGAACATCGCTGAAGGATATGGTCGAGGCAACGACACCGAACTTGCGTATTTTCTGCGAGTGGCACTGGGCTCTGCTGCCGAACTGCAATCGCTCTTACTGATGGGTCGGGACCTTGGGTACTTTGCTCCGTGCGATCTCACAGAATTCTGGTCCCAGGTCGCAGAGGCGGTGCGAGTTATCGATGCCCTGCATCGGCGCGTCAGGGCAGATATCGAGAGCACGTGACCCCGAAGAGCCGTGTACTGCCGTGTGTCGTCAGCCGTTGCTGTCGTTCGCTGCCTTTCGCTGTCGTTGGCTGTCGTTGGCTGTCGTGACTCGGTTGTGCTAGGCGGGGTACTGGCGGTACCCTGTACCCACAATCCGCCAAAGTGGGGCCGAATTCCCGCCCGAGGATTCGTCGCTTGGCGACTGACCCTCGTAAGTGGTGTTGAAGGTCGGGTCCCGCGCAAGGAGACGGCTGTTGAACCCCGTCAGGCCCGGAAGGGAGCAGCGGTAGGCAGCATGTCACCTGTGCCGCGGATCGCCTGGCCGGAGCTAACTGCAAGGGTAACGGTCGGGCGGCGTCTTCGACGGCAGGTGCACAACCGACTCACGGCAGCAACAAAAGCAAAGAAGGCAACGGCAGCGACGGCAGCGAACGGCGACAACAACTGCAAACGGCGAACGACGCCGACCGGCTCAAGCGCAGTCCAGCAACCCAGCGCCAGGCCCACCTGAAGGGGCACTCATGGCGTACGAGACCTTCGCCCTCAAATACAGACCGCAAACCTTCGACGAGATCGTCGGCCACCACCCTCAAGAATGCCGTCAGAGAGGGGCGCGTGGCCCATGGCTACCTTTTCGCAGGACCTCGAGGCACCGGCAAGACCTCCACCGCCCGCGTGCTCGCAAAAGCAATGTGCTGCGAGCAGGGGCCGACCCCCGAGCCATGCTGCGAATGCTCCATGTGCCAGGCGATCGCATCCGGCTCCGCCATGGACCTCGTCGAGATCGATGCCGCCTCCAACCGCGGCATCGACGACATCCGCGAACTGCGCGAGCGCATCGGCTACGCGCCAACGCAGGCGCGTTTGAAGTTCTACATTCTCGACGAGGCCCACATGCTTACCCCGGCCGCGGCCAACGCGCTGCTCAAGACCCTCGAGGAGCCCCCGGATTTCGTCCATTTCGTCCTGGCAACCACCGAGCTTCACAGCATCCTGCCCACCATCCGCTCGCGCTGCCAGACATTCGAGTTCCGACCAATCCCACAGGTCGAGATCGCCGGGGCGCTCCAGCAGATCGCCGAAAGCGAGGGCGTTGATGCCGAAGAGGCCGCGCTGGGCGCCATCGCGCGGGCCGCGGGCGGGGCAATGCGTGACGCTGAATCGATCTTCGATCAGGTCATCGCCTACGGGCGCGGCGAGGTCACCCTTGAGGTGGTCAACTCCATCCTCGGTGTCACCGACAGCGAGCTTCTGGCGGCAATCGGCGAAGCCGTGGCGCAAAACGACATCGTCAAAGTTTTCGAACTGGTGGATGAGATCGTCACGTCCGGCAAGGACATCGATCAGCTTCTTGAGGACCTGAGCCTCTACTTCCGTGACCTGCTGCGGCTGTCTCTGGGGGCGGCACCATCCTCGTGGATGCGCGCTGCCGGTGAATCGGCCGAGGGCATGCAGGCGCAGGCGGCCGCAATGGGACCGAAACGCATCGGTGAGGTCATCGAGGAGCTTGGCGAAGCCTCCAGACGAATTCGCGATACGGCGCAGAAGCCGCTGCTGTTGGAGGTCACGCTCGCGCACATGGCGTCAATCCCGGCCGAGGGAGCGATGCAGCCGCCAGCTTCGGAGGCTGCAAGCGCGTCGGCGCAGTCCGAGGCTGGGCAGGCCGAAGCGGACGTCGCTGAGCCGCAGGCGCAGGAGGCTGCAGCGGAAGCAGCGGAGCCGTCCGCGCGGCCGGAAGAGGCTCAAGAGGCCACCGGGCAGGACGAGACTGCACAGACCGCCGCCGCGGAGGACGAACCGAGCGCGCGGCCCGTCGAACTTCCGGACGGGGCACTCACGCTCGACGCTGTCACGGAGCACTGGCCGCGAGTGGTCGAAGCACTCGGCGCGACGGGGCACCCTTCAATCGCAGCGATCATCGGCGACGCGGAAGTCGAAGACCTTGAGGACGAGAACGTGCGCCTGAGCTTCCCCGGCGACCGGCGGTTCGAGTACGAGCGGGCGCGTGACGAGTACGCGGGGGCGGTCCTCGAAGCCGTGGAAGCAGTGTTCGGCAGACCACTGCAGGTGGAGTGGACGCTGCAGGAGACCGGCGCCGAGACGGTGAATGACTCAGAGGGCGGGGCCGGAGAGGACCACCCAACACCAGACGCGACCTCAGACGCCTCTCACCAGCAGGAAACGGTGTTGAGGCTGCTGGAGGAGTTCGACGGGACCGAGGAGACACCGGGGTAGGCGGCGATGTCCGTCTCCGTCAGGTGAGGTGGAGATGCCGCGTTGCGGTGCAAGTGACTTCATCGGCCGCCAAGGTGCCGGGGCTGTGGACGTGGAATACCCTCGTGGCCCGAGACCGGAATGAGGAGTTCAGGAACACCCATGCTTAATCCGTTCAATAAGATGATTGAAAGCCAGCTTGAAGGCATGCAGCAGGAGATGGCTGATGCCGCCGAGGAGTTACGGGTCACGGAGGTCATCGGAAGCGCCGGTGGCGGCGCGGTCGAGGTGACTGTGACCGGCCTCGGTGAAATCGTTGACATTGTGATCGATCCCAATGTTGTCTGCGAGGGCGATTGCGAGTTGGTCCAGGACCTCGTCTGCGCGGGTGTCCGCGAGGCGATGCGCAAGTCTTCGGAGATCAAGCGCGCGAAGCTGGCAGATGCACTCCCCCTTGCGGGGATGGGCGTTGATCTGCCCGAAATCCTCTGACAACACACCGTGTCGGCGTGCCCTCGGGCGAAGCCGTCAGCGGCCGGTTTTTCATGAGACGAGGCGAACGATTCCGCGATGCTCAGATATGCCGAGCCCATCCGGGAGTTGATCGAGCAGCTCGAGACGCTTCCCGGCATCGGTCCAAAGAGCGCTCAGCGACTGGCCTTTCACATCCTGTCTTCGGACCCGGGTCGCGCGCACGCGCTTGCGGACGCGATTGCAGGCGTTCACAACCGCATTCGGCGGTGTGAAGCCTGTGGCAACTGGTCCGTCGAGCCTCTGTGCCCGATCTGCAGCGATGAAGAGCGCGACACCGACATCATCTGCGTGGTCGCGGATGCCAAGGACCTCATCGCAATCGAGCGGGCGGGAGAGTTCACCGGGCAATATCACGTCCTCGACGGCGTGCTCTCGCCGGTGGAGGGCGTAGGGCCGGATGATTTGCGCATGTCTGAGCTTGTTGGCCGCGTTGACGACCTTGGCGTGACCGAAGTCGTGGTGGCGACACCGCCGACGGTGGAGGGCGACGCGACTGCAGAGTTCCTGCGCGAGGTGCTGCTGGAGATGGGCGGCATCCGCGTGACGCGCCTGGCGCTGGGGCTTCCGGTCGGGGCCGATCTGGACTACACCGACCAGGTGACCGTGGCCCGGGCGCTGCAAGGACGTACAGAGATGTCCGACTGACCCGCCCGGCGGCTACAGCGCGCAAGCGTGATTGTCGCCGGCCTGTTGTGTGCAACAAAGCATCCAGTTCGCCGGCCACAACCGCCGGTTGAAGACCGAGGAGGTTAGTCCATGGCACAACTGACCGAAGTACGCTTCCACGGGCGAGGTGGACAGGGCGCGAAGACCGCCGGGTATATTCTCGCCGTGGCCGCCGCTGAGGAGGGGTGGGACATCAACGCCTTCCCTGAGTACGGCGCAGAGCGCCGTGGAGCGCCAATGAAGTCGTACGTGCGTATCAGCGACGAGCCGATCCGTGTCCGCTCCAGCGTGAAGAGCCCCGACATCGTCGTGGTACTCGACGATACCCTGCTGGGGACCGAGAACGTGACCGAAGGCATGGATGACGAGGACGTGTTGATAGTCAACACCGACCAGACGCCCGATGAGATTCGCGAGCAGCTTGAGAATCCCAGCGTCGACCTCTACGTGGTGGACGCCACGCAGGTCGCGATGGATACCATCGGCCGGCCTATCCCCAACACGCCGATGCTCGGCGCCATGGTCAAGGCCGTCGACATTGTCTCCGTCGACTCGCTGAAGGATGCAGTTGACGCGCGACTGGGCGAGAAGCTCTCGCAGGCCGCGATCGAGTCCAACTACGCGGCTCTCGATCGGGCTTACGAGGAGGTTCACAAATGAGCAAGAATGTCTATGCTCCAGATGCAAAGTGGCACGAGATGGAGCGGGGCGGCATCATCCCGCAGGCCGGAAACGCCGAGGAGTACTCCGTAGGCGGCTGGCGCAACGAGCACCCGGTCCGCGACAACGATGCCTGCATCGACTGCCTGTTCTGCTGGATCTACTGCCCTGATAACGCCGTGCGTGTCGAGGATGAGTCCGTCATCGAGCAGGGCTTCGACCCCGACCACTGCAAGGGTTGCGCGATCTGCGCGGAAGTCTGCCCGGTGGACTGCATCGAGATGGTTCCCGGCGGCGAGTTCCAGCCCGATGAACCCGGCCAGTCGGAGGAGGAGTGACAATGGGTGAGCGAGTCGCTCTTGAAGGAAATGAGGCCGTGGCGGAAGCCATGCGCCAGATCAATCCCGATGTCGTGGCGGCCTACCCGATCACGCCGTCGACCGAAGTAGTGCAGACTTTCGCCCAGTTCGTCTCCGACGGCGAGGTCGATACCAATTTCGTGGCTGTCGAGTCCGAGCACTCAGCGATGAGCGCCTGCCTCGCGGCGGCGACCGCCGGCGGCCGAGTCATGAACGCGACCTCCGCGAACGGTCTCGCGCTGATGTGGGAGATCCTCTACATCGTCTCCTCACTGCGCCAGCCCGTCATCCTGACGGTGGTCAACCGCGCCCTGTCGGGTAACATCAACATCCACTGCGACCACTCCGACACCATGGGCGCCCGCGACGCCGGCTGGGTGCAGCTTTACGCCGAGGATGTCCAGGAGGCCTACGACAACCTCATCCAGGCCGTGCGCATCGGCGAGAACATGGACGTGCGCCTTCCGGTCATGAGCTGTCTCGACGGCTTCCTCCTCTCGCATTCGTACGAGTTGCTTCAGGTCGAACCGGACGAGGCAGTGCGCGAGTGGGTTGGCCCCTACAAGCCCGACAACCCGATGCTGGACATCGAGAACCCGCAGACCTACGGGCCGCTCGACCTGTATGACTACTACTTCGAGCATAAGCGCTCGCAGATGGAGGCCTATCCGGCCGCCAGGCAGGCCATTATCGACGAGGGCAAGCGCTTTGGCGATGCCTTCGGCCGCGAGTACGGCCTTGTCGAGGAGTTCATGACCGACGACGCTGATTTCATCGTCGTCGCCCTGGGCTCGACCTGCGGCGCACTGCGGGACGTCGTGCAGCAGCAGCGGGACGCGGGCGTGAAGGCAGGCATGCTCAAGATCCGCGCCTTCCGGCCGTTCCCTGCTGAAGAGGTTGCGAACGCGCTTTCGGGCGCGTCCGCCGTGGCCGTGCTTGATCGCGCCGCTTCATTCGGCGCCCACGCCGGCCCGCTCTACCACGAGGTCACCTCGACGATGTTCTCGTACGGCGACGTCATTCCCACCAAC
Organism: uncultured Armatimonadia bacterium; assembly: GCA_964484945.1. Taxonomy (GTDB): domain Bacteria; phylum Armatimonadota; class Zipacnadia; order Zipacnadales; family UBA5352; genus UBA5352. The sequence goes on along the minus strand of CAZAHB010000045.1, from coordinate 8,852 downwards.
AACTACATCTACGGTCTGGGCGGCCGCGAGATCCTGCCCGAGCACCTCAGCGGAGTCTACGAAGACCTGCGAGAGGTCGCCGAATCCGGGCAGCCCGCGGAGCCTGTCAGCTTCCTGGGCCTGAGGGAGTAGGAGGATAGCCAATGCCTAACCTCAAGCAACTGTCACACCGCGAAGAGCGCCTGACAGGTGGCCATCGCCTCTGCCCGGGTTGCGGCGAGCCAATCGCCGTCCGGCAGGTCCTGATGTCCACCGAGCAGCCCGTGCTGGCGGCAAACGCTACCGGCTGCCTGGAGGTCTCGACCACGATCTTCCCCTACAGCGCGTGGAATATTCCATGGCTGCACATCGCCTTCGAGAATGCCGGCGCCGCCATCTCCGGCGTGGAGGCCATGTATCAGTCGCTGAAGAAGCAGGGAAAGATCGACGCGGACGCCAACTACAAGTTCGTGGCCTTCGGCGGCGACGGCGGCACCTACGACATCGGGCTGCAGTCGCTGTCCGGCGCCGTGGAGCGCGGCCATGACTTCACGTACGTCTGCATGAACAATGAGGCGTACATGAACACGGGCGTGCAGCGCTCATCGGCGACGCTCAAGGGCGCGCACACCACCACGAGTCCGGCCGGCGAGGTCATCCCCGGTAAGCAGCAGAACCGCAAGGACCTCACCGAGATCATGGTCGCGCACGACATTCCGTACGCGGCGCAGACCATCCCGGGCCGCTGGAATGATATCGTGCCCAAGGCCGAGAAGGCCTTCGAGACCGAGGGTCCGGCGTTCATCAACGTGCTCACCCCCTGCCCGCTCGGCTGGGGCCATGAGGGCGGTCTGACGCCGGAGATCTCCCAGCTCGCCGCCGACACCTGCATCTGGCCGCTGTATGAGGTGGAGTACGGCGAGTACAACATCACCTACACGCCCAGGGAGAAGAAGCCCATCGAGGCATTCCTTGAGCCCCAGGCCCGCTTCCGCCACCTGTTCAAGTCCGATCAGGGCGAAGAGGTGCGCAAGGCGGTCCAGGAGTGGGTTGACTGGAAGTGGGAGCAGCTCCAGAAGAAGGCCGAGTGACCGAACCCGGCCTGACATGACGCCAACTCACGGGGCGCCCTCAAAGGGCGCCCCGCTTTCATGATCGGTCGTCATACGGTACGGCCGCGACTTCTGCGCCGTTGCCGTGCCCCTTTTCACTTCTCACTCTTCCCTGCCGTCACCGCTGGACGGGCCGGCAGAGGATCTCGTGGACACTGAAGTCATCAAGCTGCATGGTCGGAGCGGCGGTGGCGACCATCGCGGTATCCGCTCCGCGTCCGGTCCCGGCGATAAGCACGCACTCCTCGTCGCGCGTTACGTGGCCCGCGTCCGCGGCCATCAGCGCAATCTCGAGGCAGACCTTCGTACCCTGACCGAAGGTGCGCAGGATGTTCGCCATCGCGCGGCAGGCGTCGTTGCCGTAAAAGTCGCTGGTGTGGAAGAGCATCGTCGCGGCGTGGAAGATATGCCCCTTCTGTTCAAGCTCAGGCACGAGGTCCAGATCAAACTCCGGCTGGTCCTTCCAGCCGAACTGGTGAGGCACGATCACCAGCGTGATATCGGTCCCCTCCACCATCTCCGCGGCCCTGCGAGCAGTGTCGCCGGTCGTGGAGGCGAGGACGATCGTGGAGATATCCCTGTCCGCTGCCGTCTCGAGCGCCAGTCGCAGCGTCTCATCGGTGTTGGTCTTTCCGGGCGTCTCAAAGTGGGTCGTCTCGGTGCGCATCATCATCTCTCCTTATGAACACGCGAAGAGGTCTGGCTGCACGCATTTGGGGATTCTCGGCATCGGCGGCAGCCCCCTGCCGCCGCGGGGCGGAGGATTGCCCGCGCGATCCGCGAAACTCATGAATGGCAGATCGGTACATGTATCTCTTCGACCGAGGAGCACGGTATGGTCCGCATGCGTCTCATTGCGATCCTGATCCTGCTGCCACTTGCCGCTCCCGCGTTCGCGGGCGACCTCACTGACGCTCAGCGGGAACAGCAGCAGGAACTGCTCGAATGGGTTCGGACGTTGCGCTACCAGGCGCGGACCGACCAGGCACTGAATGTGTGCGAGATGATCCTCGCAACCGACCCGGAATGTATCGACGCCTGGCTGGAGCGAGGGCTGCTTACACTCGCTGCAGGTGACCTTGCCGAAGCCACGCAGTGCTTTGAGGAAGCTCTCGACAGTGACGGCGACAACCCAATGGCGCTCGTCGGCCGCGCCCACGCCTACCTCCTTTCGGAAGACTTCGAGCAGGCGGAGCAGGATGCCACAAAGGCCCTCGAGACCTGCAGAAAGCGTATCGTGAATGACCGGGGCAATGCTGAGACCTACTACGCGAGCGGCCTCGCGAAGATGTTACTGGGGAACGGCAGCGCGCTCCAGGATTTCGTGATGGCGGTGAGCCTCGACCCCGCGCACATCGACGCACGCACCGAGCGCGCGCAGGTCTACCGCGCCGGTGGCCGCCTGGATGACGCGCTCAGTGAGCTTACTCGCGCGGTCGAGGTCCGCCCCGACTACGCGGTGGGATACCTGGCCCGAGCGCGAATCCACTACGAGACGGAGAATCTCCAAGAGGCGGTCGCCGACTGCGACCGGGCGCTGGAGATCAACCCGCAGTACGCCCGCGCATGGCACAACAGAGGCCTGGTGAGCCTTGAGCGGGGCCATCTGAAGACGGCCATCGACAACCTGACGAGGGCGATCTCAGCCGATCCTGAGTACGCCAGCGCCCATTTCTACCGCGGCCAGGCCCACCTTGCCTCCGGCGATGAAACCGCAGCCCGCGCGGACTGGGAGGCGACCAGAGAACTCGCTCAGGACGGATGGGCGGGCAGGGCGGCGCAGAAGGCCCTCAGTGAGCTGGGGCAGGCGCAGTGACGCTCTCTCTCCATCGCGCTTGCTCACTGGTTCGCTACTCCACCACCACCGGCGCCTTCAGCCGCAGCGTGTTGAGGACCTCCGAGTTCTCGATGATGGCGGTTGCGTCCACGATCGAGAGCAGGTTCACCAGGTCCGCGTCAAGCTCCCCGTTCGGGTCGGTCTGGTCATCGCCCAGTTCGAACAACGACAGCGGCAGTGTGACCATTTCGAAATCGTCCGACGGCTCGAGTGGGACCATCGTCTGGTAACGGCTCACGCCCGTCTCGCCGGGTCCTCTCCGCTCCTCCAGCACCACCAGCAGTGTCACGTCTCGATGTGTACGCGTGTGGAAACGCAGCGCGCTGCCCTCGCTGAGAGCGCCGGGGCGGATCGAGTGCAGCACACCGAAAAGGGTCGTGGCGGGGATCGTGTAGTCAACCCGGAGAGCGAACGCCCCGTCCGCCTGTTCCTCGGAGGCTATCGAGACATCCCGCCCGCCGACGGTGAACAGTTCGCGCATCGGCGGGGAATACCGCACCAGCGGCTCCTGATCGATCTCCGGAGCCGCTTCAGGCTGACCGGCGCGGGCCGCGAACTCGTCGAGCCACAGCGTCTGCTCGGCCGCCGGCTCCACATGGAAGAGGGGACTGGATTCTGCGATCATGCGCACGAGGCTGTGTCCGTCTGCGATGACCAGGCCCGAGACCTGCCCGGGGTCGAGTTTCCCATTCGGGTCGTCCGGGCCTTCGAGGTCGGGCGTGAACTCGTCGAGCGTCAGCGAGTATTGTTGCCATGTGTCGGCGCGGGACCAGAGCATCGAGGAGTAGCGCGGACCATCCTCGCCCTCGGTGAGTATCACGACGATCGGCGTGGCGAGCTTCGTCTTCAGCGCAAACGCGACCTCACCGACATCCGCGGCGCCATCCGGGGTCGGCAGGAAGATCGCGCCCGGGAAGCCCCAGTCGCGGACATCGGGGCGAATCGGCGCCTGCACGTAATCAAGCTCCAGGGAGCGCTCCCCGGAGAAGACGTGCTCCGGATCCTGTGTGACGCCGATCTCAGCGGCGGGATCCGCGCTGATGAAGTGTCCGACATCGGCCTCGAAATCCTCAAAGTACACGACCTCGCGCTGCTGGGCGGTAACGCACGCCGCCGAGAGCATCCCGAACATCGCTACGACGATCGCTACGTGTCGCATATGCACCGGCCTCCTCTGGCCGCCTCCTGCTTACCGATAGATTGACCGCAGGGCACAGGAAGCCCTCTGTGCACCGCATTTCAAGTGGGCAAAGAGGCGACGTCGCCACCACATTCCACCCGTCCGAGAGGTTCCTTGACTCCCCGTTTCGGGGGTGCTATCCTATTCATGGAGCCAGCGAATCGAGGCCCCGCGTGGCAGGACGGCTGTCGCGGGGCTTTTTGAACCTGTCGTAGAGACAGAGGCAGGAGTGACCTATCATGGCTGAAAAATCCACATGGCGAACGAAGGTCGGACTGGCGGAGATGCTCCGCGGCGGCGTCATTATGGACGTCACCACCACCGAGGAGGCGAAGATCGCCGAGGACTCCGGTGCGGTTGCCGTCATGGCGCTTGAGCGCGTTCCCGCCGACATCCGTAAAGAGGGCGGCGTGGCGCGCATGGCCGATCTGCGCGTGATCGAGGAGATCATGGAGGCCGTGACGATCCCCGTCATGGCCAAGGCCCGTATCGGGCACTTCGCCGAGGCACAGGTGCTCGAGTCAGTGGGCGTGGACTTTATCGATGAAAGCGAAGTTCTCACCCCGGCGGACGAGAACTTCCACATTGACAAGCACGAGTTCGATGTACCGTTCGTCTGCGGCTGCACGGAACTTGCCGAGGCGCTGCGGCGAATCGGTGAGGGAGCCGCGATGATCCGCACCAAGGGCGAAGCGGGCTCAGGCAATATCGTCGAAGCCACACGCCACATGCGCTCAGTGCAGACGTCGATCAAGCACCTCACGGGCCTGCGCGATGATGAACTCATGACCGAGGCGAAGAAGATGGGCGCGCCGTATGACCTCGTCAAGCAGGTCTCCGACGAGGGCGGTCTGCCTGTGCCGAACTTCGCCGCGGGCGGAATCGCGACACCGGCGGACGCGGCGCTGATGATGCAGCTTGGCGCCGAGAGCGTCTTCGTCGGGTCGGGGATCTTCAAGTCGCAGGATCCGCCGGAGCGGGCGCGGGCGATCGTGCACGCGACCACCTACTACGAGGATCCGGCCGAAGTCGCGAACGCATCACGCGGTTTGCGCGGCGCGGCGATGGAGGGCCTGGACGTGCGAGCCATGCCCGAAGAGGAGCGCCTGGCCTCGCGAGGGTGGTAAACGGCAGCGACGAGCTGCGAGCGACGAGCTAACGACAACGGCAACGACACGGAATCGGGGTGCCGATATGTGATCGGCGCCCCGTTTGTGTGTACGACTTCACTGCGGGTATCAGGCGTCCTCAGGTGGGAAGGGCTCGCTCTTGATGTAGGCAGTCCCCTGAAACAGCGCCACCAGTTGCTCATCCTCGTCGGTCACGCGTACCGTGCAGGTGGAGATGCGTCTGCTGCGCGAGACCTCCTCGGCCTCGGCAGTGAGTGTCCCGGATCGCGTGGCGCGGAGAAATGACAGGCTCGTGTTGATCGCCACGGCGACCCGCCCCCCTGAATTGCAGGCCATGGCGAAAGCCAGATCGGCCAGGGTGAAGATCGCTCCGCCCTGGAGGATCCCCACACTGTTGAGGTGCCTCTGCTCAATCGTCAGAGCCGTGCGGGCGTAGCCCTGCTGAAGCTCCAGTATCTCCACGCCGCTTGTGGCGGCGAAGTGGTCCTCGCGGAAATGGCGTTTCACCGCTTCGAGATCGACCTGGTCTTCGGGCATGGTCGGACTTCCTCTCTACGTGTCATTAGCTTCGGCGCATGGCGGGCCATGGGTTCTGTCAGTACTGTCGCGGCGGCGCAGCAGCCATACCGCAACCGCGATGACCACCGCCTGCGTGCCGAAGCCCACCAGCAGGTTGTCAGGTGACACATCCGGCTGAATGCCGTGATGGAAGCGATCGAGCCACGCGGTCCCGGACCATTGTGTCAGCCACGGCCCCAGGCGCGGGATGATGTACAGCGGGTCGATAATGAAGGCAAACGCGGCCCCCCACAGGGCCACGCGTCGCCACGATCGGGCGCGGGTCAGGGCGAGTACAAGGACGCATCCCAGCGCGACGTCCGCGAGCGCGATCCCCACCTCGGGCGCGGTCCATCCGGTCGTCGAGCCATACAGATCGTTCGAGTCCAGGTGCGGTGCGGCGTCCAGCACGAAGTGGCTGGCAAACGCGAATGACATCGCGACGCTCGGGCGCCGACTGAACGCCCGTCCGATCACGGCCCCCGTCAGCATGTGCGGTGTGGCCATCATTCTGGGTGCCTGCTCAGCCGCAACCGTCTCTCCAGCGGGCCGGCGTTCGCCTCCGGCTCCCGGCAGTGGATGCCGTTTGAGAGTATAGCACTACGAGGAATGCGGCGCCAGAATGTGTTTCAGTCTGGCGTCTGCCCTGCCGTTCGCCACGCCCGACCTGCTCTGATCCCCGGCCCTTCCGCACGCCAGACAACTTCATCCATGGGCCAAGGTGTTCGGTGGGAATCCGGCGAAGTAGCCGGCGCGACCGAGACGTATGACCATCTCGCGGAGGTGTCCCATGACAGTATCCCGGCTGACGGTCATTCTGATGATCACCGCTTCAGCCTGTGCGGCCCAGCCCACGGTCCTCGGCCAGAAGGCGGACGTCTCACCCGCGCTCGACGGGCGGCTTGACGATGCGGTCTGGCAGCAGGCCGAGTGGCACAGTGACTTCACGATGCTCGGCGAACCGGAGGTGCGGGCCGAAGCACAGACGCAGTTCGCCGTGTCCTTCGATGACGCGCAGCTTTACGTCGGCCTGAAGTGCCATGAGCCGGCGATGGATGAACTGAAGGCAGATGTTACGCAGCGAGATGGCAAGGTCCATCACGATGACTGCGTGGAGGTCATGATCGACCCGGACGGCGACCGCAGCGAGTACTATCACCTGACAACGAATCCCCTCGGGACGCTGTATGATGCGAAGATGCAGCAGGCCGGTACCGTTCGCGCGCTCCGATGGGACTGCGACTGGCAGGCGGAGGTCACCCGGGGCGACGACTTCTGGGCGGTGGAGATTGCGATACCGTTCGTTCAGCTTGAACTGACCGATGCGGCTGCCGAGTCGTGGGCGATCAACGTCACCCGCGAGCGCAGAGCCGGGAAGCGAGAGTTGTCCTCGTTTACTGAAGCTCTCGGCACCTTCCATCAGCCGAACCGATACGCCGAGTTGCAGCTTCCCGAAGCGGATCTCCAGCCGTACATGTGGACCGTGCGCGACCCCTTCGAGGTGCTCGTGCACCGGGGCGGCGAGGGCATCGTGTACGAGGCGAAGACACATGTAACCAACCGCAGCGGGCGCATGTGGCTGCTGCAACTGCGGCCTGAACTGATCCATGAGGACACGGTGAGCGCCGGAGAGCCGGTCAACATTGGGCTGGACGATCAGCAGGGCCGCGAGGTCACGTTCACCGTTCCGGTCGAGGAGGAGGGCGCGGGCGCTCTGCGGCTGCGGCTGGTGGATCGCCGCGACCCTGACCGCCTGCTCTACGTTCGCACGATCCCGGTCGAGATCGAGTACACTCCGATCAGCGTCGAGATCACGCGCCCGTGCTACCGTGACTGCATCTACGCCACCCAGCAGATCGATCAGGTCGAGTTGACGGTGACGCTGGCGCTGAGCGATGAGCAGCTTGCGGAGCGAACACTCCGCGCGGGGATCTTTGAGCCCCAATCGCAGGAGGCCCACGGGTTGGGCACGCTGATGTCGGCGGGGGAACCGGTTCCGGCGGGCACAGAGACGCAGATGACGATCCCGGCGGGCGATTTACAGACAGGTGATTACCAGGTCGGCGTGCAACTTACCGACGAGGATGGCAAAGTCGTGCACGTCGCGCGACGAACGCTGCGCAAGCTCCCTCCTTCGCCGAGCGGGCACGAGTGGCGCATCGACGAGAACAACGTGCTGCTGCATAACGGGGAGCCCTTCCTGCCCTTCGGCTGGTTCAGCTACAGGATCGACTCGCACACAGCGGACTCTCCGTATACCGCGATGCAGGACTACAACGCCCAGTGGCGCTCGGTGGAGGAGAACGTCGAGCGCATGGACCGGATCGCGGATGCCGGGCTTTACGTGACGCTCTACCCCTACAGCCGGCCCTTCATGAACCGCGGGGATGTCGTCAAGCGCCCGCTCAGCGAAGAGGAGGCCGGCCACCTTCGCGATCGGGTCAGCGGACTGATGACCCATGAGGCACTGCTGGCCTGGTACATGTCGGATGAGCCGGAGCTGCGGCCCGAACTGCCGCGTCGCTCCGAGCAGATATACCAGGTCTGCCGCGAGACCGACCCGTACCATCCCTGCATCATGCTGAACAACTCGATCGCGGGGATCCACACATACGCGGACGCCGCTGACATTCTGATGCCCGACCCGTACCCACTGTTCATCGAGGGCGGCCTCACCGGCCGCGGGATCGACCGTACGAGCCAGTTCATCAAGGCCTGCAACGATGCGACCGATGGCGACAAGCCCGCGTGGGTGACGCCCCAGGCCTTCAACTACGGGGATGCCGGGCGCGCAGGCAACCGCGCGCCGAACCTCACCGAACTGCGCAATCAGTGCTATCAGGCGGTCGTGTATGGCGCGAAGGGCTTCCTGTGGTACACACATTCGCACGCGGGCAACTATCCGCACCTCGGGATCGGCATGGACTTCCTCTGCCGCGAGGCCCTTGCGCTGAAATCCGCGATCCTCGCGCCGCGCGCGCCTGAAGATCTGTCCGTGGAGGCCGACAATCCCGAGCACATGCACGTGTCGGTGCGCCGCGTGGACGGCGAGGTGT
>CAZAHB010000044.1:0-28593 GCA_964484945.1 uncultured Armatimonadia bacterium | reverse complement strand
TCGCGCAAAGCGCGACAGGCCGTTTGCCCTTATCCTTAATGTTTGATACGGAGCCGAGGTGAAGGTCTCATATGCCCGGGTGGAGAAGAGACGGAGGGATTTCTGGATGCTTCGATTGATATTTGGAGAATCACGACCGGACACCATTCATACGTCGTTGAGATCCGCCTGCCCGACGTGCGTGCAACCGGGATGACGTGGACGACCACTCATGGGGACCTCGACCTTCCACAGATCGCCTGAAACAGAAGCATGGAAGCGGGTGCGCGAGCTTTACTCGCAACCCGATCCGGACCCTTCTGAGGTTACCTCGCGCATCGTTTCCGCCCTCGAGCCTGAAACAAAGGCGGGGATGAGCGATGCAGCGGTGGCGACCTGTCTGGGGACGGTCGTTGAGGGCGTGCAGCGTGTCGAGCATGCGGGTCTGACGGCGGTCCTTGATGATATCGCCGCCGGGCGCGAGCCGGCCGCCGTTCAGATCGCGGCCGGGCTGCGCGACAGAGCGGAAGGCCTCGTCGCCGGTGAGCGCGTCTCATCTCGCTTCGGCGACCTCGCCCTGGAGGCAGTCGGGACGACTGCTCTGGCAATCGCCACCCTCTCCACCTCCGGGACCAGGATCATGGAAGTGCCGCTCTCGGTGGCGGAGGAGGGGTTTGCGCAGTTTGGTCGGGCAGGGCAGTTGAATCGGGCCGCCGCACTGTTTCTGGGGCATGATCTCGATCAGACCTTCCGATACTTCGTCGCGAGAGATGTGGGCGACTTCATCGGTGGGGAGGGGTTGCCGTCCGTCAGTCACGCGAACCGCCTCGAGGACGCCGGGGCCGCACACTGTCGGCAGGCGTGGAACGAACTGTCTCTGGGGGATTACGAGGACGTCCTCGCCTCCGCAATCAATCTATCCCCGCGGGAACGCGCTGAGGCGCTCTCTCCGGTGGTGGCCACCGGGGTTGAGCAGGGCCTCGATGTCCTGGGTGCGGGGGTGGGCTGAGCAGATGCCCTCTCGCATTGCCGCGATTCATGGTTCCCCGGATGAAGTCGCCACTGATAATCCGGGAGTGCCAGAAGCAGACCTGCTCATCGCCTGGCAGGGCACGTGTGCCAACGTGCAGCGCGACCTGAGCCTGCTTCGCTCAGAAGACGAAGCAAAGCTGGACGATCCCGTCGCGGATCTGGTGGATATCGCCACAGCCCTCTATACGGCTGACATCGCCGTTATGCGCGGAGAGCGTGAGGACTGGCCGCGCGCGATCGACCTTACCATCCCTGTCCGACGCGTTGACTTGTGGCGCGGTCTCGCCGATCGATTTCAGCGTCTCGTCCACGAACTGACGCGGGACCGGTTCACGCTCAACTTCGATCCGGCCGAAGCGGACATGCTTCCTCCTGTCTCGACCGGTGAGGCCGCCACGACCGAAGACGCCGATTGCGTGTGCATGCTCTCAGGGGGGCTTGATTCGCTGGCGGGAGCGGTGATGCTGCAGACGACGGGCCGACGTCCCGTCTATAGTCTTCATCGGTCAGGCAATCCGGCTGTACTGCAGGCCCAGGAACGTGTACTGGGGGCGCTTGATGCACACTGGCCCGAAACAAGCAGCGCGCGTCCGTGTACCATCGAGCCTGATCCGCGAGGGGCCGATACCCTCGCGTATCCTCCGCCCGAAGAGCGCGAATCCTCTCGTCGATGCAGGTCGCTGCTGTATATGGTGCTGGCCCTCGCAACGGCGGAGGCAGCGGGGCTGGACGAGGTGTTCATGTGTGAAAACGGAGTGCTGACCGCCGGGCTGCCGCTGACCTCCTCGCGCGTGGGGAGCATGTCAACCCACTCGACGCATCCGATGGCGCTGGAGCTGATGAACCGGATCGTTGAGGCGGCAGGCATGTCCGCGACACTCCGCAACCCATTTGTCTATCAGACCAAAGCGGAGTTGATCCGAGACATTCTCGTACCGTCGCTGACCGTGGATGAGATTCAGGGGACGGTCTCATGCTGGGCGGCGGGTCGCGCGAACAGACAGTGTGGGGGCTGTGTGCCCTGTCTGCTGCGGCAACTGGGCATGGCCTGGGCACAGTTGCCACCGGAAGCCTACATGGTGGATGTGCTCAAGAGACCCGAGGATTACGTGGGCACCGATTCGTATGCCAATCTGGTGGACATTCTGCGTCACGCCGAGCAGATCGACCGCCGTGACAGCAGTGACCTGATCGCCGGGTACCCGGGCCTGCTGGCACTGCACAGCGCTGGAGTGGACGTCGGCGAGATTACCGAGATGCTGAAACGTCACGCAGACCAGACACTGGCTGTGGTCAGAGACCGATACCCCCGGGCGGCGGCCCTGCTCGACTGAGCCCATCTCGACCCGAAGCGTTCAATCCAGCCGGCGTGAGTACATACGATATTCGATCACCGGCTCGAACCCCGCCTTCTCGTACATCCTCCGCGCGGGAGCGTGTCCCTCGTTCAGACCTGTGCCCACGCAGGCGACGCGCATGCCCGCGTCACGAAAGATATCCAGGACGTGCTCGACCTGGGCGGTGCCGATCCCATGCCCCTGCGCGGACGGGGAGACCGCGTTGTAGTGTATCGTCCCTACCTCGCGGTCTCGGTCGATCGCATAGCTGATGAACCCCGCGATCTCTCCGTCAATCTCGGTAATGATGGTAGTGCCGATCTCGTCCCAGAGCCGCGACATCACCTTCGGCAGCAGCCAGCGATCCCAGCTTTCATCGCCGACACTTCCGTACTTCTCCTCGAGGGAGAAATCGGAGCCTATCGCCCAGACATTCTGGACGATCTGCTGCAACTTCGGCATGTCATCGACCGTGGCGGGCCGCATCTTCTCTGTCACAGGCAATCACCCGTCGCGCAAGTAGAATCGTCAGTTCGCTTACTCTGCGGCGAGTTCGTCGGGGTCGGCCTCATGCTCGACGCGGGCGTTCTGCATGATCTCCTGCCGCTTCTTGTTCATAAGGACGAGCAACTTCTGGCGTTCGAGCTGAGATCGTATCTCGTCCTTGACTTCGTCGAAGCTCGGCGTGCCGGCGGGCATGTGCTCATCGCGGCGGATAATATGCCAGCCCTTCTCGGTCTGGACCGGCTCAGTCATCTGGTTATCCGCATCGAGCGCAAATGCCGCTTTCTGGAAGCTGCTGTCGCCGCGCGTGATGACTCCGAAGTCGCCGCCCTGTTCCTGCGTGTAGGGATCGATCGAGTACTGCTTCGCGGCCTCCTCGAAGGCCAGACCGTCCAGTATCTCCTTGCGAATCTGCTCTGCCTTGGCACGGTCCTTCACGCAGATATGGCTCACGCGCATGCGCTCGGGCTGCTGGAACCGCTGCTGATTCTCTTCCCAGTAAGAAGCGATCTCTTCATCGCTGACCTCCGCATCCTTACCCACGAGCTTCTCGAGCAGCAGTTCGGTGCGGATCCACTTGCGGAAGGCATACGGGTTCATCTTGTGCTTGGCAAGCCACATCGAGAAATTGGTACCGCTCTGCGCGCCCTGCATATCGATTCGGTGCTGGAACCTGTCCACGCGTTCCTGCACTTCTTCTTCAGTTGCGGTTATGCCCGCTTCGGCGGCCGCCTGCTCGACAGCCAGTTCCTGGATCAACGAGCCGAGGGTTATGTCACCCCAGCGGCGATAAAGCTCCTTATCGAGACTGTCGGCCATGAGAGGTTGGCCGTTCACGGTGGCGACAACCGTGTCGTCTTGTGCGAGACACGGCACCGCGGTCAAAAGCATAATGAGTGCGATTGTCGCTCCGACGATGGTTGCAATACGCTGCATGAAAACTCTCCTTGTACCGGCTCGCGGGAGCCGGCATCTGTCTCAACCGGCTCTATCTGTCTGCAGCCGGAACAGTGGTGGTGTCTGATTGCGGCGAGGACTGACCATCATGGTTCGCGGGGATGGTCGCCTCGCCCACATTGTTTGTGACAGCTACCGGGACGCCAAGGTTCTCTGACAGTCCCGCTAGCCGATTGATGATCTTTGCGGCACGGCCGGCATCAGGGTAGACCGGCCCCATTCGCGACCTGGGAATCCAGACCGGCACCATCCGCAGCTGCCATCCCTCTCCCTCGGTCCAGGTGAGGTGAAAGATCGCGCTCTCCATGCGCTCCCCCTCACGCTGGTCGAAAACGAAGTTGCCGGTGCTGTAGAGGATCGGCGCCCCCTTATGCTCCCCGATGCCCTGCAGCGTGTGTGGATGATGTCCGATGACCAGATCCGCTCCGGCCTCCACGGCCGCGTGGGCGACCGCCCGCTGGCGCTGTGTGGGGACTTTCTGGTACTCGTTCCCCCAGTGCACGGAGACAATCAGCAGATCACAGTCTTCGCTGGCGGCGTGTACGCGGCCGGGAAACTCCTCCAGCCCCTGATCAACTTTGCACCAGCTTCCGTGTTCGAAGCTCAGGTCGGTACAGGCTATGAAGCCGAGTATCACACCGTTGACTTCAAAGAGGCACGGCTTCCACGCGCTCTCCCGCTCTCGCGCGGCTCCGCAGTACGCTACACCGGACCGGTCGAGGACATCCATCGTCTCAAACAGCCCCGACTTGCCCGCGTCAAGAGAGTGGTTGTTGGCGATGGAAACGACATCCACGCCGCCATCAAGGAGCACATCAACGGAGCGGGGATCGGCCCGGAATATGCAGTCCCGCGGAGCGTGAGGTCCGGAGGTCGCCAGTGGGCACTCCAGATTCGCGAAGGTGATATCCGCCGAACGAAGCTCATCACGCACCTTCGCGAGGATGCTCTGGGGACCGTTGGCCTCGATCAACCGCCAGACGCCCCGGTCGAGCATCACATCGCCCACGGCAACCATGGTGAAGCTGCGTGGCCCGGGGGCCGGCTCTGGTTGTTCATTCGTGGCGGGGCGCTCGGGTGCCTCCACGACACCCGTGATGGCATTGGACTGCCCCGTCGCTGAACCGGGGGCGGCCAGCCACGCACAGCCCCCACAGAGGCCGACCTGGGTGATGAGAGCTATCGTGAGTGCGCGAGCAATGCAGTTGCGGGGCACTGCTGACTCCTTCTCGGCCGCTGGGGACTTCGTGCCGCCCGGCGGCCTTCGGCATAGCAACACAATAGATGATGCTCAACAGAAAGTCAACGAACGGTGCCCGCCGCAGGCCATGCAGGTCCTCGTGCGCCCGGAGGGGAAGTGAAGCTATCCGAGGGGCGTGTTGGCGCATCCGTGAGCCGAGGGGTATAATGGACAGCGGACCGGACGGCTGGGAGGCCGTCAACCATACTGCAGATATCGCAATTCGCGCGCGTGCCGCCGATCTGCGCGGGCTGCTTGAGCAGGCGGCGCGGGGGATGCTGGGGGTCATGCTGGAGGAGCCTCCGACAGCCACCGATTACAGGACGGTCACCGGGACCGGCCCGTCTCCGGAGGATCTGCTGGTTGACTGCTTGCGCGAGATACTGGCACTATTGACCATAGAGGGGCTTATCCCGGTCGCAGTGCGGGTGGATGCGCTCGATGATGAGCGAGCGGTTTGTGAAGTCGGCGTGGTCGAAATCGCTTCAGGCCGTGACGTGTTGACCCAGGAGATCAAGGCAGTGACCTATCATGATCTGGAGATCGTCCAGACCGGCGACCATCTCGAAGTGACAGTTGTCTTTGATGTGTGATCGAATCTGATGCAACAGGCGGAATGTGCTGTAACATAAGTGCTCTGACGGGCAAACACAGTGCTGGAGGGTGGCGCATGGCGGACCTGGATTCATTGCGGCGTGAAGCAGGCCAGGATGGCTGCAATATGGCGGATCGCCACCTCGCCGCGATGGCGAACAACGGGAACTCGGAAGCCTTCGACCTGCTGATCGAGCGCCACGTCGGATCGATCCAGCGACTGTGCTGGTCGATGCTGGGGAATCGGTCCGATGCCGAAGATGCCGCCCAGGAGACCTTCGTACGCACATACAAGAGCCTCGACCGCTTCGATACCGAGCGAGCATTTGGACCGTGGCTGCGGGGAATAGCCACGAAAGTGTGTCTGCAGAAGCTGCGCCGGCGCAAACGTCACTCGGGACGCGAAGTATCGCTCGAGGACAGCTACTACGAACCTGCTGCCCCGGAAGACGAGGAGCCGTCGCCGCTGGCAATGGAGGCCGTTCGGGCATTGGGGCGACTGAAAGATACATACAGGCTGCCGCTGGTACTCTTCTATCTGGAGGACGCGTCTGTCGCCGAGGTAGCTGAGGCACTGGGAATCACGCCGGGGGCAACGAGAGTTCGCCTCCACCGCGGACGCGAGAAACTCCGACAAATACTGCTTGCCGGATCTGGAACGAACGATGACGAGAATTGAATGTGAGCGAGCAAAACGCCTGATCCAGTTGGAGCTTGACGGCGAGCTTCGGGACGATGATGCGCGCTTGCTGGACGCGCATCTGCAGCAGTGCGAAGCATGTCGCCGATATCATGAGGAGCTTATCGAGATCGAGGACGCCCTGCGCCAGGGTCTCGAAACGGTTGATTTGCCGGAACCGGGCGTCGCCGAGACACGTCGCAGAGTGCGCAGGACCGACGTGATCCGGTCACTGCTGTACACGTGGCTACCGGCAGCCGCTGCCTTTCTTGTGGTGACGGTCGGTATCGTGGTCGGGCGCGGTATGCCGGACCGACCTGAGCCGTTGGCTGCACCTGCAATCGTCGTGAGCGGGGGAGATGCCATACACGTTTTCGAGCCGGACCGGAAGACAGCACACCCCGGGCGAACCGGCGCCGAACTGAAGGAGCGCTCCGTTGCCTGGGGACTGGGCGGGGATCTGATCGGGCTGAAATTCGCCAGTGGGGCGCGCGTTGAACTTAGTGATGAAGCTGTTGTGCGTATCGGAAGAACGTCAGTCGATCTCTTCAAGGGAGATCTGCGCGCCGATCTCACCGATGCCGATGACACTTTCTCAGTGGTGACGCCCTGGGGGGAATTCTCAGGTGCGGGCTCGGCCTTCGCGGTGCACTCTGACGGAAACGGCACCGGCGCGCGTCTGGCGGTTATATCCGGTGAGGTGACTGTCACGCGACGAGGATCGACGCGTACGCTCTCATCGGGTCAGGCGGTTACCCTCGCACCTGATCCTGACAGAACGATCGTCCTGTAGATCAGCCTCGCGATGCGATGCAGCCTCCCGGGGCGGAAGAAGGGTGAAGGCAGATGACAACCAGGCAGTTGGCGAGCAAGGCTGCCATGGCGGCGGTTATAGTCGGACTCACGGCAATTCCGAGCATAGCCGGCCCACTGACGGTGACAGTTGTGGCCGAAAACACGGACGCCCCGCTGGCTAAGGCAGCAGTGGCCGTGGTGTCGAGCCAGAAGGTTGTGGCAGCCGGAAAGACGAGCGCACAGGGGATCTGGAACGGCACGATCCCGGACGGCAAGGTGACCGTCCTGGCCGCAAAGGACCTTTATGTCACCGCGACGAAAACGGTGACTGTGTCGGGCAAAACCGCGCTGCAGCTCGAACTGAGCCAGCACACCCAGGAGGATTTCCAGCGGCTGGGTCGGATTGTCGGTTTCGCGCGAAGTAACGGCCAGCCACTTGGCAATGCGACACTGGTGCTTTTCAAGGGCAAGTCGCCGGTGGGAGCGGCACAGCCTGAAAATTCCACGGGTGTGTACGAACTCGAGTGGTACGCTCCCGGGACGTACAGGGTCCTGGCGACTGCCCCCGGCCATCAGAGCGCTCAATATGCCGGTCAGAAGATCGCAGCCGGGGAGAGCCTCTGGCTGGATGTAACTTTGAAGAAGAAGTAGACGGCCTCCGCCCGAGTTCTCCGGGAACAGTAAGCCGTCGGGCTGCGTCTGTACATATGGTATGAGACATATATCGGCGATCATCCTGACAGCCCTGCTTAGCGTCCTGCTCGTCGGGACGCCCGCTGCCGTGTACGCGGTATCAGGCGATCCCCCATTCTCTCCGGAATATGAGAAGGAGGTCGGCAAACAGGCGGCAGAGCAGGTTGAGGAGGAGTACGACCGATACGAGAACGAAGAGGCTCAGGCCAAGCTCGACAAGATGGTCGCGGAGATCGCCGCCGCCAGCGATCGGCCGGATGTAACGTACGATGTCCGGCTTCTCGACAGCGACATGGTGAACGCGTTCAGCTTGCCCGGCGGCATCATCTATGTCACGAAGGGG
This sequence comes from uncultured Armatimonadia bacterium, assembly GCA_964484945.1. Lineage (GTDB taxonomy): Bacteria > Armatimonadota > Zipacnadia > Zipacnadales > UBA5352 > UBA5352. The sequence goes on along the minus strand of CAZAHB010000044.1, from coordinate 20,440 downwards.
GTGCTCGAAGAGGTCGGTTCCGACCACGAGCTGGCGGGCGTTCTGGCTCACGAGATTGCTCACAACTGCACCTACGATGCCCTTCGGCAGGCCGAACGCAATGAGGAGATGTTCACGGCCAACGTGGCAGCACTGATCGCAAGCATTCTGGTCGGGGCCCCCACAGAGATGGTGTCAACCGTCATGGTCGCCGGTGAGTACGTCCGGCGCGGGATACTCGGTGGATACTCCATCAATATGGAAACCGCCGCGGACAGGCACGCCGTTCAGTACCTGGTTGACACCTCGTACAATCCGGTGGGACTGGTTACATTCATGGAACGCCTTGCCGCAGAATACAGGCGGACACCCCAGTTCGAACTGGGCTTTCTGCAGACTCACCCCGAGGCCCCGGATCGAGTGGTTGCGCTGAAGAAACGGCTCCAGGAAGAAGGCATTGACCTTAACCGCCGCGCGGCAACCGAGTGGAGGCATCCGGTGGCCGAAAAGGTGGAGGGCGGAGACGAGAACTGCATCCAGGTCTCGCTACGCGATATACAGGTCTTTCGCGTGCTCAACGCCGGACCCGAGCATGAAACGCCGATGGCCCGTGCCGAGGCGATCGTCCAGCGTATCAGCGAGGTCATGGAGGCGGGACTGCAGGGCTATCAGCTTCAGATTGGCGACAATGGCGGCGACCCCGTCCTGGCCGCCAACGGCACCACTCTTCTGACTGTATATCCCGAAGACGCTCACGCGCTCGACGCGGACCAGCATCAAATCGCTCGGGACGCGAAGCTGGCGATGCTCAAGGCACTGCAGATCGAGAAGCTCGACCGCTTTCACTGAACTGCACTCCCCCGAAAGCTGCCTTCGCGCCGACAGGCCCGGCAGGTGTCGCCCTGCATTCCGCGAATTCCCCCTGCGACATGCCATCTTCCCCCGAGAGGTGAACCAATGTCGGTGGTTCTGACCGAAAAGCAGCGGGTCCTGCGATGCGTGAACTGGCAACCGTACGATCGCGTTCCGATCTATGCTCCGATCCACTTCGATCCCGACGCGTGGGAGAGCGGCGATCTTCTGGAGTGGCAGCAGGATGACAACTACCTGCGTGTGGCCGAACTGGTGGCCGAACACTGCACGTTTCCGGGCCGCTATCGGTCCGCGGGCAATCTGTTCAGTCGCGCACACATGTTGATCCCGGATGCGTACGTCGAGACGTCCCGTGAGGAACGGGACGGGCAGATCACCTCCACCACAGTCATCCACACCCCGCAGGGCGACCTCAGGAAGGTGCAGCGCCGGGACAGGGGGGTGCGCACCACCTGGATGATCGAACCGCTGGTGAAGACCGAGGCCGATGCCGAAGCGATCCTCTCGGTTCCCTTCGAGCCCCAACTGCCGGATCCCGAGCCCTTTGAGGAGGAGCGACGCGCGTGGGGAGAGCGCGGGATCATGGAACTGGGGGTCTCCACCCCGCTGGTCTGTGTCTCGCATATGATGCACTTCGACCAATTTCTGGAGTGGACGGCTTCGAAGCGCCCACTCATCGAGCGTATGATTGAGACGGTGTTCGAGCGCATCTATATGCGTCTCGAGCACCTGCTGAAAGCGGGCGTCATCGAGGCCATCTGGCTCGGCGGCTCCGAGCAGGCCACCCCACCGATGATGTCACGCGAATTCTACGAGGACCTTGTCGTGCGCTACGACGGGCGCCTGATCGAACTGGCAAAAAGCTACGGGGCGCTGGTCCATGTTCACTGTCACGGTAAGATCGGCGGCATCATTGATCTGATGATGGATATGGGGACCGATATGACGGACCCGGTTGAGCCACCACCCGACGGTGACATCGTCTTCGCCGAGGCCAAGCAACAGTGCCGGCGCCGGATGGTCCTGATGGGCAACATCGAGTTGCGCCATCTGGAGTACTGCACCCGCAGCGAAGTTGATGAACTGGTCCGCTCCGCGATCTGTGATTCAGGGAAGCAGGGGATGATGCTCTACCCCACCGCCCGACCGCTGACGTGGATGAGCGATAACGTCAGCGACAACTGTCTGCAGTACATGGAGAGCGCGCTGAAATACGGAGAAATGTGATAGGGGCTTTGGCGGCTTTGCGCGATTTGGCGAGGAGTGTTCGTGAAGCACAGAAGATGCGCGGTTAGAAGGAAGCCGACCCGTGCGCTCGACAGGGCGGTTGGCCTGTGAATCCCACATCACTATTTTTTCGTCAGGACCCATCGGCGCACCTGTTGCGCGCGAGGATCGCGATCGTGTGCCTGCTGTTGGTTGGCCTGGTGCCGGGCGCGCTGTATGTGCAGGTTCGCAGCCATGCCGATGATCAGCCTGCACGTGCCGCCGACGCGATCATCGTGCTGGGATCGGGCGGGAGCGCCACCCGTCCCTCGATGGTCTACCGCGCGCGACTGGCGCATGCCATCTCGCTTTACGAGCGCGGCTTCGCGCCCGCTGTCATTGTCACGGAACGTTCTCCGGCCGCTGAGGGCGCGCGGCGGTGGCTGCTGGATCGGGGCGCACCGGCCGGCGATGTCCTCATGGAGAATCGCAGCACCACGACGTGGGAGAACCTTGTATTCGCCCGGGACGTCATGCGGCGCAACGGCTGGCAGAGCGCAATCATCGCGAGCTGCGGCTTCCACCTCTACCGGGCCACGAGTATGGCCGCTGAACTGGGGATCGAAGCGCAGGGCGCGGCGGCTCCGGCCAGTCCCGTCGAGGCGAACCCGCTCGCACGTGAACGCATGAGCTGGCTGGAGGTACGCAAGCTCTTCGCTCATGCCATCTACGAGCCGCCGTGGCCCGCCGCACAGTGGTGGGAGCACTTCACGAGGAGGTAGCGCCCGCAGCCGTAGCCGTTGATGTTCCCCTTTTCACTTCTTTTCACTCCTCACTGTTCCCTTATCCTGTCCATCTGATACCCGAGGCCGCTCCCCTGCAGTGACGAAGTATCCGCCTCGCCGCGCTTGAGATTGAAGATGCCCTGATGGACGCGCTTCTCGCCCTCAGAGGTGGAGTCGGGGAAGAACTGCCGCGAATTGGCCTCCACGCCCATGATCGTATTCAGGCGCGCGCCCAACCCCACTGAGTGTATCAGCGCCAGGGACGGATTCGTGAGGTCCTGAACCGCGTAGGGGATGCCCAGCTTTTCGGCTTTCGAGACGAAGATCATGTCCGAGGAGTGGCCCTTGCAGGTCTTCAGCGCCACGCCCGACCACCCAAGCTCCATGGCTCGGTCGAAGGTGTCCAGTGTGGTGAGGCTCTCGTCGATGATGACCGGTTTGAGCTCAGCGATCTCGGACATGTCATGGTCGTGGATATCGAGGTCGCGCCCGGTGGGCTGCTCGATGTAGAGGATGCGCTCGAAGGTCGCCGGTGACTGTTCGCGGATGCGCTGGAGCATCTCGACTACGTAGTCGGGACTCTCGCACATCTCATTCGTGTCCGCGGTCAGATGCATCTCATCGATACCCAGCTTGTCCAGTTCCTCGCGACCGACATCGTGGACCGCGATCATGCGCTCGACATCCCAGTCGAGATCATTCCCGCGCAGCTTGACCTTAAGGCAGTACATGCCCTCGTAGGCGATCCAGTCGGCCAGACAGCTCGGGAGGCCATCGTCGGGATCGGTCTCATCCAGTTCATCCCGCGTGAGCTTGTCCAGCCCTCCCACGAGGTGGAAGATCGGGACCTTCGGCTTGTACTGATCGAGGATGAAGTCCTCCACGTACCGGCCTTCGAAGTCAGGGCCAAGCCAGTTACTCAGATCATCCATCCAGTGGGGTCCATATCCCTCGTAGGTGTCGATCTCATTAACATTCCCAAAGGCATCGTGCAACGCGGCATCTACTGCCGAGACGCAGACCAGCGCGCTGAGGAACGGCTGGGGCTCATCCAGTCCGTGATCGCGTGAGACGCGCTCGTTGATCCGTTCCAGGTCGTCTTCAAGCTCCATGAAAAGGTTGATCGGGTGAAACATTCCCGCGTGGGTGCTCACAAGGTGTACGTAGCCATCCAAAACGCCCTGCATGACGTCCTGTTTGACCTCTCGTGATACCTCCTCGGTAGGCCAGCCCCACTGATCCATCAGGAAGATCCCGCCCCAGCCCTCGGCGATGTCATGGCACCCGTTCTCGACCTCGAGATGGATGGTGCAGAACGGAAGCTTCTCGACGACCTCCCCGCCGAACTTCAACGGAGTGCGAGCTTCCTTCTGGTCAATGAGAATCTCAATCGCTTCGACGGCTATGTCCGATTTTCGCTTTGATGGCATTCGCGGTTCCTCCCGCTGATTCGCCTGACGACGCGCACTTCACTATTTCACCGGCAATTGCTCGAATCCTGCGCTGCCTGGAGGTTGCGCTGTGAACGTTGATACGAAGCGCCGCGAGAGCAGGTGTGCGCGGTCCTTGCGCTGAAGTACAAATAGCAGCGCCCACCCGGGGGAGAGGTGGGCGCTGCCTGTGTCCGCCGACGCTCGGAAAGCTTGGAGGGAAGTTCGCCGGCGGACGACGCGGCCTCATGCCGCGTTCCGTCTTTTTCAGCGTTTCCCGACGCTTCGCACTAATACGGTACCCACCGGCCGGGGGTGTCAAACCTGAATTCACAAGAAAACCTTTCTCAAGTGGGGAACCTCCATCCCCTTCCGCGTGATTTCTACCTCCGCCCCACTCGCGACGTGGCGCGAGAGCTGCTGGGTTGCGTTCTCGTGCACCGGATCGGCGGCGAGACGCTGGCAGGCCGACTGGTCGAAAGTGAGGCGTATCTGGCGGAGGGCGATGCAGGCTGCCACGCGGCACGCGGCCGGACAGAGCGCACCGCGCCTATGTTCGGTCCTCCCGGCACGATCTACGTGTACCTGATCTACGGGATGCACCTGTGCATGAATCTTGTGACGCAGCCTGAGGGGACACCCGAGGCCGTTTTGCTGCGCGCGGTCGAACCGCTGAAGGGCATCGACACAATGCGCAAGCGACGCGGCCGGCACGCTCTGAAGGACCTCTGCTCGGGCCCGGCGAAACTCTGTGAGGCCTTCGGCGTGACGCTCGACGACAACGGCGGTGACATCACGTCGAGCACGCTTTTCGTGGCCGCTGCACCTGAACCACCCGAGGCGGTCGCAGTCACCACGCGGATCGGACTGGGCGAAGACAGCGGAGAGGACCTGCTGCTGCGCTATCTGATACCCGAATCGCCGTGGCTGTCACGTCCGCCGAGGCCGGACGCACCGGTTAAGTATGAAGAAAGGTGAGTGTAGTAATGAACATCAGCTTCATGACCTTCGTCGCCCCTGAGTGGTCCCTTGAGCAGAATCTGACGGCCGCTATCCGTTACGGATATGACGCGATTGAGCCGCGTTGTGAGGCCGATCACAATCACGGAATCGAACTGGATACCACCAAGAAGGAACGCAAAGCAATCAGGGAACAGTTCGATACCTGTGGTGTGGCTCTGACAACAATCGCAACGTCGCGCCGATATGCATTCGACACGGATCATGAGCTGGAGGAGACGATCGACCTGACGAAGCAGTACTGTGATCTGTGCGCGGACCTGGGCGCGAGCAACATCCGTGTGTTCGGCGGCATGACACCCGAGGGGATGGAGTACTCAGAGGCAAAGAAGGTCGTCGCCGAAGCGCTGCACGAGTGCGGCGAATACGCGAATAGCGCAGGTGTTTATCTGTGTCTGGAGACCCACGACGCCTACTGCAACAGCGCGGATGCGGTCGAGGTCGTGCGCAATGCCGACAGCGATGGTGTGGCGATTAACTGGGACATCATGCACCCCTTCCGCTTCGGAGAGAGCATGGAGACAGCGTTCAACAACGTCAGGGATTACGTGCGCCACTGCCACATCCACGATGGGATCCGGCCCGACGACGGCTCGCGGTCCGGCTGGGACATGGCGTTGATGGGTGAGGGCGACATCCCGCACGACGAGGCGATCGAACTGCTGGCTACGATCGACTACGAGGGGTCGCTGTCGGGCGAGTGGATCAGGGCCTTCGATCCGGAGGAGATCCTTCCGCACGACGCGCAGGTGCTCCGGGACTACATCGCGGAGGCGCAGCTGTAGCGGCCGACCTGGAAGCTGCGGCGGCACTTTCGTTGGTGTTGTTGCTGCCATTGCTCTCGCTGCTGTCGCAAGGATGGTGGGGTTGATGACGGAGACTAAGATGGGCGCGGACGAAGCGGCTGCCGTATGCAACCGAATCGCCGACAACGTGGAGCGGGTGATCATCGGCAAGCGCGAGGCGATCGAACGGACCCTCGTGGCGATGGTCGCCCGCGGCCACGTACTGCTGGAGGACGTTCCGGGCGTGGGCAAGACCATGCTGGCGCGGTCGCTGGCCGCCTCGATCGGTGGCGAGTTCCGCCGCATACAGTTCACACCCGACCTGCTCCCGACCGATGTCACCGGTGTCTCGATCTACAATCAGCGCACGGGCGAGTTCAACTTCCGCCCCGGGCCGGTATTCGCCAACATCGTACTGGCCGATGAGATCAACCGGGCCTCGCCGCGCACCCAGTCGAGCCTGCTGGAGGCCATGGAGGAGCGCCAGGTGACTGTCGATGGCGTGACACACGAACTGCCACAGCCGTTCATGGTCATCGCCACCGAGAACCCGATCGAGTACGAAGGTGTATACCCTTTGCCCGAATCGCAACTTGACCGCTTCCTCCTGCGTTTCAGCATTGGTTACCCACAGCGCGATGAAGAGAAACAGATCGTCCGCGGGCAGCTTGAACAACACCCGGTTGAGACGCTTGAACCGGTGACCACCGCTCCGGAGATCGCATCTGTGCAACGTGTCTCTGCGCGCTGTCACGTGTCAGAAGAGATCTACGACTATGTCCTCGACCTAATCGAAGGAACCCGTGCTTCCGGTGAGCTGCATCTGGGCGCGGGGCCCCGCGGCAGCCTTGCGCTGGTTCGCTGCGCGCAGGCGGTTGCGACCATCGACGGGCGTGAATTCGTCGGTCCCGATGACATCAAGTCGATTGCAGTTGAGGCCCTCGCCCATCGGCTCATTCCCTATCCAGAGGCACGAGTGAGCGGCCTGACGGGCACTGACGTCGTTGAGGATCTGCTGGAGCGCATCCCCGTCCCCGCATGATCGCAATCTGCCGGGAGTCGATCCCATGAGCCGCAACCTGCGCATATTCATCTTCGCCGCCCTGATCTTCGCCACAGTGGGGCTGATGAATGACGCGACGGTCATGTACGTGCTGGCCGGCGTGTGCGCGGCCGTGATCCTCGTTGCGTTCCTCCTCTCGCAACTCGCACTGACTCGACTTGACGTGCAGATGCACGCGCTGAAGGGCAGTTCTTCGCAGGGGTCAGATCTAAAGCCGTCGCTGAGCGTCGAATCGATTGGCAGCGTAACGGTCGGCTCGGCCGTCATCGAGCTTGCGGCTGAGAACATGACGGTGGAGGGAGCGGATGCGAGGCGTCGCATCCAACTACCACCCCTGCCGCCAGGCTCGGGGATAGACATTGACGCGAAACTGTGGCCGCCGGCCCGCGGGCGCTATCGGGTCGGGCCGCCTGTGATCGTGGACAGCGATCCCCTGGGGATGTTCGAGGGGCGTTCGGAACGAGGCGAGGCGGTTGAACAGCTTGTCTTCCCCAGTACCTATGATGTGCCTCGCGTCGCCTCCTGGGACACAGGTCCGGCGATGAACTCGGCGCGCGGTCGCCAGGTCCGGCGTGATCGGGGAGAGTTCCGCGGCATCCGCGAGCATACACCCGGAGATGACCTCAGGCATGTGCACTGGAAGGTCACCGCGCACGTGGGCGAGCTTGCTGTTAAGGAATATGAGCCCCTGCGCCACGATGTCATCTCACTCCATCTGGACACGAGCCGGGACGCACACTACGGCGAGGGCGCCCATTCGACCCTGGAGACATCAATCTCGGCCGCGGCTTCTATCGCCCGCGCCGGACTGGCCGAACAGCGCTCGGTCTCCGTGATGGGCCGGGGGCTCCCGCGAGCCACCGCTCGACCGGGGTCGGGGCAGGCCCACATGCATCGGATCATGGTCGCGCTGGCCGAGGCGCAGCCGTCCGAGGGGCCGTTCGCCGACGCCCTCTCGGCCCAACTGCGATCAGTGCCGCGCGGGGCGACTGTATTCATAATCACCACAAGCGCCCGCGATGATCTGGTGCAGAAGATCTCCAGTTCCCTGGGGGACCTCGCGTCAGTGACCCTCCTTATTGTGCAGGCCAATATGCTGGACGCGCCGGAGGATCAGGTTATGCGTTCGCGGCGCATGGCAGAGGCGGCTCGAGCGGCCGGGATTGGCGCCGCATTGCTCCAGTCAGAGGCCGACATCGCTGAGGCACTGACGACCTCTACCCGATCTGCGCCGCGCCGGGCGGGGGCGATGTGATGAACCTGGTTCCGCGTTTCTGGAAGCTGCTGCGGGGCGCCTACGACTGGCTGGATCGTCACCGCTTCACGCCCCACCCTCATTATCCGCCGGAGGAAACCACGGCCGAGCGTCGCAGGTGGCTGCTGCTGATGCTGGCCGGCTGGTTGACCATGGCGGGCGCGCTGCTGGCGTCCTCAACTCTGCTGGAAAGCAGGCTCCTGCTCATCGAGCTATCGGTGCTGGTCGCGGCAGCATTCCCGTTGGCGTGGCGGCTGCACTTCAGCAGGATGCCGCGCTTCTGGCCGAATTACGCAACCTTCTTCATCGCCCTGATCCTCGGCATCATTCACTGGCGCCTGGGGGTATTCACCGGCGGCGCGCAGGACTCGCAACTGCTCCTGAGTTACCGCACGCTTGTGGGCCTGTTCTACTGGGTCATGGCATTCCGCGCTTTCGCCATCCGCACCGTGCGTGATCTCACACAGACAGCCCTGCCTGCCGTTTCCGGCCTGCTGCTGGTGCTGATCGCATCGCCGACCCCCACCGCGATCGCCGGGACCGCCCTCGTGTTCGCGGGCACGCTCGCGATGCTGGCCGGCGAACATGCTGCACAGCGCTCAAATGAGATCGACGAGACCGCCGATCGCGCACAGGTACGCGGTGGAAAATGGCGGCCGAAAGTGAACTCGTGGGTGAGCCTGCTGCTTGCGGCCGCGGTCGCCGCGGTGATCCTGGCGGGCGTGGCCACCAGGATTGACTCTTCCAATCGGGCGGGCCAGTGGCTCCGCCGACAGCTTGCGTGGCGCATTGCCCGGTTGATGATAGGCCGCGGGAGCACCCCCTACGCGTCGGGCCGGACGCTGGAGCTTGGAGGGCCGGGCCCGACGCCGCGCGACCGCCTGATGCTCACGCTCGAGTCAGAAGTCGGGATGAAGGTCCGCACTGCCACGTACGATATTTACCGCGGGCGCTCCTGGGAGCAGAGCGAGCGCGAGTGGACGCGGATGCGGACGCCAACGAACGTCTGGGATCTCCCCTCGAGCGAAAGATTCGGGCTCTCCCCGGCCGTCACCGAGAAGATCGAGGTTACCATTACCGCCGGGCACAGCTTCCTGGGGACCCTGCCTGTCCCGTGGTGCCCCGACAACATTGCGCTTGAGGTGCCGTCGATTCGATATGACCGAACGGGCATGATCATGTTCAACGGCCATATCCTGCCCGGCGACAGCTACACCGCAACAGTCGCGACACCGGACGCGATCTCTGCTCCGCCGGGCAGCCCCCGCCCACCCGATGTCGATCTTCAGACCACGCTGCAGGTCCCCGACGCGCTGCCCTCACGCGTGAGGAAACTGACGGAGGACATTGTGGCCGAGACTGAGGGCCGCCCGGTGGGGATTGCACTCGCCATCGAGGATCATCTCAGCCAGTATCCGTACGACCTCGAAGCACCACCGACGCCCCAGGGCAGAGATTTCGTCGATCACTTTCTCTTCAGTTCGAAGCGCGGATGGTGCAATCACTACGCGACTGCAATGGTGGTTATGTCGCGTATCGCAGGCATCCCGGCCCGACTGGCCACGGGATTTACTGCCGGAGAATGGGTTCCGGAACGCAATGCATTCGAAATCCGGGACCAGGACGCTCACGCCTGGGCCGAGCTTTATCTGCCCGACACCGGCTGGATCGATTTCGACCCCACGCCGCTGGAAGAGCAGGAGGAGGAGTCCACTGCCGGCGAGGGGCTCCGCGAAAGGGGCGCAGGGATCGGGGCATTTTTCATCGAGGTCGGACAGCGCCTGAGGGCGAACCTGCAGCTTGCGGCCGGCCTCGCGGTGCTTGTGGCCGCCATTGTCGCCGGCGCGATTCTTCTGGCACGGTGGTACCGGCGTCGGCTTCGGCCGCTGCGCCCCGGGGCAGACCGCGCCGAACGTATCATCCACGCCTACCGCCAGGCCCTGCGCTGGCTGGCGCGAGACGAGATCGTTCGACCCGAATCGGCCGCGCCCTGGGAGTTTTACGAAGAGGTCGCGCGCCGGCGGCCTCGACTCGCCGGTGAACTGGCTGTACTGACGGCGTCATACGTCCGCGCGCGATTCTCTACCGATCAACCTCCTGATTCGCTCGCGAACGATACCGAGCAGTCCCTGGCGCGGTTGCGCGAGGCGATCTTCAGCCCGGATCCAGATGAGGAGGACCGCGATGCAGAGTAGATGGGTAGCCGTGTTGAGCCTCCTGGCTGCGCTGACGGCGGTTTCAGCCGCCGCGGAAGGCGTTTCCAGGCGGGTGGAGTATCGCTCACCGGTAGACGATTCCCTGCAGGCCTACGGCGTCTACCTGCCGGAGTCGGCTCCCCCACGGCCCTCGGGCTACCCGGCGGTCCTGCACGGCCACGGCTACGGATGGCGCGTGAGTACGCGATTTGGCAGCTTTCAGCGCGAGTGGGCGGAACGCCACGGTTGGGTGCTCATTCACCTCAACGCGCGCGGCCCAAACTTCTACGAGGGCGTGGGCGATCTGGAGACGCTCCGGGTGGTCGAACATGCTGCCGAAAACTTCGGGCTCGATCTGGACCGCATATACATGACCGGCGGCTCGATGGGCGGCACCGGGGCGCTTCGTCACGGACTACGTCACCCGGACGTCTTTGCGGCAGTCATGGGTGTAGACGGCTGGACCGACTACCGCCTCTGGCACCACCACTGGTACGCGCGGAAGGATTACCGCGACCTGATCGAAGAGTTTCGGCGACCACTTCTGGAAGCCGCTTCATCGCTGTACTGGGCCGAGCGCGGCGAGCACGGCACGGTCGGGCATATCGTGGATGGAGGCGACACCACGGTCCTGCCCGAAAACGGGCTTCGCCTGTGGAGGCGCCTGCGCGAGTTACAGGACACTGATCGGGGTGCCTACGACCAGCAGATTATCTTCAACCCGGAACTCGGACACGGGCGGGGGACTGATTACCGCGCGATCTACGAGTTCTTCCGCGGCCGCCGGCGCATCCAGAACCCGAGAGGCTTCCACGTGGAGACCACGGTGCTGCCCCATGGTGAGCTGTATTGGGGGCGCATCGAAGACTTCCTGATCGACGGGATGTCCGGCTCTCTTCGCACCGACACGCAGGACGACCTGGTCACCGCCAGCACGCGCAACCTCTCGGCTTTCACGCTCTTCCTCCGCGCCAGTCCGGTGGCAGACCGACGGACGGTTCGCGTATTCGTTGACGGCTTCCCGGTCTGGGAGGGGCCGCCGGAGACCCTGACCGTTGAAGCACAGGTCGATGCGACCGGCGATGTGGCGGGCTGGCAGGTCCGAATGCCGGATGACGGGCCGGTTAAGCATCCGGGACTGTGCGGCCCAGTCGGAGATGCCTTTGTGCGTCCGTTCGCGGTTGCCTGGGCGACGGACGGCCCGCCCGAACAGATCGCGCGGCATCGAACGGAAGCGCAGCAGTTCGCTCGAGACTGGAATGCGTTCATGGTTCACGGCCCCGGCGTCGAGGCAGTGCCCGAGGAAAAGCTGAGCCCCGCGGATATGGCTTCACACACGCTGGTGATTTTCGGCAGCCTTGACACCAGTTCGCTGCTTCAACGCGCGGATTCCGCCCATTCTTTCCCGATCCGGGTGCGCAATGACGGAGTGGTGGTGCGCGATCCGGTGAACGGGATTCGCCGCTACACGGGCAGACAGTTCGGCGCACTGATGTGCCATCCCAATCCGCTGACGGATTTCTCCACCTATCTGGTCGTGGCCAACCGCAGGATCTGCACCAAGCCTGATTCAGGATCCCCCCAACTGCTCGCCTATGACCTCGAGAAGCTGTCCTGGGCCTATCCTGACTACGTGATCTTCAACAATGATCAGTCCCAGCTTCCGCACGTACTCAACGTCAACAACAAGCCGCCCGTGACCTGCTACGAGGCCGCGTACTTCGTGGAGGGGGGCTTTTTCAGCGATCGCTGGCAGATCGACACCCGCGGGCAACTCCGACGGGTCACGCGCCAGAAGCCGGAGGACCATCGACTCATCCATCTCGCCAACGTCTCTCTCGAGCGCACTGAAGGCAGGCCCGGCGCGGCCGTGCATGTGGTCGATTCCGGTGGCGATCCGATCCATACCGCGCGCGTCACGGGCCGCTGGTGGGGCACCACGGAGAGCGTGGCCTCCGCACCGACCGATGAGGAGGGCCACGTGTGGTTCCCCGCTCCCTCCGATTCGCTCGAGCATCTGGGCTTCGAGGTCGTCAGCGTGATGGCCACGGGATGTACGTGGGAGCGGACCGCGGACGCTGTCCGGGGGCTCGCTCCGACGGAGTCCTCGCCGGGGCAGCTCGATATGACTGTGCTGAGTGATCGTCCGACGGTGAGGGCCTACGGCGCGACGCCTGTGCGGCTCGCGGTCCACAATGCGGGTCCCCGCGAGCGGCGGGTCCGCGCGCGGCTCTCTGTCCCTTCGGGCCGGGTGGCCCCGATGCATCGCACCGTTGCCGTACCCGCCGGGGAGCGCACAGAGCTTGAGTTCAACTGGTGGCCACAGGGACGGTCTCTGGGGACACTGGACCTCCGCGCGCAAGCGCGGGTGCTTGACGCCGAATCGGCCTCCTGTGAGTGTGCGGTGCCTGTGCGCGTGCTGCCGGGTCTCGGACTGCCCGTGGTAGTCACCGAGGTGACGCCGTCAGATCAAACATACGGTGAGCCGTGGCGCGTGGAGACCACGATCCGCAATGTCGATTGCGAGCAATCCGTCGAAGCCACCGTGCATTGCGCGATCATGGAGGCCAGATGCTATCCAACGGCGAAGACGGTGTCCGTCGGGGCCGGAGAAACAGCGAACGTGGTATGGACGGGCCCCGGACCACTGCCCAAAGGCGATCATACCGTGCGCATCACTGTTGAGGGCGCGCATGGCGCCACCGCCACCGAAAAGCTGGCGGTTCGCTGATGACAACGACGACTGGAGCGAAGACCACCATGAGGACGCAGATTGCGACAAGCGCGATCATCGCGGCGATCCTGGCAGCACCGGCACTGGCGGCTCCGACTCTCCAGCAGATGACGGGGCCGAACCAGACGGAGTTGATCATCTACACGGACTCTGCGAAGGCCGTGGTGCGACAGCATTCGCGCGTGCGGCTTTCGAGCGGCGACAATGCCGTCAGCTTTGCATGGACGTCCGACAGGGTGGACACGGCCTCCATTCGCCTCGAACCAACGAGTGAGGAGGGGCAGGGGCTTGAGATTGGCGACGTGAGCCAACCCGCCGGCAAAGACCGCCTTCTGCAGTGGCAGGTGAAGGCGCCCGAGGCCGATCACTACGACCTGACGATCAGCTTCCTGCTGGCAGGGCTCAAGTGGGAGACTGACTATCGGCTGATTCGGGACGCCGACCGTCCGCTGGCAACGCTGACCGGATGGTTGTCAGTGACGAATGACAGCGGCGTTGATCTGAAGAACCTCAGCACTTCCCTGGTACTGGGGCGGCCGGGTGCGGGGAGTGACGCGGTCGAACAGGTGCACTTCCGCGTGTCCAAACTGCGTGAACTGGCACCCGGAAGCACGACGCGTGCCGAATTGATGCGACCGATCCAGCTCACCGCGTGGACGATCCATCGCATTGACACCGAGAGCGCAGCCGAACGCGTCGAGCGCCTGCTGGAGATTCAGCCGCCGAGCGACGGCGCGCTGGCACGCACATCGCTGCCCGCGGGCCCGATGACGGTAATCGATGGCGAGCATGCCATAGACGCGAACCTCAGCTACGAGCCTATGGAAGCGTTCCTCATTCCGCTCGGGTATGAGCGCGATCTGGTGGTGGACCGACGGCTGGTATCCCGCGAGAAGGTCGAAGTGGAGTTTGATCGACTCGGCCAGGTCAGCGGCTTCGACACAATCGAGCGCTATGAAGTCGAGGTGCGCAGTCGTCTCGACGAGACGATAGAAGTTGAGCTGGTCGAAACTGTGCTGGAGACATGGGAGTTGGAAACTGAAGTGCTGCACGTGCTTGAGGATGGCCAGGCGTTCATGCGCATGAGCGTCCCCGGCGGCGGCAGTACGACTGCGAGTTTCACGCTGGTGAAGCACTCCGGCACGCGGATTCCGTAGGTCGGGAACCGGGGATCGGCAAACGGGACGACAGGCCCCTGAAGCTTACGCAGGCGGCGCAGCCCTCAAGCTGCGCCGCCTCGTCGTTGTCGTTGCTGTCGCACGCTGCCGGGCGCCGACGGTAGCTGACGTGTGCTGCCGTTCTCACGACATGGCGATCTCGACGTTGTCGGCGACACCGCCGAGGATCGTGTAGTCGGTGCGCGCGGTCTGCAGGATCGAGCCGGGGATGAACTTGCTGACCGGCCCGTGTGCGACGAGCCGCGCGATGAAGCGCTGCCAGCTCATGGGCGTCGCGGGCCCGCACATGCCGTCAAGCCAGAAGCTGCGGTGCTTGGCGCCCATGATGTCTGCAGGCGCGATCGTCGCGGCCTTCGGCGGGACCCACGACCAGTCGCCACCGAAGCTGTGCAGGGCGTTTTGCATGATCGTCATCGGATGCAGTTCGACGATCTGGGCCCGGGCCTGCGTGTACTCCTCGATCGTGTCATACTCGTGGCCCATGTGTGACTCCCAGAACGCGATGTGGCCGCACCAGCCGATGCCGCCGTAGCAGCAGTCTGCGCCACCGTAGTCCTCGATCATCTTCGAGTAATCGCCTATGTTGTCGGAGTCGGGGAAGTGGATGTTCTCCTCCGGTGGCCGCAACTCCTCATCGATGCGACCGAACAGATTCGCCCACATCGCCGTGGCGAAGGAGCCCTCCCAGTCCGGCGGAGCGGTGTTCCCGTCCTCGTCAGCGTACTCGTCCATGTTGAAGGTAACGAGGTGGCTGCAGTCGATCTGCATCCGGTTGATCATCTCAGCCGCGATCGCGAACTGCGGCACCGGGCCGACCGGCAGGATCATCACGCACTCGCGACCCTCTTCAGCCGCGTCCACGATCCGCTTGACGATGTCGGTCGCGAACCGTCCGTAGAACTCAGAGGTGTCCTCAACGACGCTGATCTGAAAATCCGGGTTGTCGTGCTCGGTGATCTCTTCCTTCGTGATAGAGCGGACGCGCGCACACTCTTCGGCGTCCTGAAAGTCGATGAATTCCGCAAGCGCCGGCGTGAAAGCCATCGATGTGCCCTCCTTGATACTGGTTTAAGCCACATTGGCTGCGTGATCAGATGTACGCTGCGGTCAAGGCGATTCGCCCCTGACCGGCGAATATCCTCCCCGATGCTCTGATTGACAGGCAACCAGGAGCGATCATTTGTTCATTATCCGCAGACCACAGAACGCCGACCTCGTTGAGCGCCTCGACCCGGGCTACTGGCATCCGGTCTACGAGCGGCTTCTCTCCCGGTGTAATGCGCCCCTCAAGCCGCTGGGGCCATACATCGACCACATAACCTACGGCGCGATCGTGACCGGGCGCACACCCCAACCTGACCCGTCGGGCCCGGCGATGATCGGCCAGGGGGCGCTGCGGCACAGTGGTGTCGATGTCAGCGACTGTCCCCGGATCGAGCCGGACTCGCCGTGGGTGCTGGAGCGAACGCTTGTCCGCAAAGGCGATCTGCTCATAGCCAGGTCCGGCGCGGGGTCACTGGAAAAGAACCGGCTCGCGGTATACCACGATTCGGCCCCGGCGGTGGTGGACTGCTGGGTGGACATCGTTCGGCTGCAGGGCATCGACCCGGACTTCGTGGCGGCATTTTTGAAGACTCGCTTCGGCTGGGCGCAGATTCATCGGTTGATCAACGGCGTGGGCCCGGCGAATCTCAGTTTCGACGAGATCCGGTCGCTGCGGGTGCCTGCGGACTCGGAGGCCCTCCAGCAGACCGTCGCCTCCCGCTACGCCGACGAGGTATTGCCGCTGCATCGGGCGAGGCGCTTCGACGACGCCCTGGAGGCCATGCGCGCCCTCGTCCGCGAGGTTGAGGTGGAACTCGAAGAGTGACCGACGTCGGACAGGGCTGCTTGCCGTCGAGGCCGTTCTCCGTTGCTGCCGTTGCATTCGTTGCTTTCGTTGCTGCCGTTCCCATGCAGGTCTCCTGCTGTTCACTGCGAACTATCACTTCAGTCACCAAACCCGGCGCATATGCGCCGGTCAGCCGTAGAGGGAGGACCGAACCATGGCCGTTAAGATCGGATTTGTCGGATGTGGCGGAATCGCCAATGCGCACATGAAGAACCTCGCGAAGATCGATAACGCCGAGATGGTCGCGTTCAGCGACATCGCAGAGGAGAAGGCCGAGGCGGCCGCCGAGGAATACGGCGGGGGCCCGTACGGTGGAGACTTCGCCGCAATGTACGAGAAGGGGGACCTCCCCGCAGCATACAACTTCCCGCCGCCCTTCGCGCACGAGGACCAGGAACTTTTGGCTGCCGAGGCCGGACTGGCGCTCTTCGTGGAGAAGCCGATCGCGCTGTCGATGGACAAGGCCCGCGAGATCGAGGCCGCCATCGAGGATGCGGGCGTCATCAACACCTCGGCCTATCACTGGCGCACGCACGACACCGCGAAGTGGGCGATGGAGGCGCTGGCGGATGACACCATCGGCATGGTGCTCGGCTGGTGGATGGGCGGACTGCCCGGTGTGATGTGGTGGCGCCAGCAGGACATGTCCGGCGGCCAGATCCTCGAACAGACCACGCACATCGTGGACATGGCCCGGTACATCGCAGGCGACGTCGAGCGCGTTTCGGCGGAGATGGCGCTGCGCGTGATGACCGATGTGGAGAAAATCTCCGTCCCCGACGTCGGCGTCGTAAACCTCCGCTTCGAGAGCGGCGCGGTCGGGAACATCAGCAACTCGTGCATCCCGCCGGGCTGGCGCAACGGCCTGTGCATCGTGGGCGAGAAGAAGACGGTGGTCTTCGACCAGTTCAACTTCGAACTGCGCACCCCGTCGGGGACCGAGACGATGAGCTGGGAGCCGATCGCCGCACACTTCCGCGAAAGCGTGCGCTTCGTCGATGCCGTGGAGCAGGATGACCAGTCGCTGATCCTCTCGGACTACTCCAACGGCGTGAAGTCCCTCGCGGTCAGCATCGCCGCCAACGAGTCCGCCGACAGCGGTGAGCCGATCATGCTCAGCGACGTGTGAGCCGACGGGAACTGGGAAACGGGAATCGGGGACGGGGACGACCACGTCGTCGGTCCCGCGCCCCCTGCTTACCTCGTCGAATGCCGGCATTTTCAAGGAGCAAACATGTCAGACGGAACCGGGTTGCGTGAGGCTATCTGTGAGGTCGGGCGTCGCATGTGGGTCCGCTCGCAGGTAGCCGCGAATGACGGAAATATCAGCGCGCGGATGGATGACGGTAATATCCTGTGTACGCCGACCGGGGTCTCCAAGGGCTTCATGGAGCCCGAGGACATCGTCAAGCTCAGCCCGAACGGCTGCACACTGGGACCGGGCGATCCCTCATCTGAGGCCCTGCTGCACCTCGCATGTTACTGCGCCCGCAGCGACATCGGAGCCGTCGTCCACGCCCACCCACCGTACGGCACTGCGTTCGCGGCGCTGGGAAAGCCCGTGCCGACACAGTACCTGACTGAGATCGCGGTTGCACTTTGGGAGGTCCCGTGCGCCGAATACGGCACGCCGGGTACGCTGGAGGTGCCGGAAAGCGCCCTGCCCATGCTGGAAACCGCCGACGCGTTTTTACTTCGCAATCACGGAGTCGTGACGGTGGCCGAGGACGTCTGGGAGGCCTACTACCGCATGGAGACCGTCGAGCAGGGCGCGAAGGTCGCGACCTTCATCGGCCAACTCGGCGGCACGGACACCTTCGACGATGAGCAACTCCGCGATCTCGCGGCAATCCGCCACGACCACGACCTCGGCGTAGAGCCGGAGGATTACGACCCGTCCGATTGCATTGAGCGTATCTCACGACACTGGGCGGAACGAGACGATGATGATGGATGACTGGCAGGACCCTGAGCCGATCAAGCTGACAACGCTGACGTTTGTCGGCACGGCCAGTTGCACGTCGCCGGATGATAACGACACCGCCTGCTTTCTGATCAACGGTCATATGCTCGTGGACTGTGGCTGGGCGGCAGGGCTTACGATGAAGCGCAGGCCCGAATACGATCCGACGATGCTCTCGCACGTGCTCATCACGCACTGTCATCAGGATCACTACATGGGCCTGGCGAGCGTGTTGTTCTACCGCGCGATGCGCCAGCAGGACCTCGAAGAGGCCGCCGATCTGACGATCGCCGGGCCTGCCGAAGACATCGAGCGCATCGTGGATCTGACGCTCGACTTCCTGCAGGCGAACCGTCTGAAGGCTCGGTGTCCACGGCCGACTATTCTGCCGCTGCAGCCGGGTGATGAACTACGCGCCGATGAGCTTGACGTGACCACTACCCGCACCCGACATGCGGTCCCCAGTCTCGCCTATCGCTTTCTGGACATGGACACAGGGGTTGGGATCGGCATCACCGGGGACACCGCCTACATGCCTGAACTGGCGCGCTTCTTCAGCGGCGTGGACCATCTCGTCACGGAGGCCTCCACGGGCCTGAGCGAGCCGTCCCCGGACAATGAGGCCGGACACCAGAGCGTGCGGCAGGCGGCGAAGCTGGCAAAGGCGGCGGGGGCGACGACGCTGGATATCGTACATACGGACATGACCACCCGTCGCGAGGAGATCGAGCGGGTCGCCAGCGAGGTCTTTGGCGCCACCTGTCACCTCCCGCAACCCGGCGGGCAGTGGAGCATCGAGGATCGGTCGGCGGAACCCTGCTGATCGAGCCGGCCAGCGGGCAGGGGAGGCCCGGGCGGAGACGTGACGAAGGCAATTGATGACTGCACAGAAGCCTGACGAGGAGGCGCGGATGATGGAATACCGCAACCTGGGCAAATGGGGCGTGAAGCTGAGCACCATCGGACTGGGCAGCTACCTGACGATCGGAATGCACGTGGACGATGAGACCGCGGCCGAGTGTGTGAAGGTCGCGTTCGACGGCGGTATCAACTGGATCGACACCGCCAACGCATACAACAACGGAATGGCCGAGATCGCGCTGGGCAATATCCTGCAGGACTACGACCGGGACGACTACGTACTCGCCACGAAGGTCTGGGCACCGATGGGCGACGGTCCGAATGACCGCGGGCTGTCGGCGAAGCACGTCCGCGAGCAGTGCCACGCATCGCTCGGGCGGCTGCAGACGGACTACATCGACCTCTACCAGTGCCATCGGCCCGATCCGGAGACGCCGCTGGAGGAGACCATCCGCGTGATGGATGACCTCGCGCGGCAGGGGAAGATCATCTACTGGGGCGTCAGCGAGTGGCCGGCTGAGTTGATCCAGGAGGCGGTGGACCTCGCGAAGATGATGGGCTGCCGGCCGCCGGTGAGCAATCAGCCCCGGTACTCGCTGATGTGGCGGGATCCCGAGGAGAGCGTTTTCCCGAGTTGCCTGAAGAACGGGCTCGGGAATGTGGTCTTCTCCCCGCTGGCACACGGTGTCCTCACGGGGAAGTACGAGCCGGGCGAGCGGCCGCCGGAGGGCACACGCGCCGCGGATGAATCACAGAACTCGATCCTGATGAACCTCTACTGGACCGACGAGAACCTGCAGAGGGTCCAGACGATGAAAGAGATGGCCGGCGACCTCGGACTTACCTGCGCGCAGCTTGCGATGGCGTGGTGCATGGAGCACGATGCGGTCACATCCGTCATCAGCGGTGTCACGAAGGTCAGTCAGCTTGAAGACAACCTCGGGGCGGCCGAGGCGGATATCCCGGATGATGTCTCCGAAAAGCTCTGCGAGATGTTCCCGGGGCCTGAGGAGATTGACGCACCGTAGCCCCCTGCTCCTCTAACGCCCCTGCCTCTGGGGCGATAGACGAAAGCGCGCACGGGGGGAGCCGACTGTGGACGACGACTGGCTGGAATCCCCTGGAAGGCGCCGGGCGATGGCCCGTGAACCACCGGTTTAGAGGGGTTCCGTATCAAACATTAAGGATAACGGAGAAACGCCCTGTCGCGCTTTGCGCGACG
>CAZAHB010000043.1:0-29412 GCA_964484945.1 uncultured Armatimonadia bacterium | reverse complement strand
GCCCTAAACGACCCCGACGGTGAACCCGTCAGTCTGATACTCACTCATGGGCCCCACCACATAATAGACACGGCCGCGCAGAGGGTCTGCGCGGCCTCACGATTCCGCGGGACCCGCCTGCAGCAGGTCGTCCGCCAGATAATTGCTGGTACGCCCACGGGGAATCGAACCCCGGCCCTCGGGCTGAGAACCCGATATCCTAACCACTAGACCATGGGCGCACTTGCTTGTTGCGGACTGTAATATATCATCCAGGCGGCGGGCTGTCAAGGCGTCGATTTCGCTGGCCAGCATCCAAATCTGTGTGGATCTGGCGCGCCCCGAACGGCGATCGCCCCCGCCCTCGCACACAACGCTCGGGCACCCCCTCCCTGGCGAGAGGGGGAGGTAGTTCTTGTGGTCTATGAACCGCCAAGTGTGGCCTTTTGCGCGCACAGTTGTGCGCTCCTCCTCTCCCGCCTGAAACCGCAGAAGGTCGCGCAGCGCTATGGTGTAGCGCAATGCGAACTCCCAACCCCGAACGGAGTGAGTGGGTCGCGAAGCGAACGGGTAGTTGTTTGCGGTTTCCCAACCCCGAGGGGGTCGGTGAGGCCGTCGTCGCCGTCGCACTAAGCGTGTGATCCACCACGAATTTGGATGCTCCCATTTCGCCGAAAAGGCCACTACCTCCGCCGCCCCGCCGGCCTTGCGGCAGCCGACGTGCGGCCAGTGTCCTCATGGGGACCGAATCAGTCTCCGAAACGGCGGAAGATGGCCTCGTGGCGCGCCTCACCGCCCGCGTCTTCGATCACGCGCAGCGGCAGTTCCACCGTGTAGCGCTCCGGCCGAGCGCAGGATGTGTCGTCGCAGGCCTGGGCTGCCACCGTCATGTGCAGCGGCGCGCTTCCCTCCTCAGCGTCAGGCACGACCTTAATCCGCGCGAGGATCCACACCTCGCCCTCGTAGACCGCCATCGGCTCCTCGCTGAAGCCCGGCTCAATCTGCACCGGTTCGGGGTAGACCGTCTCCATGAGCGCGTAGTTCTCGATCTCAACCTGCTCGACCTCGGTTGGCACAAGGTGGTCCTGCAGCGGCGTGTGTGCATTGATGTGCCACCCGTCCTCGAGAGCGACGCGGAGCGCCACACGCACCTCGTCACCGGCCTCGACCGCCCGGCGTGATGCCCACGCCTCGACGGTGACCGGGCCGCGCCGCGTGCGCGCATCAGGTTCGGTGTCCCCATCCTCGGTCGGCTGCTCCTGCTCCGCGCTCTGCAGGTCAATATAGCGGCCCGCCGCGCGCAACAGCGTCTCGGTCGAGGTGGGCGCGTTCTGCATGGCCGCCGAGAACGTGGTCAATGCGCGCTCGGCAGCCTCCGCATAGTGCGCCTCGCCCGTCCTCTTCGCCAGCCGGATCATCGCGAGCGCGGCCATGGCGTTCCCCGAGGGGATCGTCTGATCGAAGGGGCGCTTGACGCGCGCCAGCAGTTCCTCGCTGTCCGCGGCAGAGAAGAACAGTCCGCCCTGACGCCGGTCCTCAAAGAGCCTGCGCGTCTCGTCCACCAGGTTCTGCGCCTCGCTCAACCATCGGTCATCGTCGGTCGCCTCGTGCAGGTCCAGCAGCCCGACAGCGAGGAATGCGTAGTCGTCAAGGTAAGCCGGCTGCGAGACCGCTCCATCTCGCCAGACGCGCATGAGTCGGCCGTCAACGCGCATTTCGTCCAGGACGAACTGCCCCGCCTCGGCCGCAGCGTCGAGGTAGCGCTGCTCCTCGAACACGCGCCCGCAGATGGCCAGTCCGGATATCATGAGGCCGTTCCACGCAGCCAGCACCTTCTCATCGCGATGCGGACGACAGCGCGCGGCCCGGCGCTCACGAAGCTGCTGCTTTACATCGAGCAGGAAGGGCCACAGTTCCTCGCTGTCGATGCCCCCGTGGCTCAAGTGCGGGATATTTGTGTCCGACTTCTGGCCGGTCGCCTCCTCGACGAAGTTCCCGTCCGGCTTGATGTTCAGAAGATCGCACGCCAGCGCCCCGGTCTCCTGACCGAGTAACTCGATGACCTCATCGCGCTCCCAGACGTAGTACTTCCCCTCCACGCCCTCGCTGTCGGCGTCCAGCGCGGAGTAGAAGCCGCCCGCCTCATCGGTCATCTCGCGCAACACCCACTCGCAGATCCCGCGCGCGGCGATCTCGTACTCGCGAGAGGCGGTCATCTCGTGCGCGAGCGCATACGTCGCCGCGAGTTGCCCGTTGTCGTAAAGCATCTTCTCGAAATGTGGCACGAGCCAGAACTCGTCGGTGGAGTAGCGGTGAAAGCCTCCGCCGATGTGATCGTGAATACCGCCGCGTGCCATGGCGCCGAGGGTCTCGGTGGCCATCTCGAGCGCGCGCTCGTGGCCGACCGTCTGGTGGTGGTACAAAAGCAGGCGCAGAGCCGTATGAGGCGAAATCTCCGGCCCCCCCCCGAAGCCGCCGTAGCGCTCATCGAAGCGGTCGGAGTGGGCCTCGACGGCTCCCCGCAGCAGCGCTCGCGTCAGCGGCACCGGCGTGGTGTCCTGCAGGGAGACTGAGTTGCGGATGGCATCCTGCACCTGGTTGGCCTGGGCCTCAACGTCCTCGCGCTGCTCGTCCCAGGTCTCCGCGAGTTGCGTCAGCAATTCGCCGAAACCCGGCATGCCCTGCCTGCCCTCGGGCGGGAAGTAGGTGCCGGCGTACCACGGCCGCCGATCGGGGGTAAGCCACAGCGAGTTCGGCCATCCGCCTCGCCCGGTCATAAGCTGGGTGGCAGTCATGTAGATCTCATCGATGTCCGGACGTTCCTCGCGATCGACCTTGATCGGGACGTAGTGCTCGTTGAGGATCGCGGCAATCTGTTCGTCCTCAAACGACTCGCGCTCCATCACGTGACACCAGTGGCAGGTCGAGTAGCCAACCGAAAGGAAGACCGGACAGTCAAGCTCCGCAGCGCGCTCGAAGGCCTCATCACACCATGGCCACCAGTCCACGGGATTACGCGCGTGCTGGAGCAGATAGGGACTGCTCTGGAAGATCAGGCGGTTGAACTCGTCACCGCCATCTGCGGGAAGCTGCTGGATCTCTTCGCGGGTTGGAAGCTCCTGCCTCATCGTATCCACCTCATCGGCTGGGCATGTCACGCGGGCAATCAGGATTGCGGCGCAGACCAGGGCGGGGGTCAATCGTCTCAGGGGAAAGCTCGTCCACACACTTCGTCTCCTCCACCTCAGTACGACCCGCAGGCTGGAATCGAAGCCCACGCCACACGAACAAAAGGAGTGTGTCTGCATCGTACAAGAGCGCGTATGCCTGATCTCATACAGGCGGGCGTCAGGGCGTCAGTCAGCCCAGGCGCTCCGCTGCAATGTGTGCGATGGCCCGGCCCATCTCCTCGGTCGAGGCATCGCCGCCCATGTCGGGTGTCCGGACCTCGCCGGCGGCCACCGCCCCGCGGATGCCGGCCTGCACAGCCTGCGCCGCAGCGTGCTCGTCCAGGTCTTTGAGCATCATCGCCAGTGTCAGGATCGCGGCGGTTGGGTTGGCGATGCCCTGGCCCGCGATGTCCGGCGCCGAGCCATGGCACGGCTCGAACATCGCCGGCCAGTGCCCGTCACCGAGATTCGCAGAGGGGGCGAAGCCAAGGCCGCCCAGAAGCGCCGCGGACAGGTCCGTCAGGATATCGCCGAAAAGGTTCGGCGCGACGACCACGTCGAGGCTTTCAGGGCGCAACACGAAGCGCATGGCCAGCGCGTCCACGTTGTTCCACTCGGCCTCGACATCCGGGTGCTTTTCCGCAACGTCGTCGAACACATCGTTCCACAGCGTCATCCCGTGCTTCATCGCGTTCGCTTTGGTGGCGCTGGTCACGAGCCTGCGACCGTCGCGCTGCTCCGCCAGCCGGAATGCGCGTTCGATGATGCGGCGGCACCCCCGCTCGCTGAAGACACCCGTCTGCAGCGCCAGTTCCTTGGACTGCGCGAACAGGCGGCGTGTGGATGCGATCTCGGCGACTTCCGGAGCGCCCGGCCCGCGGCCCCCTCCGAGGCCGACGTAGAGGCCCTCGTTGCCCTCCCGCACCACGACGAAGTCGATCTCCTCCGCGGGAGGCTGGGTGAGCGGATACGGTGCGCCGGGCAGCGGCTGCACGGGGCGGATGTTGGCGTAAAGCTCGAATCCGAAGCGTATAGCGAGGACCGTCTGACGGACCGCTATCTCCTCGGGCACATGGCACGGGTCGCCCGCCGCGCCGAGGTAGATCGCATGGTAGTGACTGAGGGTCTCGATTGCATCCGCGGGCATCATTCGCCCGTGCTCGAGATAGTAGTCACACCCCCATGGGAATATGTCCGCCTCGACCTCAAACCCGGCCGGCGGACCGACGGCATTGAGTACGCGCCGCACCTCGGCCACGACCTCCGGCCCGATCCCGTCACCATCGATAAACGCGATCCTGTGCTCTCTCATGCGTGGCCTCAGACGTTGTCGGGGATCTGGTAGTTGGGCGCTTCCTCGGTGATGGTGATGTCATGCGGGTGGCTTTCGTGCATGCCCGCGGCGGTCACGCGGATGAACTCCGCTTCGGTCTTCAGCGCCTCGATATTCTGGACCCCGCAGTATCCCATTCCGGACTGCAGGCCGCCGATGAGCTGATGCACAACAGTGGACAGCGAGCCCTTATACGGCACTCGTCCCTCCAGCCCCTCGGGGACGATCTCCTCCTCCTCGACCACGTGCATCTGGCCGTAGCGGTCACGTACGGTGGCGCGATCCTTCATGGCGGCGATGGAGCCCATGCCGCGGTATTCCTTGTACGTCCGACCGCGGTAGAGCACGGTCTCGCCGGGGCTCTCTTCGGTGCCGGCCAGCAACGAACCGATCATCACGCAGTCGGCGCCGGCGGCCATGGCCTTTGTGATGTCACCGGAGTAGCGGATGCCGCCGTCGGCGATGAGCGTTACGCCGTAGGCTTCCGCCGCCTCGCGGCAGTCATGAATAGCCGTCACCTGCGGCACCCCGGCGCCTGCGACGATTCGGGTGGTGCAGATGGATCCGGGCCCGATTCCGACCTTGATGCCATCTGCGCCGGCCTCGGCCAACTCTTCGGTGCCCCTGGCGGTGCCGACGTTGCCGGCGATAATCTGGGTCTCGGGGAACTCGTCCTTGAGCGAGCGGACCGTCTCGATCACGGCCGTTGAATGGCCGTGCGCTGAGTCGATGACGATCACGTCAACGCCGCGGTCTACCAGCAGCGCCGCGCGCGTGTGGGCATCGTCGCCGACACCGACAGCGGCGGCGACCCGCAGCCGCCCGTGCTCGTCCTTGCACGCATCGGGGAACTGGGCGACTTTCTCGATGTCCTTGATGGTGATAAGCCCCAGCAGATAGCCCTCTTCATCGACCACCGGAAGCTTCTCGATCCTGTGTTCGTGCAGGATCGACTTGGCCTCTTCGAGGGTCGTGCCCTCGCGCGTGGTGACGAGCCCTTCGCGGGTCATCGCATCCTCGACGCGCTTGTCGAGATCGGTCTCGAACCGCAGGTCGCGGTTTGTGAGGATCCCCAGCAGCTTATCATCGCTGGTGGTGATGGGCAGGCCGGAGATGTGGTATTCAGCCATGATCTCCAGCGCCTCGCGCACCGTCTGGTCGGGACCGAGTGTGATCGGATCGATGATCATCCCGCTCTCAGAGCGCTTGACCCGGTCCACCTCGATGGCCTGGCTTTCGGGCTCCATGTTGCGATGGATGACCCCAAGGCCCCCCTCGCGCGCCAGCGCAATGGCGAGTCGCGCCTCGGTAACGCGATCCATTGCGGCACTGACGATGGGGATGTTCAGGGGGATGTCCGGAGTGATGAGTGTATTGATCGACACATCATACTTGGCACTCTCTGCTTTCGCGGGCATGAGCAGTACGTCATCAAAGGAGAGACCCTCTTTGTCGAATCGGCCCTCCATGATTTCACCTCCGTAAGATCGACCGCGTCGCCATGGAAGCGCAGTACATCGCGCCTTGCTGACGGTGCGGGCGTGGAACAGTGCTCAAACGTCCAGGTTGGCCCAGATCAAATCCTCGTACGGACCGGGATCATTCAGAAACTCAAAGCGCTCGGGGGCATCAGCGCACGCGCGATACATCGGCTCATCCCATGTCAGGCCCAGTTCGGGCACCTCCTGGACTTCGGCCCAGCGGACCGCCGGGACGCCCTGGGCGTAGCTCTTGTTCTCGAGGTAGCTCGGCTCGCCATTGTCATTGACCACGTACCAGGAGAAGCCGCGCGCCTCCTCGACCGTGCCGTAGAATGAGCTGAATCGATTGCTGACCCAGTTACTCATGACGAGTGGTTCGTCGAGGGTGTTGACCGTCACGTGGCCGTACCCGGGCGGCATGATAATCTTCTGCCCGGCCTTCACCCGGCACATGATTACGTCCTCGACGACAACTTCCTCAGGCGACGCCGCGCAGTCATCGACGGTCTGCATGATGTAGAGGGCCTCACCGTGCAGGACCTCATACACCTCGGGGTAGGCGTGCCTGGTGCCGGGGATCAGCGGATGATAGTGTCCGGACGTCTTCATGAACTCCGGGCCAAGGGTGACGGCCCGGAAGGCCGAGATGTCGTAGCGAAGACCGTGCGCCTCATACAGCGCAGCATCTTCGGGCATCCCGGTGTTGCGGTACATCCAGTAGATAACGTCCGGACCATCTGCGTCCGGGTCCAGCAGGACCGGGCGCAGAGCCTCCAGTTCGCGCGTGCTGAACCGGGGCATGCGCATATCGGGCCCGAACGACAGGCCCACGGTCTCCGTGTCGAATTTCAGTGGATAACCTGCAAGGTCGCTGAGATCCATCATTCAAACTGGTCCTCCCACTACCTGCCTCTTATGGCTCTGCGCGGGCGCCGGCGCCCACCATCGCGACTGTCGCAGCGCCGATCACGCCCGCGTCATATCCAAGTTCCGCCGGTACGACCGGCGTTTGGGTCGCCGGGCCGAAAATATGCGACCGGTACGCTTCACGCAACGGATCGAAGAGTAAAGGCCCGAGACCGGCCACGCCTCCTCCGATGACGATCAACTCCGGGTCCAGCAGATGTGCGGCGTTCGCCAGGCCCAGTCCGAGCCAGCCGGCGGCCTCCTCGATCACATCTACGGCCAGCGGATCGCCATCGCGCGCCGCCTCCCCGACTGCATGGCCTGTGACCTCGTCGATCTCGGTCCCGGCCAGCAGACTGCCACTCTCACCGGTGCGCAGCCTCTCACGAGCGAGACGGGCGATCGCGGGGCCTGAACTCAGTGCTTGCAGACAGCCCGTTTTGCCACACTGGCACTCCGGTCCATCGGGCTTCAGAACGAGGTGTCCGATCTCCCCCGCGCTGGATGTGGCGCCCACATGAAGCTGCCCGCCGATGACAATCGCGCCGCCGATGCCGGTGCCCACATTGACGTAGAGAATACTCTTGCACCCGCGCCCTGCACCGAAACGGGCCTCACCGAGGCCGGCCGCATCCGCGTCATTCGCCAGCCAGGTGGGCATCCCGAGTCGATCGGCCAACATCTCGCCCAGCGGCAATCCCTCCCACCCGCTTCGCAGAAAGGAGGTGCGGACCCGGCCACTTCGGACATCCACCGGCCCACCGAACCCGACGCCCGCTGCCGCGGGCCGCTCCCCGGCGTCCTCACACGCGAGATCAGCGAGCGCGTGAAGCGCGTCGATGGCGCCTTCATCCGGGGTGTATTCCCCGCGCCTGGCCAGCACGCTTCCGTACCGCGCGACCACGGCCGCGCTCAGCCGGGAGTTGCCGACATCGAGTCCGAGGAAAAACGTCGCCTTCGTCTCCTCTCACGAATCTGCCACAGAACGCGAATCGATGGAGCCACCGGCTCCACCGTTAAGTTCGCCTCTTTTCAGCAGAAACCTCTCCGGTCTCCGCGTTATCGGGCTATCGAGTGACAACTACCGCCTTCTGCCCCTGCCGGAAATCGTCCCCGGAAAGCGGTTTGGCGTGAAGTACCGTCAGGTCCGACGACCTCACCTCCAGCGTCCCGACTGCCTGAGGTGTCTCGGGATCGCCCTGGAGCACGAGCACCTTCGCTCCCGGCTTGATGCGCGGCTCGCGAGGACCATCAAGCACCACTCTGCCATCCGGGAGCGTGGTGACAATCACCGCTTCGAGCGAATCGAAGGAGGTGAGCTTCCGGGCTGCATTCCCGGCCGCCTCCGACAGCGCGCGGTCAAGCGCCTGGCCCAGCGTCTCGCCCTCCTCACGCGTTGCCGAAGCGACGCCGCGTTCGGACGCGAGGCTCGCGCCGCCAACGGTCTCTACCAGTTCGACCACGATTGTGACCTGCGCCACGCCGCGCTCGCGGTTAAGCTCGCACTCGTCCACCATGCCTGCAACAGCAAGCGGAGCATCCATGCGCTGCCCGAGCATCTGCAGATACCCCACAGCGAAGGGCGCGCGCGCATCTTCCTGCTCGCACAACCGCAACAGCCATCCCTGCTCCACCATCCTCCACGGGGCCTGTGCGGCGAGGGCTTCATGGACTGCAGCGCCGGCCCGCCGACCGATCATGCGGTCGGGGATATCGAGGGGAGCGGTGAACGGAAACACCGCGGCTCGCGGAACCAGTTCCGGCGCTTCATCCGCAGCGAGGGATGCGCCGGCGCAAAGCGCCAGCGCGAGCAGTATCATGAAAACCAGGCGGCTGTTGGGCGATGGTCGAGGCACATGGGTGGGCATCACTACTGGTGGTCGGCTCCTTTGACGACTGTGGCGCCGTCGGCTTCAGTAACCTGCAGACCTGCTGCATCCGCAACCGCGCGAAGCGCCGCCGCGGCAGGGACGGGGTCATCGGCGCGGGCGGTGACGGTGGCCTCCCCGACACCGGGATCGACGATCACGCTCATCCCTGACTGGCGCGAGATCTCGGCGACTGCCTCGCGCACGGGGGTGCCGACGAAGTTGAATTGCACGGGGCGCTCGGGGGGCGGCACTGCCTCGCTGAACTCCCCCATCCCGACGGTCAGGCGCGTGTCAACCACGGGATCGGTGCTGCGTACGCGCATTGTGATAGACGCATCGCCGGGCCTGTGTGCCAGCATACGAACGCTCAGCACGGTCTGCTGGCCGGCGGCAAGCGGTCCATCGAAGACCACGCCATCCTCGCGGGCGTTCACGACATCCAGATAAGCAGAGCCGGTTACGGTCACCCGCGCACGCGCCACATCCGCCTCCGTCTCGATGCGGATCGTGGCCGGGACGATGGTCCCGGTTGTCTTCGCATGTGGCGGCGTGACGCCGACGGTGAACGGCGTGCCCTCTCCGATGCGGGCACTCGCACCTTCGCCCGCATCGAGGTACGCAGGTGGTTCCACCGGAAGCGTGCCCGCCTCGGGCTCCGCGGCCCGCTCGGCCATGACTGTCGGCCCGTGAGGTCCCGCGGGACCGGCAGCCCCCTCGGCACCATCAGTCATCGTCGGTTGGTCGGGGGCTGCGTATACCCCGCCCCCGGGCGCTGATTTCTCGACAGAATCGGCCGGCGCATCCGCAACCTCCGATTCCATCGAGCGAGGCTGGTCGGTGCGCGCCTCAGGTGCAGGCGTCCGCATGGACGGTGGCTCGGCCGCAGCAGGTGCCGGCTCTGTTCGCTCGGAATCGGGTGCAGGAGGTGCGCTTGCCACGGGAGCGCGCCGAGAAGCATTACCGACCGACGGCGCCTGTCCACCGTCCGAACCCGACGTCTCAGCAGAAGGTTCGGCCGTCTCTGAACCGGAGGCCGTCCTGTCGGCGGATGTCGTTGGTAGGACACGCCCGGACCGCCCCGAACGCGCCTCTTCATCCGCAGACACCGTCGCGTCGGAGGCTAGCGGCCCCTCGCTCTCGGGGCTCGTCTCGTCCGGCGCCAGATCTGCGGCCGCAGGTTGCTCCTCGGCGGCCTCGTCGGCGGCGTCGCGCCTCCCAATGGCCTCCTCGCGGGGCGCCGCTGCACGCTCGGCCATCATCGCTCCACCGACACCGCCGGTCTCGCGCTGGTAGAAAAACACGCCGCTCCACACCAGTAGCAGTCCCGCGGCCGCGGCGGTGACCGTCACCGCTATCTTCCGGGAACGCTGCCACCACGATGGGCCGGGCGTAGTGTCGCGGGGGATCTGACGAAGACGATCACGCAATCCGTCGGGCGGATCGACCTCCGGAAGACCGTTCAGGGCGGACACGATCGCCTGCATCTGCTCTAACTCGCGCCGACAGTCCGGGCAGGTCTGCAGGTGCGCTCGCATCGCCTGCTCGGCATCCTCCAGCAGGTCGCCTTCGATCAGATCGGACAGCTTATCTTTGCACTGCTCGCAGGTCATCAATCCCTGTATCCTCGCGCGTCCGGGTTGCAGTCAAAGATAGGACGGGATCACGTGTCGAAAAGTTCCACCCACGGCTCCATCTCTTCGCGCAAGGCCTTCCGCGCGCGACTCAGCCGCGACTTGACCGTCCCGAGCGGTATATTGAGAGCGTCGCTGATCTCCTGGTAGGACAGCCCCCGGATGTCGTAAAGGACGACGACCGCGCGGAAGTCCTCCGACAGCCTCCCGATCGCATCGTGGACGATCTGCTGCAACTCGCGCTGCTCCGCGGTGCTGGCCGGCTCATCGGAGAGGTCCGGCATGTCCCGCTCACCGGCAGGTTCGCCATCATCGTCCTCTTCGGTCAGACTGTAGGGCTGGTTCTTGCGGCGTCTCAGTTCGTCGAGACACACATTCATCGTGATGCGGTACACCCAGGTGCTGAAGCTGGCATCGCCACGGAACGAATCGAGGGCTTCGTAGACTCGCACGAAGGTGGCCTGCGTGGCGTCGGCGGCCTCGGAGGGGGTGCTGAGCATCCGGTAAGCCGTGTTGTACACGGTCTGATAGTGATCCTCCACGAGGCGGTCGAATGCCCGGGCTTCGCCCGCCTTCGCGGCACGAATCAACTCGCTTTCCGACAGATTCGCCAGTGCCTCATCATCTGTTGCCATACTCAAAGTTTCGTTCGGTACACGACGTCGCCTTCGATGGTGACCGTAACTTGCTTGCCAGGGCGCCCGTGTGTGTCGAGCTTGATGCGATCCCCGGGGCGGTGGAGCCGATCGTACGTGGTCTCGAGGTCGTCTCCGTATCCCTCGCGCACTACCACTCTCTGCAATGCCTCACCGCGCGGGACGACGATCTCCACGCGGCGAAACAGAACGTGTTCCGGAGAGTCATCCTCACCGGCGACTTCGACCAACCCGAAATCGGGCCCACCGCTTGTGTGAACCACGATCCGCTCGCCCTGAGCAATCTTTCGGCCGGGGGCGGGATCCTGCTCGACGATCTCACCCTCAGGGGCGTCCGACCGCATCTTTCCGCCGTCGATCAGCCGCAGCCCCTTCTTCTTCAGCAGCGCCCGGGCCTCATCAAGCCGTAGTCCGACCAGGCGGGGTGCTTTCACCCGCGCTGCCCCCATGCTGACAACCAGCGTAATCTCCCGGCCCTCGCGAACGGTCATGCCAGGTGGCGGATCGGTCTCGGCTACATGTCCCGGCTCGATGTCCTCGCGATAGGCCTTGCGCACGCGCGCCACGGAGAGCCCTTCCCGTTCGAGGCGCTCCCGGGCCTGCTCGCGCTCCATTTTCACCACCATCGGCACCTGCGTCTCCTGAGGCAGCTGGCCGAGGAACCACATCACGCCGAGGGCGACCGCACCGCCGATCAGCGCGACGGTCAGCACCGTGGTGAAGAGGCCCACGATGAGGCTGCCGATGAAGTGTACCGTGGCGAGAAGTGCTCTCATCTGCCAGGACCGTTCCGGATCACCCGTCTCATCATTCGCATGTGCGACATCCGCGTCTCCAGGCCCTCGGGCGCGTTCGATGGCCCGCAGTACGCGTGCCGGGTCCAGCGTCGCCCCCCGCTTGTCCGCCTGCAGCACCTGGTCGGGCGCCTCGCGACCCAGTCCCAGGGGAGTCTTCCCGGCACCCGGCTCGACCAGTTGGAGGACAAGCTCGGCCCACTCGCGCAGGTCCGCGTCCGCTCGCTCGGAGGTCTCTCGCGACAGCGCGGTGCCGGTGAGCAGCAGGCGACGCCCGTCCGAGAAGACCGTTTCGCGCGATACGCTGCTGTGACTGAGGCCCTGCCGGTGCAGATACGCAAGCGCCTCGAGCAGGCGCACAAGTTCCCGCGCGAGCGCCTCTCCCCGGGGGATTCGCTGGCCTGTGGCAAGCGGTCGGGCGTTCCCGACCTCCTCTATGACACGGGTCGCCTGGCCGTCGGCGCCCGCCTCAAGCACTCGCGCGAGCCCCGGGTGGCGCAGAAGAGCCGCGCGGGATATGCGGGGCGCGAGCGCTTCATCGGCCTCATCCCCGTGAGCGGGGCGGGCGTGTTGGCTGACGAGAAGTTCGGACGTCCGCCTGCCGTCACTGCCGATCCAGCGTCGCCACCCGGCGACCGGGGCGATCGGTGTCTTTTCGTCCGCCAGTTGGATCACACTGCTCAACGCCGTTTCCTGCATCAGCTATGCCAGCACGGACGTCAGTCCGCGCCTCACCACGTCCAGGTCCACGTTTTCGACAAGCTCGAAGCTGCCGATCTCCGGCACCAGAGGCATACGGAGGCGCCCGGCCTCAATCTTTTTGTCCCGCTCCAGCGCAGCCAGTGCGGTCTCCGCGTCCACCTCGACCTCCGTCGGGAGGCCGCACGCGTTCACCAGTGCCGCCTGGCGATCGGCGGTCTCCTGATCTGCCAGCCCGAGCCAGACCCCGATGCGGCTCTCTGCGACGATTCCCGTGCCGACCACCTCACCGTGCCGCAACGCCCAATCGTCGGCTGCCCGTTCCAGGGCGTGCCCTACCGTGTGGCCGTAATTGAGAACCGCGCGCAGTCCCGCTTCCTGGGGATCCTGCTGGACCACATCCGCCTTTATTCGACAGTTGCGAGCGACAAGGTACTCCAACAACGGTGGATATCCGTCAAGGACTTGCTCGTGCCGCGATGCGAGCAGTTCGAACATCTCCGCGTCAAAGCAACACGCGTGCTTGATAATCTCGCCCAGGCCGGATCGCAGTTCGGGGGCGGGGAGCGTTTCAAGGGTGGCTACATCGGTCACGACTGCCGCTGGCTGGTGGAATGCGCCCACCAGGTTCTTCCCTGCGCTGAGGTCGATCGCGGTCTTGCCGCCGATGCTGCTGTCCACCTGCGCCAGCAGCGAGGTCGGCAGATGGATCAGGTCAATCCCCCGCATGTATGTCGCCGCCACGAAACCGGCCAGGTCACCAACCACTCCGCCCCCCAGTGCGAACACCGCGCTGGAACGGTCGAGCCCCGCTGACGCCATCTCCGACCACAGGTCAGCAGCCATCTCGAGACGCTTGCTGCTTTCGCCATCGGGGATGGCGAATTCGCTGACAGCCCACCCGGCGTCCAACAACGATCCGCAGGCAGCTTCGGCGTAGAGCGGGCCGATGCGATCCGTGGTGACCAGTGCAGCTTTCACGCCCGGCTCCGATGGAGGCACGATCTCCCCCAACCGTTCGAGCAGATCCCTGCCGACACTGATTGTGTAGGCTGTATCTTCCAGTGTCAGCGGAATGTCCGTCCGAGAGCCGACCAGCCACCTCCCGCGCGGATCATTCTCGAGCTTCTGAATGACCGCGTCAGCGACCGCCTCCGGCGCGCGCCCGTCAGTGGCAACGTGGTAGTCAGCCCGGGCATACGCGTCCCGTCGTGTGGTAAGCAACTGCTCGACGCGCGCGGCCGGGTCGTCCACGTCCAGCAGAGGACGGTGCTCATCATCGGCGGTGCGCTCGAGAATGGTCTCCGGAGTAGCCGTGAGGCATACGATCGGCCCCGCCCGGCGCAATGTGCGGACGTTCTGGTCTCGCAGGAGCATTCCGCCACCGGTGCTCACAACGCGCCCGGGTTCATCGAGGGCGCGTTCGAGGGCTTCCGTCTCCAGATCGCGAAAATGTGCTTCGCCGTCTTCGGAGAAAATATCCGGGATCGAGCGGCCGGCACGCTCTTCGATTACCGTGTCAGTATCCACGAAGCCCAGGCCGAGGCGCTCTGCGATCAGCCGACCGACGGTTGTCTTTCCGGTCGCCATGAAGCCGGTCAGGTTGATGGTATCCGCAGGTGATTTCAGCCTGCTCATACATCGTCCCCCCACGGCAACCTCAGCCGCGACATGTAGTGCTCATGGGCCGCGAGGAGATCGTCCATGCACGCGCCGCCGAACAGCTCCACCGCCGCGGATGCCAGGACCAACGCGAGCATAGCTTCACCCACAACGCCCGCGGCCGGCACTGCGCACACGTCTGACCGTTCGGCATGGGCCTGGGTGGACGCTCCGGTGCTGGTCTCGACCGAGGGCAGTGGCGTGGTCAGTGTCGGGATTGGTTTCATCACGATTCGTATGACAACCGGCTCACCGTTCGTCATCCCGCCCTCGATCCCTCCGGCGCGGTTGGTCGGCCGAGTAAAGGGCCACGCCTCGCCCTCAGGGGCGCGTTCGATCGCGTCATGGAATTGTGAGCCGCTGCGGTCGGCAGCCTCGAAACCCGCACCGATAGCGACGGCCTTTATCGCGGGGATACCCATCATCGCTCCCGCGATCCGTCCGTCGAGGCGTGTCTCACCCGACCCATGCGCTCCGAGACCCGGTGGTACGCCGTCAGCCACGATCTCCAGCTCGCCACCGAGGCTGTCGCCCTCGTCGCGCGCATCATCGACGGCCTCGCGCATGCGCCGTGCCACTTCCGGATCGGCGCAGCGCAGATCGGAGCGCTCAGCAGCTTCCCACGCGTCATCTGATCCGTCGAAATCTTCGTCGCGGACCCCACCGATCGAGACGGTCCGCGAGCGGACCGTCGTACCAAGTTCGGCGAGCACTCTTCGGCACACCGCCCCGGCCGCCACACGTGCGGCGGTCTCCCGGGCGCTCGCGCGTTCGAGGACGTTGCGCATGTCCGAGTGCCCGAATCTTGCCGCACCGGACAGATCGGCGTGGCCCGGGCGCGGGATCGTCACCTCGCGCTCACTCGACCAGCCCTCAGGCTGCTCTTCAGCAGCCATCTCCTCCCGCCAGTTCTCCCAGTCGCGATTCGCAATCACCAGCGCGATCGGCGACCCGAGCGTTTTGCCGTGGCGCACTCCGCCGCGGATGCGAACGCTGTCGGTCTCGATTTTCATCCGTCCGCCGCGGCCGTAGCCGACCTGTCTGCGCGCGAGGTCACGATCGATCTGCTCAGAAGTCACCGCCAGGCCGGCCGGCACCCCACTGAGGATCGCCGTCACCTGCGGTCCGTGCGATTCCCCCGCTGTTGTTAGCTCGATGGTTGAACGCAAATTGACCTCCCAATACTGACAAACGGCACAGCTATGTGTGCCGTTCGTCATGTGCATTTGTCTGCGGCGCAATACTTCGCGCTATGGTATCAATATGCGGTTGATGCGTCCCGCACGATCTTCGGTGTCACGAAGATCAGCAGCTCGCTGTTGGTCTTCTCCACCCGCTTGGACCGGAACAGCTTGCCGATGATCGGTATCTCGTGCAGCAGGGGTGTCTTCCGCACGTTGACTGATTCGTCGGCGCGGATGACGCCACCGAGGACGACGGTCTCACCGTCGGCGACACGGACCATGGTCTCGACGAACTGCGAGGTGACGATCGGAATTCGTTCACCGTTCGGCCCTTCGACCGTGCCAACCTGGTCCTCGAGCTGCGGGGACAGAAGCATGCGTACCGAATCGTCGGGGTTGATCTGAGGGACGACCATAAGCTCGTTCGAAACTGTCACTGAGTCTGAGGTATAGTCCACCGTTCGCTGCCCGAACTGGTTGTAGCTGATCGTCGCCGAGAAGTACGGGATCTCGGTCTCGAAGGCGATGGTGCCGGGCATGCCGTTCATGCACACCACGCGCGGCTCGTTGATGACCGTCGCCTGGCTGGTATTGACCAGCACCGAGAGTTCCGCCCACCAGCGCCCACGCCCGTATCGTATGCCGTTGTTGGCTGCTTCACCAGGCGCGAATCCGAGGTTGAAGATCTCCCAGGCACCGTTCGTGACTGACCAGTCTATACCCAGCGCCTCTGCCGCGGTGGTCTGCACATCGATCCACTTCGTCGATATCTCGACCTGCTTCTGGGGGATGTCGAGCAGGTTGAGCATCTCGCGGAATTCGTCAAGCTCCTCGCGCGTTCCGCGGGCAAGGATGGCGTTGTGGCTCATGATCGCGGTGATATTCATCTCGCCCGGAAGCTCGATGGTGCTGTCACCGCCGGTGCCGGTGGTACCACGCCCGCCGCCGGTGGTAGTGCCGGTGCCCGTATCTGTGTCTCCACCGCCACCGATACCTCCGCCACCGATATCTCCGCCGCCTCCCAAATCTCCCTCAAACTGAGGAAGACCCGTGCCGCCGAGCCGACCGCGATGAGCGTCCATCGAACCGAAGCCGCCGCTCTGTGAGGACTGGCCCATAGCCCGACGCGTATCGGGCGAGTGCATGCCCTGAGCCGACATCGACGGAGCGGTGCCGGCACCGAACATCGCAGCAACCTCGCTGGCGTTCTTATACGACAGCGGCATCATTTCTGTTATGATGCGCGGAGGTTGCTGCTGCTCCGGAGGTTCGGGCTGGGATGGAGTGGGTGGAGGGGGCGTCTCAGTCCCCTGCTCACCGGGCTCCGCGGTAGGCGGCTGCCCGGCTCTGCCTTCACTGCCCTGAGAGTGGACCGTGTCGTCAGTTTCCTCGGCTGCAGCGGTGGCTGATACCGGTGGTTCGGAGCTGACAAAATAGATATTGCCGTCCTTGCGCCAGTAGTAGCCATTCGCCTGCGTGATGGCTTTGAGGGCCACCTCGACTGAAACGTCGCGGAGGGTCAGCGAGCTGATCTCTCCGGACACGCCCTTGCCAACGATGATGTTCACGTCCGCGGCCTTGCCAAGCATCCGCAGGACGTCGCCGATCTCCATATCGCGCACGTCGATGTTGATCGGCCTGTCATCGTCGGTCGCGCTGTCAGCCTGTACGGTCTGCACAGCGGGGCCGATTGCGATTGTTGCCGCGATGCATGCAACGATGAAGGCCTTCATCTTCCAATTGCAGAGCGTCACCTTGGGGCCCTCCCTGGAACGCCGTGTCCAACGACGCCATCTGCCCGAGCATGTCGAGAATGAGTGCGTGCCGCCGCCGAGGACGGGCCCCGGCGGCATGGATATCACCAGTTGCTGCCACCGCGGTTGCTGCCGAAGCTGGAACCGCCACGGTTGCTGCCGAAACTGGAGCCGCCGCGGTTGCTTCCGAAGCTGGAACCGCCGCGGTTGCTGCCGAAGCTGGAGCCGCCGCGGCTGCTTCCGCCGCTGCCGCCGCCGTAGTAGCCGCCGGCCTCCACGAAGCCGCCGCCGAAGATGGCTGAGGCCATGTCCGCGCCGAGATGCATGGGATACATTACCTCCATGATCTCGTCGCGGTCTTCCTCTTCCTCGTCCTCGCCTTCTTCCTCATCGGCCTCTCCGCGGCGCGGTTCATAGTCCTGAATGGTGCGCTCCGGCGCGGGAGGTGTGCGATCTCCCCCGGCCAATTGCGCTGGAATGTCTCGCGATTCAGCGTCCCGCTCCTTCGGCTCGGGCCGTTCGCGGATTACGTAGCGCCCGTTCTGCGAGATTGCCTGCAGTCCGTTCGGTTGCAGTATTGAACTGAGTGCCTGATCCAGAGTGACGCCACGCAGATGCGTGGTAATCGACATGTCTGGATCCACGCCCTCGCCGAGCGTGTACTCCAGACCGTAGCCACGCCGGAACATCTGCAGAACCTGGTTCAGCGATTCGTTGCGGAAGTCCAGGTCCAGGCGGACCTCCTCATCCTGCGCGAACGCAGGTGCTGCAAGTGCGCCGATCATCAGCAAAGCGACGATGGCAAAGATTGTCTTTCGCATCAGTATCCACTCCTGCCTGCATACCCCGCAGTGATGTGAAGCATCACGCGTTAGAAGCCACCGGGGGGAGCGGCAGGGAAGTTCCCGCCGCCTCCTCCACCGCCCCGACGCCCCTGAGGTCGTCGGCGCTGGGGCTCCTCCTTTTTCTCAACACGCGGGCGCAAGTCAAGTTCCAGTTCTTCTCCGGTGCGCTGGTTCTCCAGCGTGACACCGCTTCGAGTGATCTGCTGAACAGTCATTCCTGTGCCCGGTGCCGGATCTCCCGGCTTCAACTCTCCGGTATCGCCGTCAGGTGTTTCGTAGGC
Organism: uncultured Armatimonadia bacterium; assembly: GCA_964484945.1. GTDB lineage: Bacteria > Armatimonadota > Zipacnadia > Zipacnadales > UBA5352 > UBA5352. Next base: position 11,166 of record CAZAHB010000043.1, on the reverse strand, counting down.
GGCTATTGCCTGTCCGGAAGCGTCCCAGAGGATGCTGGTGACCCGTATCTCGGCCTCCGGTGGCGCCTCGATGCGCGGCGTGGGCGGTGTCGGCGCATCGGGTATGTCGGGTGTCACAAAACCGACTCGCTCCGCGATCGGGAGCTGGCTCCAATCGGGACCGTAATGTGGGGTCACGACTGCCTTCGACACCTCTGCCGGTCCGACACCTTCAGCCGGAAGGAACGGATTCGGGCGGCTTGGTTCGAGAGGGTCGGCGACGGCACCTGTACGCCCGCCACCGCCCGCGGCCGCGCCACCCCCCCGTGCGCCTTCCATACCCGGCCCCATCGGTCCACCCTCCGCGCCGGGTCCGGGCGGGGCCCCTGGCTCTTCTCCGGGCGGCGGCCCCTCGCCCGCGGGGGGCTCCTGCGCCATTGCGACCTGTGTGTGCTGGGCCGCCGGGATGACAAACAGCATCAGCACGACGAGCCCCGTGACGAACAGGGCGACGCCGCCGGCAAACAAAGCTTTTGCTTTCTGCTCCTCGATCACGGTCGGACCCTTTCAGTCTACTCTCGTCTCTGCTGTAATTATACCAGATACGCGCGTATCCTCAAGGTGGAAAAACCTATCGGCTGCTTTTCAGACCGGCGAATGCTATGCGGCTGGTTCTTCTCCACCATCCTGCATTGCAGGATCGCCTTCGCCGGGCGGCGCTCCGGGCGCTCCGGGACCGGGACCTGATTCGGGCCCTGGTCCCATACCCGGCTCCTGCCCGGGCCCCATACCCGGCTCCTGCCCGGGCCCCATACCGGGTCCCTGGCCCGGGCCCTGTCCCTGTGCGACCCCTCCCCCCCCGGCGCCAGCCTGAGCCTCAACGAGGAGGTAGAGATTCAGCGGAATCTGGGCTGCAATAATGTGTCCGTTCTCGCGCGGTTGCAGCACGAGGTCGCTTATTGTAACCACTCTCTCGAACTCGTCGAGCGACATGTAGAGACGCTCGATTTCGCTGAGAGTACCTGACACGGTGAGAGTAATGGTCTGGCCATCAGGTATCTGCATGAACCCGCTGGCGGGAGCAGGTGGGGGCGTCATCGGAGGGGCGGGAAAGCTGGCCCCACTTTCGATAGTGCAACCCGTTGATTCGACCCAGTCCTCCAGCAGTGGCACGAGATCGTGACGATACTCATACCAGAGGGCGATCATCGCACCGGCGGGATGGCCGAAGGAGATCGGGATGCTCCGCCGCTCCCTCAGCTCCTGCAATTCGTCCTGGGCTTCCTTCCACTCGGCCGTGACCTGCTCGAGTTTGGCCTGTGTGTCGTCGAGCTTCGCAGCCATGTCCTTTTCGTCCGCGAGCTGGCCCTCCAGATCAGCCAACTCTTCCTGAGCGGGCTTGATCTGCAGCAGGTAGCCAAGCGCTCCCACTCCTGCTAGGAGGAAGACGCCTATCAGAATGACTGCCCATGTCGGTATGCGACCCATCGACCCGCTCCTGAGCTACGATCGTGCGGCGTGTAGTATCATGATGCGGCAAACCGTGTTGGCGATCAGGGTGCCGGTTCCTCGCCACCAGGCGGCGCGCCTTCTTCACCACCAGGCGCCGGACCTCCTTCACCCGGCGGAGGTCCGGGTGCACCGGGTCCGGGTCCCATGCCTGGTTCCATTCCCGGCCCCATACCCGGTCCCATTCCGCCCCCCCCAGCCGCGGCTGCACCGCCCCCGCTGGGGGCAGGCTCGCTGACTGAGTCGGTGAGTGTGGCGCTGACATCGAGCGTGATCTCGCCTGAGGCGGAGGCCTGCGGGCTCGGTCGGCCGCCCATCCCGCCTCCCATACCCGGTTCCATCCCCGGCCCCATGCCGGGTTCTTCCATCCCCATCTCGGCGCCCGGTCCGCCCATCGGCTGGAAGCCGCCTCCCGCGCCGCCCGCGCCCTCAATACTCATGCCGGCGGGGAGGCCGGAGACGCTAATGCTCTGCAAGTCCGGGCAGTGAACCAAATTCAGCACGAACCGTGCCGCCTCAGTCGTGTCATCGACGATCACTGTGAAGTTCACAGCGTTAGACCCACTGATGCTGAACCGTGTCATACGCGCGTTTTCGTAGATGTAATCGTTGATTGCATGGAAGCGATCCCAGTACTGCTTGCCGCAATCGTTCGCTTCCTCGACGAAGTCAATCTTCTCCTGGATCGGGTCAAGCTGGCTTTGTTTGCTGTCGACCTCTTTCTGGAGGTCGCGGACCTTATCGGCGGTTTTCGTGACCTCCGCGAGTTCTTCCTCCACCTCACCACGCCGGGACCGAACACCCATGTACACCGCAGCCAGAGCGCCCAGCTCCACCACCAGCAGGAGGATGATCAGCGCGACGAGGATCTTGTTTCTTCGCGCAATCGCTATTTGTGCGGGCAGAAGATCGATCTTCAGCACGTGCAATCCCTCAGATCAGTCGATCGGAGCCGCGGCCGACAGGTTCACTCAGGAACCATGTCGCGCAGAGCGACGCCGACGGCGATGACGCTTGATGGCCCGATGTCGCGCAGGTAGTTTTCTGGAATGCTCTCGTCTTCAACATGCAGATTCTCAAACGGATTGAAGACCGACGCGGCTATCCCTGTCTCGTCGGTCAGAAGCTCGGCGATACCTTCGAGATTGGCTGAACCGCCGGTAATCACAATACGGTCGATTTCCTCGTTGCGGTGCTGGCGGCGGTAGAAGTCCAGTGAACGCCTCACCTCAGTGGCGAGGTCGAGGACCGGCTCGATGAGCGCGTCCGCGACATGTTCGCGCGCCTCGACCAGATCCGGATCCTGCGGTTCGCCTTCGGGCGCCTCGGGAGGTGCCGGCTCCTCCGGTTCGGTATCAGTCGGCGGAGGTTCCTCGATGTCGCCCAGGTCCTCATCAATCTCAAGATGCGTGGCTCGTTCATCGGCCGGGCCGACGTCGGCTGAATCCTCAGTGCTCGACAGCTCGAAGACCGAATCGGATTCGAAGTCCTCTTCCTCCCCTTCGTCCTCGAACATGCCCTCTCCGGCGAATTCGTCTTCGGGGCCTTCGACAAACCCCGCATCCTCGAGGTTTCCCAGCATCAGCTTAACGACTTCGGCCTCATCAGGATCGAGCATCAAGTTCTGTGCCAGAGCCTGGGTGAAATTCTCGCCGGCGGACGGAATGACTCGCACGAAACTGAGCAATCGACGCCGGAAGATCAATATCAGGGAGTTCGTGGCACCGATATGGACGTTGACGATCGTCTGGTCGGCGGCTTCCGGGCCGGCCGTGTCCACGATCGCGCGGCCGATTGCCAGGGGTTCAATATCGATAGCGACCGGCTGCAAGCCGGCTCCCTGCAGGGCCTCGACGTGCGCTGCCACGAGGTCCTCCTGGGCCACAGCGAGCAGCACTTCCATCTCTGTGGATTCCGGGTCCTGGTCGGGCGGCTCGATCGGGGCGTAGTCGTAGATGACCTCGTCAACGGGGAATGGGGTCTGTTCGTCCAGTTCCCACTGGACGGCCTCGTCGAGTTCCTTGCCGGACATTCGGGGGACTTCGGTAATCCGTACGACAACGGAGGAGTCACCGCCGACGGTGGCGATGACCTTCCTGGATTTGGTGCCGAACCGTGTCCGTATCTCGTTCAGAGCCTCGGAGACGGCGGGCGCGTCAACGATGACGCCGCCACGCACAGCACCTTCCGGCGTCGGAATCACCGCAGGGCGGCTAACAACGTGGTACTGTTCTCCCTGCAGTTGGATCTCCGCTGCCTTAATGAATGCTGTTCCGATGTCCAGGCCCAGGACATGTGTTGCGCCCCTGGCCATGTAGCGCTCCTCCTGCCGTGGTGCAGCCTCGCAACTCCCGAGTTACGGCTGCGTCGGGCAGCCTGATCCTCGGTTACTCTATTATATCGTAGCGGTGGTGTCAAGTGTTCCCGACACTGGTGTCATTCCCCATCCGCGTCCGATAGTCCTTCTTGCCTGCAGATTTAAGCTTTATGGACGTTTCCGTCTCAGGTTGGCGGCAGGCTTTCGTAAGCCCTCACGGTTCGAGCCGCGGGACCTCTATATCAGCGATCAGGCTGCTGTGATCCGGTGCCACGACCGCCAGGTACACGTCCGGCGACTGATGCACGCGCTGGCCGTCATCGGCGGCTGTGCGCATGTCGTAGACTCCGCGCGAGCCGGACCACGCGAGCCAGTAGCGCACGGTCTCGAACTCCTGGCCGTTCCAGTCCACCGTGTACACCTCGGGGATTACGCGCAGCGGCCCTTCGGAACTCACGGCGTTGATCGGCACGGGATTCTCCACGCTCCAGCCAACGACCCGGTGGTCCTCGGACTGCCAGGTATTCCCGGCCTCGTCAGTGTAGGTTACGTCAATCCAGTGTCCGATGCGGGACATCGCCGCACTCGGATCCGCATCGATATCGATTGTTCCACTCGACGGTGACAGCAGTGTTGCCGGCGCCTCCACGTCCGGCCCGCCCGGCGGGGTGAGCGTGCGGTCAACGACAGTGATGTTCTGCGTGTCATCGATTGGCGGATGGCCGACCTGGATCGCGCGCGTGTAGGACCGGTGCATCAGGGACGGCCGCCCGAAGTGCGGAGTGTCCGTGTCCGAATAGCTTCGGCGCCAGAAGACCGTCATCCGACCACTGCCGGCCTGGTTCCAGAATGCCGATGGCGAATCATCGTTCGCCCGATCGGTGGTCGCGCGGCGGATGAACGGCGTGTAATCGGCATACATCACCACGTCCACCAGGTTGGGCGTATTGCGCCTGTTGAAGACGGCGGTGCTGTCGTACGGGTTGTCGGGATTGAACAGGGAACTGGACCACTGCACCATGCCCGATGCCGGGTTGATTTTCAGCGTAACCGCGGGGAGATTCTCACCGGTGCCGGTGTTCCACAGGTCCGCGTCAACCGCTTCGTCGCGCATGCTCGGCGCGAGAAGGGCCTTCGCGTTCACGCCATTGACCGTGCGCCAGTAGATCTCATCTGTTGTACTGTCATCTTTGGGATGCCAGACCGACGGGATAGGCGGATCGGCCGGATCCGCCGGCGCGGGGGCGTCGGGCAGCGCCTGCAGGCCCGTGGACGTCAACCCGATCAGGCGCGGAACCACGGTGTAGAGACCCGTGGAGGCGTCGTAACTGCCCCGGCTCCAGTCAACTGAATACAGAAGCTGCTGGACCGGAGCGGTGTCATCGGCACGGGTCAGCACGCCCACGTAGAACTTGGGATCATCGTAATTCTTGAGCGTGTCCTCTCCGAACGTGGTGAGCCAGTCGAACCAGTCCGGGTCGGTCTGGAAGTCCTCGGTGACCAGCCAGTCGATATCCCGGGCCTGGAATGACTGGCGCCGGGGGCTGGATTCAAGCTGGTCGCCCACGTAGCCGGCGACATCGCCATTCGCATCATAGGCCGCGGGCATCCCGCGGGCATCCGTGGCCGCGAGCATCTCGTCCTCATACGTGGAGCCGACGACGCGGCGGAACGGGATCTTGCCGAAGTTATCTGCGGCGGTATTGAGCGGGAAGTCGGCAGTTGCCGGATCACCGAAGTTGAAGCGCGACCAGCAGATGTCGGAGTTACCGAGCGCGCGAATGTGCGCGGTATAGAGTACATCGAGCTGGAAGCCGCCGTCCGCGGCTGTGGTGCCGAATGCGGTCGGCTGCTTGACGAATGTGAATGGATTCAGAGCGGGCTTGCGGTAGGTGGTGCCGGCGGATGTAAATGTATCGGTCCGCTGACCGACGGCCGCGTTGGCCACCATCAGGCGCTCATCGCCGGGGACGGTGCCGGAGGTCGGGTCCCACTCCCAGCGGTAGCGCAGGTGCTCGCGGCCCTTCGGTCCGGAGTGCCACAGCAGCCAGTGCGCATTCGCGGCCCCCTCGCGGGTGAAGCCGGTCAGGCCGCTGTGCGCGCCGCTGCTGCCGAAGATGAACTCGGTGGCATCCGAGCCGTTCCAGTTCTCGTTGGGGGAGGTGTCGAAGCGAAGCTGCGCTGCGCCGGCCTGCCCGCTGGCCTGCGAGCGGTGCCACATGACCCAGCGGTCGCCTGTGTTTTCGTCCACCCACGCGCGTGGCGTGGTGTTCGACACGCCGGCGCTGTTGCTCACCGACAGCGCCATTGCGTCCTCGGGCGGGTCGCCGGCAGGCGCCCACAGCCAGCCGCGGTAGAGCGGATCATTCACCGGGTCATCCTGAAGCTGTGCGTTGGAATACAGGATGTTTGTCGGCGCGGTCGGCGAGCGCCGGTCCGTGGGGCCGGTTCCGGCAGGAGCGTCATCGCCGGGAGTGCTCGCGGCGGCCCGCTTGCCGACCCACAGCACCTGCAGATTCTCATTGGCCTCGTCGTGCAGCACCGTGGGCATCGTATCGGATGAGTAGAAATCGTTCTGCGGCAGGCGCGATTCGACGACGCGGGCCCGTGTCGTGAAGGGCGCCACGGGCTCAAACGGCTCGTCTATACCCGGATCAAATTCGCTGGACGGACGGTCGGTCCGGCCGGTCTGCGCGTCGTAGAAGTCGAGGTCGCCGTCACCGTTCAGGTCCACGAACAGCAGCACGTCGCTGGCGTAGTTGCCGACGGGCTGCCCGTTCGGCACGGGCTTCGTCTGATTGGGATACGGCTCGCCGCCGCTGGACCGGATACCCGCTTGCAGCAGCGCGGTATTGCGCTCGCCCGCGGCCCCGGTGGCTTCGGGCGTCCCGGGCGACCAGGCGGCGGCATCCAACGTCGGCGGGCCCGGGCGATAGCGGAACAGTGTACCGAGGGTGATGGGTACCGTCTGCGCCCACCGTGTGACCGAGCGCACGGACTGGTCCACGCCGGTCTGCAGCAGCTGAGTGCTTCGCATCTCCGTCTCGGTATCAATGTTGCCCTCATTGCGCACCGGCATCTCGGAGCGATCGGAGACGTCCGTGGGCATCGGGTCGCTTCCGGCGGCGATGCTCCCCGCGGTAGTGTTCGGTCGGTTATCGGGCGTGCCGGGCGCCACCCAGCCGAGGTCCACGATCGGCTGGTCGGCAGCGAGCCCCGTCTCACGCAACACTGAGATCTGGATATCGAACGGGTCGAATTCCTCGGCTGCGATCGCGTCGTAGGAAACCGGTGGCTCGGGAATGTCGTCCGCGGTAGTGAAAGTGTGGCCACAGTACTCACATTCAGTCCTGTTGCGATCGTACGGTGCGCCGCAGATGCTGCAGAACCACTGGGCGGCGGGGTCGGCGGCCGTTGGCGCATCGACGTACTTGTCGCCGGTCCACGGTGACAGGAAGTAGGCGTCCCAGTCGGAGTTCCAGGCCATTCCGTCCTCAGCATCGGGGCGGTTGAATGCCACCATGCGCCCGCGGTAGCCGTCATCGTTCTCGAAATCGTTCGCGAAGGGGGTGCTGCCGGCAGGGACCGACGGCGGCTGGTAGGGCGGGATCTCGGCCTGTATCGCCTGCTCGAAATCGGACGCGCCGATCGGCACCATCACGCCGGATGGGTCGAAAAGGAACGCGTCCGGGGTCATGTGGTCGGTCTGACCGCCGACAGTCACCGTCGGCGCGACATCCGCGTGGTGATGCAGGTGGATCTCCCCGCGGGCGGGCACCAGCGGCGCTCCACACGCCGGGCACGGGTCACCGGGGCCGAGGACGTTATCGTCACCATCCGGGAAGGGCTCGCCGACCTGGTAGCGCGCGCCACAGCCGCCATCGGGATTTCCGTCCCCGTCGATGTCACCAACGGGGCATGTCAGGGCGCGCACATGCGAGCGGTTGTCCAGCCCGTACACGCGCTGGGGCGTGCGGCTGCCGGGTGCGTAGCGGCCAACCCAGCCGGTCGGGCCGCTGTCCTGGTACTCGCCGAGGATGATGTTCGGGTAGCCACCGGTAGCCCCTTCTGTGTCGGTCTCAGCGGGAATGGCCGGATCGCGCCCGGCCCACATGTCGGCGGTCCTGTCCACATCAACCCGCGAGCACATAAAGTAGGAGTCGATGAATCTCGCGTCTGCGGGCAGCGGGATCTGGTTGGCGTCATCGGCGATGTCGGCGTTCTCGACCAGTCGGTTGGCATCCGTCGGATCGGCCGGATCGACCATGTAGTACCACTCGCGGCCGCTGTTGTAGAAACAATCGCGACCGTCCGACAGTGGCGTCCTCCGCCACTGGAGGTCCGCGGGGGCGGCGCAATCGGACCACTGAAGGATCACACGCCCCATGCCGGCCGCCTCGGGAGGCATGCGGTAGGGCCATATCTCGGTAGCCTCGGCGGTGGCGGTACTGGTGAACAGGTCACCGTTTGCCTGCTTCTCGTAGACGGGGAAGTTCGGGCCATCATCCGCCTCAGCGGTTGCGAGCGACACGGGAGAAGCGGTGGTGTCGGCATATACGAAGGACTGTTTCCAGTCCGGGGCGCCGGCCGTGGTGGTCCCGCTCAGGTCAGCGGGGAAGGCCGGCTCCTGCTCGTCGTTGTACAGATCATCTCCGTAGACTGGATCATAGTTGACCTCTTCGGGGCGCGGCATCATGGTGGCATTGGAGTGGATCTGAACTTTGATGACCCACCATCCCTCGCCCTCCTCGCCGGAGAACTGGCGGGGAATGTCAACTCGAAGGGCGCCCGAATCCGTGATGATCTGGCAGCCCCCTTCTGTGTTGTAGGTGTTCAGAAAGCCCTGGGTAAGATTGCCCAGTTCATCTGTGCCATCATCGGCGTCATTGGGATCGCTGTCGAAATCATTGCCATAGAGCGTGCTGTAGACCTCGACCTCGAGTCCTTCGGTGTCGTAACCTGTCGCCGCTGCTTCGGAACGTTCGTAATGCCAGATATAGAAGACATCACCGTCGGACACCCGATATGGGTTGACGTGGATGGTGTAATCGCCGGCATTGGGATGCTCGGGCGTCCCCTGGGGGACGGTGCTGCGGTGGTAGTCGGCAGTGCCCGGAGGCAGCGGTGTATCCGAATCATTGAGATATGTCGCGCGCGCGGCCGGCCGGACTGCGCCCGGCTCCAAGACGAGGAAGCGCAGGCCATCATCGTCAGCGACGGTGCCGCCCGTCGGGTCACCGTCTCCCTCCACCAGCGCCCCTGCGCCACCGTCGTAATCGAGGTTCGCCGCACGCAGGTTGAGGTAGGACCCCTGGTTGATGGCCGCCGGGTCCTCCCAGGGCGATGGGTCGGCGTTCCAGTCCGGCTCCTCCGTGCCGCCGGGATGGAAGGGGCGCCCGACCAGGGGATTATCGTCGTCCCCGTCGGCGTCCGTTGCCAGGACGTCAAGTTCGCTCAGCACTCGATCGCGAGGCGACATCTCGACAAGCGGCAGATCGGTGGGGTGGCCGGCGCCGAGATCGAACGGATCCGGGCAGGTGTAATCGGATGCCACGGCCGCAGCGTCCGGATGGTCCATGCTGTAGCCACAATGGGGGCAGACGAATCGGTGTCGGACGGCGGAGAAGTTCCACGTGTAGGTCGCATCGGTGTACGTGGACAGATACGGTCGCACGTCCCACGGTGTTGCGTCCTGCGCGCACGCGGGAATGGCCACGATCATCGCAAGGAATATCGCAATTATAAGCTTCGCTCGCATCAATGGCACCTCTCCAGAAGATCGCCTGTGCCCCGCCGCCAGATAGATAGAATGACGGGCGGCGGGCCTGCCCTCATCTCACTTCCGCGTACGTCGGCTGTGTGAACGGATCGACCCACATCTCGCCCGGAGCGGGTACCGAGCGCTCCGCATCGAGCGTATGGACGTCGTTGGTCGGATCCAGGTCGCCCTGATCGTTCGTCACGACCTCGAAGATGTGGCTGCCGAGCACCGCATCGCGCTCACCGGTGTTATCCGCGGTCGCGCTCTCGATCTGGCTCAGGGAGTTCGTGACGAGCACAGTATCTGACGACACCCGCTGCGAGCAGGCCGGATACCAGCGCTTGGAGTACGTGCTCGCCGCGGTGTCGATTGTGGTCATGGCCCGACCCTTGTAATCGCTGCCGACGAAGTACCAGTGGGGGTCATTGGAGACCCCGCCGACCATGCCCCATGTGGTGGGATCGGCTGTGTTACTGACATCGATGCGGAACTCGAACACGCCCGGGCCCTGCTCCGAAACGGGGTGCGGACCGGCACCTGCGCGCCCGAGGTAGCGCCCGCAGGTCACGGCGACGTGTATCGTCCCGCCGATGCGCTCCACGTCCACGTGCTTGATATTCTCGAATTGCAGCGGGCGGTTCGACACGTCCTCGCCGTCGGTGGGGTCGTCATCGTATAGCCATGCCCAGGAGCTCCAGGTTGAATCGACCGTTCCGCCCTGCTGGCCGAGTTCGACGCTGGCGTATGGGTTCACCAGCCGGTCTCCTCCGGCGCTCACGACGAGAAGCTGGTTGAGATTCGACGCCGCGCACAGGTAGCCGATAAGCTGCCCGTTGACCGGATCGTGGATCGGATCGACGGACGTGTACCTGACCCGCACGGCCCCCCGGTCGCCCGCGGCCACGCGCACGTAGGCCGGTGTCAGCGACCGCACGGTGTGGCGCTGGCGGCCGTCCTGCACGAATGTATCCGGGTCATAAAAGCGCGTCTCGATGTCGATCACGCGGGCGTTACCGGTGTCGGCGATGACCGTGTGCAGCACCGGGAAGCGGCGCGTGACGCCACCGATGTCCACCGTGCGATAGGTGTAGTAGCGGAAGGCGTCGGCGGGCCGCGAGAGCCTCAGATCGTGGTTGTCGGTGCTGGTGTAGTATTCGTAACCGTACTGATCCAGCGGCCACACCACGCGCCCGGCCCGGTCGATCTCCACCACGCGGTGATTGCCGGTGTCCACCACGAGGATGTTACCGGTCTGCAGTTTGGTGGCCTTCGCGGGGCGGCTGAATGACCGCTTGAGGTCCTCGCCGATGAACGATTGCGCCCGCTGCGGGCTGGATGTGCCTGTGCAGACCCAGCCTGGCTCGGAGCCGGTGGTCTCGACGATGCGGTGGCTGTCACACAAGAGCACCCGCCACGGGGTCATCGCGCTGACGTAGCCGTAGCCGATGTCCGTGCTGCGCGGGTCCTCCTTCGTGCGCGAGCCGACGAAGACGTTGTCCTCGGCGACCGATGGCGAGCCGCTGATGACCGGCACACCCGTCACACCGGGCTGACGCCGGGCGGGGGTGGCGGTCGCACTGCGCACGTAGCCGGTGGCCTT
>CAZAHB010000042.1:0-29790 GCA_964484945.1 uncultured Armatimonadia bacterium | reverse complement strand
TGCCCTGGCCCATCTTCCACACGGCCTTCGTGGCCAGCATGATCTCATCCCGGCGGCCAGTCTCGGCCAGCCAGTTGCCGATGAAGTCCTCCGAGGGGCCGTAGACATCGGCGGTGTCGATATGGTTGACGCCGGAATCGACGGCCGCGCTGAGAATCTCGTGTGCGTCTTCCTCCGGTGTGCGATTCCCGAAGCTCATCGTTCCCAGTGCGAGCTTCGAGACCCGGCACCCGGTGCGTCCAAGCTGTCGATACTCCATGAAGAATGCGCCTCCCGCGAATGATTGTCAGGTTGGGTGCAGCATTATTCGATTCAGGATTCGCCTGCGTCAGTCCTCCCGCTTCTCGCGCACCTCAAAGCTGCAGCGCGCCTCGTCCACCTCACTCATATCAAACGTGCACTCGTAGCCCAGCGGTTCCAGCACCCGGCGGTAGAGCACGTCGCAATGCCCGCAGTAATCGTGATACGCTTCCATGTGATCAAGCTCCAGCAACATGCCCTTCGACGGGCAGTGATGCATCGTGATGCGGAACCAGCCGCCCTCCTCGTCCATCTCCATCGTGAAGTCCGCGGCCTCTTCGTTGAGGGTGTGCTCCCAGTACATCCAGCAGCCACGCAGGCCGTGCTCGATTACGAGATCGTGCAGGTTGTGCAGGAAGTGGTCGGAGAGGTACTCCCAGAAGCGCACGACCTCGTCGTGGCCGCCGCGATCCTCGAGGTAGCGGAAAAGCTCCGAGTAAGCCGGAATGAATTCTTTACATGAGATCACGACTGCAACCCCCTTCTTCGGGTGAGGCGTACGGCGACGTGTGTCGTGAAACGGCCGGGGCCGCTTTGATGCATGAGATCACTGCGCATCACCACTCTCGCGGCGGGAGAAGCGCCCGCGACTGGCCCCGGTCTCGTCATCGTACGCCAGCAACTCGAACTCCCAGGCGGTGCCCTCGCAGATCCCCTCGTTGACCGAGCGAATCGTCTCTCGCCACATAGGCGCGACCTCGTAGCCGTGCTCGCGCATGTGCGTGACCGCCGGGCACGCTTCGACCTCCACGATCAGACCGTCCTCGTCGATTTCGAGGCAGACATCGGCGCCCTCGTCCTCGTAGACCTGTCGCAGACGATCCGCCATGGCCTCCAGACCGCGCTCGCCGATCTCCTCGCGCAGGGGAGCGTAGTAATTGCGGGCGAACTGCCGCAGATACTCGCGCACCGCCTCGGGGCCGAATCGCTGCTGCAGGTAGATCAACGCGTTGGAGAGTGCCCCGTGAAAATCCCTGTGCAGGTACTCGTTGTCCGAGGCCCTGCGCTCCATCACTTGCTTCGGCATACCATCACTCCATCCCCGGGTAGTCCACGTCGTCCATGGACACCTGGTCGTAGACATCGAGTTGATCGTTCCACGTGAGATTGACCACCCAGACGAACTCCGATGCGGGCGGGCCGACGGAGACGCTTACCTGGCGCCAGTCATCGCTGTGGCTGTCCACGCGCGCCACCCAGTCGGGCTGTTCGGCGTAGCCGAGTGCGGCCTCCTTCGCCACCTCTTCGCCCGGCCGGTAGACCTCCGGTATGTCTTCTTCAGCACCGGGCTGCTCCTCGTACTCCTCGCTCGCGATCGGGCCCTCATCGACGAGACCGTAGCGGCCCGAGGGCGTGTTCCACCTGATGTGCACCCACGTAGTGCCGCCTGAGCCCGGCGGGCCCATCGAGAGCCAGACCTCCTGCCAGTCGTCGGAGTGATCCTCGATGGTCGCCTCCCACTCCGCGCGGCGGTTGTTCGCCCACGCCATGGCCGCACCCGCGCCCGGTCCCTGCTGATCGGCGGGATCCGCCGTCGGCTGCTGCTCTTCGACAGGCCGCGGCTCTTTCCGGGGAGGCTCAGGGCTCGTTTCCGACTCATCTTCCTCAGGTTGTCCGGCCCCATCCAGCGGGGCCTCAGGGGCCGAACTGGGGCCGTACGGCTGGGGCTGTTGCTCAGGCGGACTGTACAGGCGATATGTGTAGAAAGCAAACGCCGCTACTATGCCCACCACGATCAAACATCCACACCCTGCCAGACCTGCGATGAGGCACAACGGCCAGTTCGATCCTTCGGACCCGCGGGGCGCGGACGGCGGCTCCGCGTCATGCGACGCGCCCTGCGGCGAGGGCGGCGGCGCATCAGAGGTTCCTTCACGAGGGTTTTCGACCTCTCCCGAACCGGGCAGTCCCGTCCCGTCTTCGGTCATGCAGGATACCTCCCTGTTGAATCTGATATCAGCGGGGCCTTCCCCGCCGAAGATGCTTTCTCCTGCGCATTCAATTCTGACAGATCGGACACCAGTGGGTCACGCGTTCGTTCTCACCCTGCCGAAACTGCTCTACCGTCCCCCTGCAGTCCGTGCCATCCGGTCTTGTGACACACGGCCTGTTGGTCATCCGGTAGACATACAGATCCCGTCCCTCATCCCGCAATTCGGGCGGGGTCGTGGCGATCGGGCCACCGTCTTCGACACTATCCCACATCATCGGGATGACCGCATCCCAGATGCGCTCGATCTCCTCGCGAGAGATGTAACCGACTTCCCGCCGCGGGTCGATCCCTGCCACGAAGAGGGCCTCGGACTTGAAGATGTTGCCGATCCCCGCGACGATGGTCTGATCCAGCAGCGCCGGTCCTATCTGCATGCTTGCGTGCTGCTGCAGTCGCCGCCACGCCTCATCGCGGTCGAAGTCATCCTTCATTACATCCGGGCCGAGGCCTGCGACCGGCTCATACTCGGCAAGCTCCTCGTCGGTCATGATATCCACGACCGGGCCGTTGAAGAACACCGCCTCATGATCGGCGGTGCGCAGGCGCAGGCGAACGCGCTCTTCGGGTTTGTCCAGATCCATGCCCGGCTCACCGACCTGCCAGGAACCGTACATGAGGGCGTGGCAGCGGATGGTGAGGTCGCCGGAGATGCGCAGCAGCAGGTTCTTCCCGTGTGTATCGACAGCCTCCAGCACCCGTCCCTCCAGCACCTCGATCCACTCCTCCTTTGTGCTGGGGAGGTCCACGTGCGTAATCGTCTCGCCCTCAAGCGCGCGGATCTGCCGCGCCCAGTAGACGATCATATGCCCTTCAGCCATGCCCTGTCTCCTTTCCAGCCCCCGTACCCCTCTCATTCTTCGGGCACCCCGCCTGACACACCTGCCGGCGACCGGTGGAGGAATCGGACCGGCTTATGCTCAAAGGGACTTCGACGTCATCAACGATTGCCCCGGGGCGGTGTCCGACGATGCTCAAACGAAACACGATTCTCGCGGTCATATGCGTGCTCATCGCGTCAAGCTGTGTCCTCGCACAACCAGCGCGTTCCCAGTATCTGGAGATGGCGCGTCCCGAGGCGGCGCTGGAGCCTACACCGATGGGCGAAGGGCACCTCGGCGAGATCGAGTCCGGCACGTATGTGCAGCTGCGCTTTCCGGTCCCCGATGAGATGCCGCTGGCGTACGCTCTGAACCTCAGCAACGTAGTCGGCTTCACCGGGCGGGGCACATCGTATCAGCTCATCGTGCGACGCGACGCCGAGGATGGTCCCATCATTCACGAGGGGCCCGTGATCGAGATCGGTGACGAGTGGAATGCCGAGAATCGCTCCCCGATCGACATCACGGATGCGCTGACGGAAGAGGACGTGGCCCGCGGATATATCGACATCTACGTCACGGGAGTCGTGGAGGGCGACGACTGGACGCTCTACAGGCACAACCAGGGCCGTCGCGAGATCACTGCGCTGGTCGCCGAAAGCACGCCGGAGCTTCGGCGTATGGTGACGATGCTCGACGCGATGCGCGAGCGGCAGATCGCGCTCATCCCCTTGCCTCAAAGCGCTGAGTTCCGCGACGGGACGCTCCGCCTGAGCGCGGACAGCCGGATCCTGCTCGGCCCACTGACCGATGACCGCGACCGCTTCGCGGCCGAAGACCTGGTCGCTCAGGCGCAGGAGCGCGCGGGGATCACGCTGGAGATCACGCAGGGAGAGCCCCGCGCCGGGGACATCCTGCTTGAACGCGTGCAGACCGTGGCGGCGGAGCCGGAGGGGGCGTATCACCTCTCCGTGGGCGAGAGCGCGCGCGTGACCGCCTCGAACTCGGCAGGCCTGTTCTACGGAGCGCAGACACTCGCGCAGCTTGCAGGTGCGGACGCGGAGCTTCCTCACGTGGAGATCAGCGATGAGCCGGCGCACCCTATCCGCGGACTGCAGTATGACGTCGCCCGGGGGCAGACGGTCCCGGTGGACTGGTGGAAGCGGGTCATCCGCGAACTCGCGCGCTGCAAGCTCAACACGCTGGTTATCTACGGTGAGGACGATTATGCGTTCGAGGCATTCCCGTTCCTCGGGCGCGAGGGCACCTTCACGCCCGAAAAGGCGCGCGAGCTTTCGGAGTACGCCCACCGCTACCACGTGCAGCTTGTGCCGCAGTTCGAATCGCTCGGGCACGCCGCGGCGGTGCTGGGTCACGAGGAACTCGCGGACCTGCGCGAGGCCGGCCAGCGCTGGGTCTACTGCACCTCGAACCCGGACACGTGGGAGTTTCTCGACACGATCTACGCCGAACTGGCCGAGCAGTTCCCCTACTCGCAGTACATCCACATCGGCGGTGATGAGTTCGAGGGCGGGTTCGGGAAATGTGAGCAGTGCCGCGCCTTCATTGATGAGAAGAGCCGCAACGCGCTCTACGCCGAGCACATGAACAAGCTGAACGCGCTGTGTGAGAAGCACGATCGCGAGATGCTCTTCTGGCCGTCACACGAGGGGTGGACGCTGGGGAGCATCGATCTGCTTGACACAGACTGCATCCCGACTGAGTGGATCTACCACGGACCGGCCACCTACCCGCAGATCGAGGAGTATCAGGAGGCCGGGTTCGCCGATGTCTGGGCCTCGCCGGCCGTCGTCTGCTTCTCGCGCATCTGGCCCGACTACCGTACCACCTTCCGCGGCATCCGGGGCTTCTTGCAGGCGGGTGCGGAGGAGGGCTGCGGCGGCTGCATGACCACCACCTGGGAGTGGCAGCACGGCGCGATCGTGACCAACAGCCTGCCGGGGATGTTCTACGCCGCCGAGTGCGCGTGGTCGCTCGGACGCGCGACGGTGCCGAACTACGAGCGCCGTTACGCCCGGCACTGGCTGGGCCTGCGTGGCGACAACGCGGGGCAGCGGCTGCACGATGCGATCATTGAGCCCTGGCCGCGCAAGGGTGATACGGCCATCTGCTACAACTCGCGGCTGGTGACCGACCTGTGGTGGACACTTCCGCGAGCAGCACTGCGCGACTACTCCGCCAAGGACCCGCGCCTGATGAACGCCGCCCCGGCGATCGTCGAGGCGAGCGAGGCGGCGATCGAGCGGGTCGAGCAGCTTGAGGAGGACGCGAGGCGCAACGGGGATCTGCTGACGTACGCGAAGCTCGCATTCGAGATGTACCGAGAGGCCGCGCGCAGGCTCCTCGCCCTGCAGGAGGCGGCAGGTCATTACGAGGATGCCAGGCAGGCGCTGCCGGATGACCGGAAGAAAGCGGCCGACAGTGTGGCCGCTTCCTCCGAGGCGATCCGCGCGCTCGTGGAGCCGCTGACACAGATACACGAGGGCCTCGCCGCGGCCGCCGCGCAGGTCGGCGCGGCGCAGCGCGACGTAGAGCGTACTGACAGGCTGCGCGAGGCGACCGTGGCGCTGGCGGATGAGCTGCAGCAGGTAGCTGACGCGTTGCAAGCGGGGGAGATCGACACTCTGCCGAACGGTCGCCGGTTCGGCTTCATCAGCGGCCGGATCATACTCGCAGGCCGCTGGCTGCCCGAGCAGATGAGCGAGGATGGGACCACACTCCGCTACGACATCACCGAGCACCTGTCCGGCCCGGGCGAAGTGAGCGTGGAGTGGGAGTACACGGATGGCGCGCACGGGTTGGTCATCAGTCGCACCGCCCTGATGGTTGACGGCGAGGAGGTTTCCGCCGACGCGCACCGCGGCTGGGCAGGATCAGGCAGCAGAAACAACACGTATCACCTGGCGCTGGACGATTATCGCGAGGACGCGACCTGCGAGATCGTGGCGGAGGTGTCCTCGCGCGGCGGGACGGACTCGCGCGGGGATGTGTGGTTGATCGTGGATGAGAACGACAGGGGATAGGGGAGTGGGGACGGCGACGGCAAGGTGCTACCCGCTGACCTCGGTCGCGTCGTAGGTGTAGACCCCGGTGACCTCGCCATCGCCGTCCTGGTGGATGACCGCCACGTCGGCCTCGGTCGCGAAGTCGTCCAGGCGCACCTGTTCAGCATTACCCAGGCGCCAGACGACCACCGCGGTCCTCCCCGGCCACTGCAGGCGCACCGCCGCGCCACCCTCCGCCTCGATGACCTCCGCATCGGGAACGCGCCTTGCGTCGCCCTCCTGGTAGGCTGTGAGCACCGAATGGAAGACCACACTCTCGGCGGCATCGCCGGTGTCGGCTGTGAAGTGGAACTGGTCGGGCGCCTCCCGCTCGGGCTCCACGGGGAAGCCCTTCACCTGCTCGAAGCTCAGTCCTTGTGGTTGCAGAAGCTGTGTGCGCAGGCGGGCCTCACCTGCTGAGATCAGCACGCTCTGTGCGCTCTCGTCGAGTTCCATCTCCTGCCGCGCATGCAAAAGCCACTGGAAGGTCGCCGGTTCGGGCGCTGCAAGCTCATCGCAGATCACGAAGGTGTCCGGGCGGATGAACAGCACCCGCCGCAGGAACGTCTCGAGCCGTCCTCCGTACGCTTCGGTCGCATCGCCCACCGCGTAGCAGTAGCGGTCCTGTGTGTCGAAGTCCGTGATCCGGCCCTTTGAGGCCGGTGTGCGTTTGTCTTGGCCCTCGCCGTTCACGAGGATCGAGTTGTGCGCCCGTGTCTCCCAGGTCCACTGTGCATGGTGGGGGCAGCCGTAAAGCTGGTAATATCCTGAACTGATCGCCAGCGCCTGCCCGAACGCGCCGATCGCGAATGCGTTTTGCGATGCATGCGAATGGCTGACCGCCCCGTAGGGGCTTGAGCGCATCAGCAGGTAGACGTTGCTGGCCGGATCGGCGAGATTCGAATGCATAGAGGCGAGGCCGATGTCGGGGAAGACCCGTCCCTGCGGGATGTCGGTCGGCGGTTTCGGCTCGAGATCGGGATCGAAGAAACCGAACTCGCCCGCCGCCGAACCGGGCCCGGCGTTGAGCTGCTCGGCATACCAGCGCCAGTACCGGTTCTGGTGCAGCGTGGCCCAGCGGTAGATCACGCGGCCGTCCCCGCGGCCGACCGATCCGGAGTGGCTGTCACCGAAGGGGCGCATCTTTCCCCCGACCGGGACACCGTAGAGCCCGAACCAACCATTCTTCTGGCAGAACGGCTTGCGCTTGAAGGGCACACCGATATCGTCCAGCAGCAGCACAGCCGGCTGCAGCATGCCGATGTACGCGCGCCAGTAGCTCGGCCCTTCGGCCCAGCCGCCGTCGGGATTGCCCCACGCGGGGTAGACCGACCACAGCAGCCGCAAAGTGTAGTCGAGCCATTCGCGGGCTTCTGGGACCTCGTGGGCGAGGATAATCGCGTCCTCGATCACGAATCCGATCATCCGGCCGGGGTGAGAGGAATACGGTCGGCTGGTGAACGGCATGTTCCGGTGAAGCTCGTTCAGCTGCTCAACGCGTCGCCCCAGCACCTGCTGGCAGGTCTCGCGCTCCTCCTCGCTGAGCAGGTCGTAGATCCAGTCGTAGGTGCGCGGCCCGCGCTTGCCGATGTCCATCGCGGCCTCATCGTTCTCCCACACGCTCGTGGGCCCGTCCGGGTCCCAGCTCATGTAGTGCATCAGCCGCCGCTTCGCCTCATTGCCGAAGCGCTCGTCACCGGTGAGCACCCAGGCCTTCGCGCAGGCCTCCATACCGGCCGTGAACGGGCGCATGGTCCTGAAGCACTGCTGATAGGCGCGGCTGCGCTCGATACCGCTGTCTGGCAGGTAGTCCGGCTCCGGATAGAGTTCCTTGCCGATCTCGCGCTCTGCGCGGCTGATGGTGTCGTGTGCAAGCTTCCGCCACTGCGGATCGTCCTCGACCTTTCGGCGCAGTTCCTGCAGATTGTCGCGATGGAAATAGGCTCGCGGATGGACGTTCGGGATGCCGGCCATGACCTCATCCATCCGGGGCAGCGGGAAATCCACGGCATCCTCGGGGACCGTGAACGTGCGGACCTCGCTGAAGACGGGCCCTGCCTCGCTCGCGAACCCGTAGCGCCAGGCCCAGTTGCCGGCCTCGATCGTCTCATGGGGCGTGTAGACGGTCGAATCCCAATCCTCGATGGTAACCGCGTCCGGGCCGTCGAAATCACCGTTCGGCGCATACTGCAGCAGGTAGCTTTCTATCCCCTCGACGGGCAGCCAGACGAATGCCGGAGGGTTGGTGGGCGAGACCTCGCCGTCGGCCGGCGAGTAGTCCACTTCGTTTTGCTGGCGGGGTCTGTCGAGACGCTCTGACTGCATGTGCATGATTTCCTCTCGTGTCGCCTCGCGCATCTGCACCTGGTCCCACCACACGGTGCCGGTGCCGAAGAAGTTGAAAAGCTCCACCACGACCGCGCCGGCGTCCTCGGGCGGGCTGAAGATATGTTCCACCGGGGTCCAGTCATCCGCGGGCGGCAGCTTCAGGCGGGTATCGCTGATGAACTTCCAGCCTTCACCCGGCTGCAGCCAGGTCATGCGGATCATAACCTTGCCCGCCCCCGTGATGCCCTGTGTTCGGTAGGCGCCGCTGATGTGGACGTCGGTGGTCCCGCGAAGCTCGACACGCTGGCGCCAGGCGCCGCGCTGCGTGTCGTCGGCGCAGATGACACCGGCCGAACCGGTGCCCTCCCGGCCGGATTCGGATTCATACAGTGGCTTCCCACCGGTCTTGAAATCGCTGAAGCGCCAGGCGCGCGGGGTCTCGCCATCCTCGGCAGGCAGCATGGTGGGATTGGTGAGCATCTGCTCGGCAATCGCGGGTGAGCCGAGGATCGCCAGGATCATGACCGTCCAGGCATACTTCATTTCTGTGCACCTCGGGCGTGCCGTCGCTGACCGAATGGAAGCGGCGCTTCTCTCAATTCCCCACGCAGTTCAGGGGGCGGCCTATGGTTCAATCTCGAGGACGCGCCAGCCGGCAGGGGGGACGGTGAGCCGTCCCACTTCGTCGAGTGGGCCCAACTCGCGGCCGCTGAGCATGTCGGTGGCGCGTCCATCTCCTTCAATGGCGACTTCGCAGATGTCATCAAGATCCCAGCTTGCGATCAGAAGCATCAGCCTGTCCTCGCCGATGCTGTAAAGCTTCCCCACAACCCATGGCGAGTACACGTGCGCCGGGGCATCCACCAGTGGCTGGATCTCAGGGCCGAGCGTATTACGGAAATCGTTCCACCGTTCGTCGGCGCGGGCTTCCTGGCGGTAGCCCCTCCGGGCATATTCATGCCAGATCAGCGGATCGCAGCCGCTGGAGATCATTCCCCGAATCTTCAGGCAGCCACCCGAGGAGAAGACGCGCAATCCGCGATTGGCGATGGCGTCTTCGAGTGTGGACAGGGCCGATTCCGACAGCCAGCGCACCTCCGGCATGACGAGCGCTTCGAGATCCTCCAGTCGCTCCAGCGTCAACTCGGTTTCCATCACAGTCTGGAAGGGAATGTTCGAACGCGACATGCAGTAGGCCAGGCCCTCGAATGCGTGTAGATGCCGCCAGCGTTCGGAGGTGTTGTGTTCCCACGGTTGCTCCATGGTCTCGGTGGTCGTCGAGTAGAGCAGGCCGATCGCCGGGTCAATGGGTTCGCGACGGCTCAGCGCATCCTCGATCTTCTCGACATCCCGGTGGACCTCCGAGAGGGCATCGAACGCATCCGGGTAGTGGGGCAGTGGGCCGGCGGGTGTCCAGTAGCAGACGCTGTTGGCCCCCTCGGTGAGTGTCACGCGGGCCATGCGCTCGATCTCGCCGGGGCTCATGTACTGCACGCGACCGTAAATGGGCGCGTAGGGGCCATTGCACTGAGCGAGCATCTTCGGCGAGTCGGCGGTGATATGCGCCCCGACGGCCCATGGCTGCAGGCCACTTTCATCGGCCTCCGGGAGACGGGCGAGGGGGAAGCTCTGGAAGATGCGCCACCTTCTCGGCTGAATCCGTTCGATGCGCTGCAGGCGCCCTCGATGGCCCAGGCGCGTCTCCTCGCGGTCGGCGTCAACGTTGAGGAAGCGCCCGTAGAAGTAGGAGTCGGACGGGATCGTGAGCATCAGCGCTTGGTCAGAAACCGAGCGTACCGCCTCGGATTGCGCTCGCAGGTAGATCTGCCAGCTTTCCTGCTGGAATTGCTCCCACAGGAGAACCGGATCATCGTCGGGGACGGGGCCGGAGGATTGGCGGGGTTCGAATGGCGGTGGCCCCACTCCGTATTCCTCGCGGAACTTTTCGCTGCAGGTCGCACAGTAGCAGCAGTCAACCCGCACATGCGGTCCATCGTCAAAGACGAAGCCCCCGAACGCGGGGTATGCGGAGAAGGCCTCAGTGAGCGCAACGATGCGCTCGCGCATGGACGCGAGGAAGCCTTCGTGGCGGAAGCACGCCATTGGGTGACTGCGCCCCCACGCATCGACGGACTCGAACTGCTCGTCCGGGTCAATGTAGAACCCGCCCATCAGCAGCAGGCGGGTGCCGGTGCCCTCGTAGAGGTCGAGGACCTTCTCCCATCGCTCGCGGGCGTTCTCGGCGATGACGGGCGTACCGTCCGGTCCCGGTTCGGTTGCGGGCGCCGATGCGTAAAGATAATCCACCCCTGCTCTCTCCATCCACTCCGGTGGCAGGGGGTTGTCCAGATCCAGCAGTGTAACCGCGTGATAGGCTTCGTCGTGCACGATCGATTCCCCCTCCGCAAAGATGGCGCAGAAAGCCAAAAGGCAGATAGGTGCCAGCAGTCGCAGGCGCAATGGGAAAAGCCCTCCTCATGCGGTGCGACGGTGGTGGATACTTCGCCGGTGGACGGCGAGGACCTCCCGGCCGACAGGTCAACACTCCGGTCTGTCCGGGGAAAGTGGGATCACGGCGGCAGTTTTTTGCACATAGATCAGAGCTTCTCCCGCACTGCGCACATGGACGAGAGTGGTATCGCACTCCATTGCGCCCCGGTCTGCTCCGTCACTTCAACCGCCGGCGTCGGTGAGTACAGACGTCCGGGGGCCGGCCCCGAGCCGTTCTCCGTACACTGTGATCCTGGGCACTATGACGCCGTTTTCGCTCGTCCCGAATCCGACCGACCCGCTCTCGAGCGGATCATCGTCGGTGTAGCTGAGCACCTCGTTGTCCCACACACGAACCGACAGTTCCGGTCCGGTCTTTACCAGGGTTACGAGAAGCCAGTTGTTGTGCCGCTCTGATTGCGGGACGGAGTAGCTCGAGTTCGTGGCGACCGTCTTGCCATTCCGCAGCAGCCTCGCCCCGGATCCGTTGTTGTCGCCGAGGACCACGTGATAGCCGCCGCCCTCACCATCGCCACACAGCCCGAAGTGCAGATCGCGCAGTTCCTCGTAATGCCCTTTGCCCTCCAGCTTGGGCATCATCTTCGCGCCGACGTAGATGTCAATCACCTGGTCGCCGGTGAACCGCTCGCGGCTGTGGATGAGCGCGCGGCCGCGCTGGTTCCACCCGGCCAGCCAGGTCCACTCGGGAGAGCACGACCAGCGGTTGGAGATCTCCCAGGTGCCGCTTTCCACGCGCCAGTCGGCGGGCGCCTCCTCGAACGTCCATGTGCCGACCGCGGATGAGACTACCTCCGCATCCGCCGGGTCGATGACAGCGTCGTCGATCCGAAAGCCCACCCGGCGCATCCCGGTCAGCGGACTGGAGTCGCGGAAACTGCATACTACTTCGCCATCGAGGTGGCCGACCACGAGGGAGCCTGCGCGTGCGAGACCGAGCGCCCAGCCATCGGCCGACCAACAGCGGGCCTGTGCTGAGGCAACCTGCTCGCCGGCCCGGCTGAGCGTGACTGTGACCGGATCGGTGGGGGAGGGCTGCTCGGCGCTGAGCGCGTACCCTGAATTCGGATCGACACCATCGCCGGCAAGCAGCGTCGCAGCCGCAACGCCTGCGTCCGTGCGGTGTACCCCCACCCGGACTTCGACGTCCGAGACGTACATCCCGCGGTGCCAGAACAGGTCCAGGTCATCCGGCGCGGGTTCCCATCCGCTGCCCGCTCCGGCCCAGGTGTGGCGGTCGATGATACCCGCGTAGGAAGGCGTCTCCGGATCAGTCCGATACTGCTCGTGTTCGACCGGCCAGCAGGTCACGTTTCGGAACCGGGCCGCTCCGCCCTCACAGATGAGGCCGAACCCGCCATTGCGGATCGCGTCATCGGCCACCTGCAGGGAGGTGCCGTCAACGGTGATGTATATCCGGTTGCTGCGGAGTGTCGCAATCACGTCATGCCAGCGGTCTGGGCCGCCCGGGAGGGCGTGTGTGGCGAGCACCGTGCGCTCGCCGCGCCGATTGCGGATGACGCGAAGCTCCGAGCCACCCGACTGGTCAGCGTGGACGGCCAGCAGGTAGTAATCACCGGGGCCCTGGTAGCGCACCAGCAGACCGGCACTGTCGGCGTCCCCGCGGCGCACCTTCGCCGCGGCCTGGAGGTTGGCCAGCTCTGTAATCGGCGCCAGCGCCCGGGCCGAGCCCATCGGCTTCAGCGTGACCTCGCCTCCGTCCGTTGCCGCCTCGCCCCGCTCGACGAGCCACGCGCCGCCGTCCATCGGGAGCGGCGCGGCCTGCCACGGCTCCACGCGCACATCGTCGAAAAACGCACTGCCACCGGTCGCGATGAGCCCGATCTGCCCCCGCCCGCGCAACGTCTGGTCGGCCACGTGGAAAAGCTGTCGTCCGCTCAATCCGGCTATCGCATGCCCTCGCGAAACCCGCAGGCGCAGTCGGTGCCAGCGGTCGCGCGCGGCCCGGACGGCAGCGGATGCGAGGACGCTCTCGCCCTCAGGCGTGCGCTTCAGCAGCTTGACGGTTGCATCGTCGCCCTCACCCTCGGCGGGCATCACCAGCCGCAACTCGAGGTAGTCATCCTCGGCCACACGGTGCGCCATGATCGACGCGGTCCTGCAGTTCGGGCGGACGGACGCCCCTACGTCGTAGTCATCCCAGAACCAGTACCCGCTCGCGGCGGTGGCTGTGTCCGCGCTCTCGGCGCGGAAAGCGAACGGATTTGCGCCCTGCCCGGGCTCTCCCTCGACCTGGAAGACATTCCAGCTTCCCGCGGGCGTCTCCCACGGGTTCGGATCAGCCTCCGCGCGCATGAAGTCATCGGTGAATACGACGGGCGCGCAGGTCTGGAGGAAGGCGTCGTTGACCCCGCGGACTCCGCGCGTCCCCGCCAGTGGATCGAGCGCGCCGGTCAGCACCGCTCGCCCGTCGATGAAGACCGTCAGGCTCCGAGGGCGGCGGCGGATGTCGATCCGCCCGCCGACGGCGGCGCTCTCGTGCGTGACCTCCGCGACCACCTGCTCCCGCCCATTGCTGACCTGCACGAGACGAAGTCGGGCGCCATCGATTTCAAGACGGTGGTGCCAGTTGTCGTTGAACCATGGCAGCATGACGGTGGCATCGGCGTCTGCTACGAGGGTTCCGGTGATCACGTAGTCGGCCGGCGCATCCTCGGGCAGGTCCATCGGCTCCAGGCCCTCGGGCAGATCAGTCGGTTCGGCGTCGCGGGGAGCCGCGCGCGGCATGACCTCCTCGGTCTCAGGGTGCCACTGGACCTTCGGCACCAGTCGGCGGTCTGCGTCCAGCGAGACGAAACGCTCCACGAGGGTCCCGTCAGTCAGCGTGCGCAGCGCTGTGAGGATCGCCGGTTGCATTTCCGGTCCGCGCAGGGCCAGCGAGAAAGCCACGCGCGGGCCGAAGTAGAGCCAGGCGCCTTTGCCGTGCTCGATCAGCAGCGCCCCCGGGATGCCGGACTTGCCGCCGGTGAGCTTGCCGCGGTACTTCTCCGGCACGCCCTCGTCGGTATACTCCGCCAGGACTGTCACATTGTCCGCGTCTGAAGGGGGGATAATCGCGACGCCGGGGCGGGCGTAGGTCTTCACGATCCCGGCGCTTTGCATCGCGCGGCTGATGGGGTGGTCGTAGCCGCGGAAGTCAATGTTGGGGGCACGGTCGGGGCCGAGGCGCTTCCCGGGTACCACCGATTCCGGAGGGGCGAGGCGCGATTCGGTAATCGCGATCCCACCCTCCGACACGTACTGCTCGACGGCGTTGAGTATCGCTTGATCGTGTCCGGTCGCGGTCACGATCACGACCCGGTACCGGCGCAACACCTCGATGTCGGCCAGTTCGTCCCTCGTCAGATACTCCCGGGGCAGGCCGTGATGCGAGAGTACACCCATGTACCCGGTGATGCGACCGCCGCCGACGGCGACCTTCCACGTCTCGGCGATCTGCGCGTCAGCGCCGACGGCGCCGACGAGGCACAGCGATAGTGCGATGAAGACCACAATACGTCCGATATGACTGCGCATGTTTTTGGCTCAGTCCTGAAGTGACGCATCTCGCCACGCTCCGGCGAGATGCTGGAGTATCTGCACGATGCGCCGGTATGTACTAACGTCTCGGACGGTCCGCCTGTTGCAGCCAATCACTGTTCGCGTCATGCGGGGAGCGGTCGGCGGTCGCGCCTTCGCCCCACATCGCCAGTAGCGCCTCGATCGTCGTCTCCGCGACCGCCCGGCCGCCGTCGGGGCCGATGGGAGTGCTGGCCGGGAGGGATCCGTAGCC
Source organism: uncultured Armatimonadia bacterium (assembly GCA_964484945.1). Taxonomy (GTDB): domain Bacteria; phylum Armatimonadota; class Zipacnadia; order Zipacnadales; family UBA5352; genus UBA5352. The sequence goes on along the minus strand of CAZAHB010000042.1, from coordinate 14,985 downwards.
GCCACCCTCGATTGACCGCGCGCTCGGGACGTAGGTCCCCGGCCCGGCCAGTTGCACCAGGAACGTCTGCAGCGCGGGGCTTCGCGCCTTGATGAAGATCCCGAAGTCGAGGTAATACTCGAACGGGTTGGTCGCGATGGCGATATCGCCCAGCCGGATAACGTGCAACGTGACCGCGCGGCGGGGCTGCTGCTGTTGTTGTTGTTCAAACCGATCACGCACTCGAAGGTTCCATTGCATCTTGCGGTAGGCCTTTGTCGCGGGAACGTACCACCGTGGCTCGTCGCGAAGCTGTGGGTTGTCCTCGAGCTTCGCCAGCTCGGCCTCATATTGCTCACGCCACTGCTCGGCCTCTTCCAGCGCCGGTGCTACATCCTCCTCGCTCAGCGGGCGCAGCGGCAGCTCAAGCTCGATACGCTCGTGGGCGAGTGCCGGCGAGGCGTCCTGTGTGCCGTCGATATACCCGAGGACCTCCTCCACCGCGTCGGCGATCCGGTGACCGATCTCCTCGCGAGAGGTGCGGCCCTTCAGTTCGAGCATCCGCTCATGCGGCTCTTTGCCCCAGATCAGGTGTGGCGACTGATCGCCCGCCGCCGAGGCCTGTGGCAGGACATAGAGGTCCTCGCCGAGGCGCGCGCGCAGTTCCTCGCGTGTTTCGTGCCAGAAGTCGGCGCTGAGCACGAACATGCCCTCTGTCTCCTGTGAGGGGCAGGCGACGTTGACGAGCACGCCCGTCAATTCGTCGTCCGCGTCATACGTCGCGAGCACATTGACAGAGTGGTCCTCGTACCCTTCAATGTGGCTGAAGTCCGGGGTGTCGGTGTTCCCGTACATGGTCGAGACGCCGTCCACGTCCACCCAGCGGCGATTTCGCCCCACGACCGCCTGGCCCAGGCCGAAAGCGATCGAGCCCCCCGCGCGCCCCTCCCACGCGCCGACGACCGCATCCGCAATCCGCTCGGCGGCGTAAGCAACGTAGTCATCGACCTCCATCACGGGCAGGTCCACGCCGCAATAATCTTCGACTGATTCGAAATTCTCGCCGCGGGTTGGTGGCGCGGTGTGCGTGTGTGTGGCGTTCATGATCAGCGCGTCGGGATCCGGTCCGTCCTCGGGCAGGCGCTCGATGACGGCCTCGCGGAGCGCTTCGCCGGCCGCGACGGTATCGAGACTGATGAGGACGATGTGGTCGTCGCCCTGCTCGAGCACGAGCGTTGTTGCGGTTATCGGATCGCGCACGCCTTCGGAGACGCGCGCATGGAACTGCCCGATGACCAGCACCGGCTCATCGGGGGTGATGTCCGCCTGGGCCCATCCGATCTTCAGCTTTGTGTCGGTCATGAGTGTTCGCTCCCGTCACTTCAGTTCATGTGCGGCAGTCATCCTGCGTGTCGCTGTTCCGGGCTGCCGAACAGCAACGATAATCGTCACTGCTTCTTCTGCGCCTCTCTCACCGCGCCCATGTCAGTCATCTGCCGCGCGCGGGATGCCCGGATCTCGTATTGAAGCTCCTCGCCCGCGAAGAAGCGCTCGATCTCATCGAGCATCGTTGCCATGTACCGCGCATCACGTCCGGTCCCCGCGTAGTGGGGGCTCAGGATCACGTTGTCGAGGTCATTGAACGGGTGGGCGTCGGGCAGCGGCTCCCTCTCGTAGACATCGAAGATGCCCATGATGCGCCCGCTCTGCAACTCCTCGAGCAGCGGTTCGGGCTGGATGAGCGGCGCGCGGCCCACGTTGATGATGATCGAGCCGGTGGGCATTGCCGCGAGTTGCTCGGGGCCGACCCGGCCGGTGTTCTCGACGGTCATACCCGCCAGCGTGAAGACCACATCCGACTGGGCGAAGAGGTCATCGAATTCGACAAGCTCCATCCCGCGCTCCGCGGCCGCCTCTTCGGTCAGATGGCCGCTGACCACCAGGACCCGGCCCGGCTCGAACGGCTCCAGCAGATCGACCACCCAGGAGGCGATGTCGCCGAAGCCCCAGATGCCGATGGTGCAGTCCTGCGGCACGCGCACCGCCCAGTCCTTGTAATGGTTCATCGTTTCCGAGCGCGTCCCCAGCTTGATATGGTCGTGCGCCCGACGCAGGCCCATCAGCATCAGCATGATGCAGTGTTCGGCGACCGTGCGGGCCATCAGCGGGTTCGCCGTGCATACGCGCACTCCGCGGTGGAAAAGATGGTCGGTGACATATGCCGCGACAGAGCCGCCCACGTGGGCGACGATCTGCAGCGACTCATTCTCCGCGAGGATCGCTTCATCCAGTTCCGGCGAGCCCCAGGTGGTCATCAGGGCGTCGGCGTCTGCGATCATCTCCGCCCACTCATCGGTCTCAAGCGGGCCACCGGTCTCGTTGAAGCGGATATCCCAGTCAAGCTCCTCGACGCGCTGTTTCGACGGCCCGCGATAGAACCACTTCAGGGTGTTGGGATTCTGATTCATATAGACGACTGTCGGATTGTCAGTCATGGTCGGTCGCTCCCTGGTGACGGATCTCGCGCAGCACCCGTTCCCTTCGGCATGGCGCCCGCGGTTTCCTTCGCCGGTAGTGTTCAGGTTGCTGAGGTATGCTGTCGTGCGCTGGCAAGCGACATCGTTCGCTGACATTTAAGACGTTGACAGCGTTTTTCGCGATAGCCTATAATCGGCACAGCTACTGTATGGTCATGGATGACGATGCGGCGGCGGGCACGAGAGAAGAATGGGCAGTGACGAGTGAGGTGCTGACGGTGAGTGGTTTCGGAGTCATCGGCACAGGCGTATGGGGCGAGACGCACCTGAAGACCTACTCGACGCACCCGGGCGCGGAGCTTGTGTGTATCTGCGACCTGAACGAGGAGCTTGTCAGGGAGCGCGCCGACGAGTATGGCGCGAAGGACTGGACCACCGACTACGAAGAGCTTCTGGATCGCGATGACGTGGACGCGGTCTCCGTCGTGACCCCGGACTTTCTGCACCGCGAGATCGTCGTGGCGGCCGCCGAGGCGGGCAAGCACGTGCTGCTCGAAAAGCCCATGGCGACGACCGTCGAAGATTGTCAGGCGATGATCGACGCCACTGAGGCCAATGATGTCACCTTCATGATCGATTTCCACAACCGTTGGAACCCCGCCATGTGGGGGATCAAGAAGCGAATCGATTCCGGCGAGCTTGGCGAGCCTCAGATGCTCAGTCTTCGCCTGAACGATACTATTTTCGTTCCCACCGAGATGCTCAGTTGGGCCGGCGACTCGACCGTGGTATGGTTTATTGGCAGCCACTCGGTCGACCTCGCGCGCTGGTTCTTCGACGATGAGATCGCGCGCGTGTACTCGGTCTCCCGCTCACGGGTGCTGGCCGACCGCGGGATCGACACCCCCGACTTCTTCCACACGATCCTCGAGTTCGAGGGTGGCGGTGTGGCGCATATCGAGAACTGCTGGATCATGTCCAACGAGATGCCTGCCGTAGCCGACTTTCGGGTGGAGATGATTGGAGCCGAGGGCACGGCCCTGGCCGAGGTCACGTCACACGGGATGCTGCAGACCTACACCGAGGAGGAAAGTGTGAGCTATCCCGACATGGCGGTTGTGACCGACGTGCACGGCAAACCCAATGGTTTTGGAGTTCAAAGCATTCGGCATTTCGCCGATTGTATCATGGAAGGGACCCAGCCGCTGGTGAGCCCGCAGGACGGGCTTGAAAACACCCGCGTGCTGGTCGCGATCCACGAGGCCGCCCAGCGAGGCGAGCCTGTGGACGTTCAGCGTTAGCTATAGCCTCGCACCAACAGGCGCGGGCGGGGAGGCGGCCGCGTCGAGGGCGGACCGGGCTGCTCAGCGGGGAGAGAGGGGACGTCGGCTGGTGGAAGAGGACAGTAGACCGGACATGAAGGTGGCCCTGTGCAGCATAGCCTTCCGTGAACGACTGCTTGAGTTCAGCCTCGATCTGGCCTGCGAGGCTGGCCTCGACGGAGTCGAAATATGGGGTCGCGAGCCGCACATCTCGGAGGAGTACGACCCCAACCGGGTGGCTGCCGCGCAGAAGATGGTCGCCGACCGTGGACTTGATGTAGCGGTTTTTGGATCGTACCTGCGCCTCGGCGCCGTGGAGACCGAGAGTATGCCGCTGCGGGACGTGCTCCAGATCGGCGCGGGGCTGGGCGTGGAACTTGTGCGCGTGTGGGCCGGTGACGTCGGCTCCGATGAGGCTGATGACGACCTGTGGGATCGCGCGGTCAAGGAGTGTCGGGAGGCCGCCTGTGCCGCGGAGAAGATGGGGATGCGACTTGCCGCGGAGATGCACGCGAACACACTCGCCGATACCGCGGCCAGCGCCAAACGGTTGATTGAAGACATAGGGTGCGACAACTTCGGCCTGAACTATCAGCCGCTGGCAAGTCTCGATGACGATGCGCTCGGGCGTCTGCGTCGCGTACTCCCGTACGTCTGCCATCTGCATGCACAAAACTTCGCCGCACTCAACGGTGATCCCGAGAGGATCGAGCGGGCCAGTCTCGCCGAAGGTGTCATTGACTACGTTCCACTGGTCGAGACGCTACGCGAGGAAGACTACTGCGGCTATCTGGCCATCGAGTTCAGCCCATCGAACGTGGACGACAAGCGCGCGGCGGTGCTGCGCGACTGCATTTACCTGCAGAACATTATGAAGTAACCACCTCGGTGCTGTCGGTTCGGGAACAGCCGGAGACAGCCCGAGGAGAACATTACGCACTGGTTCATCGTCGGCAATACTGAGACGGGCCGTGTGACGCTGGGCCATGTGAGCAATTCAGACCCGAAGGATTGAGACCCGTGCGGTGGCTGTGGATACCCCTGGCAATCATTGGCGTCGCCATGCTCATATACGGTGTGCAACTGGGTCGTTACAGCCAGGTTGAATTGCAGGCTAATACCACGTGCTACTCCTGCATCGGCCTCAGCGAGTGAGTGACCAGACAATGGCCGATGAGACCGAGCGCCCCCCGCTCGTTCTGAGGATTCGCCTCTGGGTTCAGTTCGCGGCAGCTTTCCTCGTCAATGCCAGCTTCCTGTACAGCCTGCGCGGTGTCTGCATTCCTGTGCTTAACTGCTGGTCGTGTCCGGTTGCGTCATTCGCGTGTCCGATGGGCGCGCTGCAAAGTGGCGTTACGGCGATGCGAGGGGCGTTGCTGGTGCCCTTCTATGTGCTGGGGAGCCTCCTGGCGGTCAGCGCGGTGATTGGTCGTTCGATGTGCGGCTTTCTGTGCCCCTTCGGGCTGGTGCAGGATCTGCTGGGGAAGATCCGCAAACGCCAGGTCCGCATGCCGCGCTGGATGGGCTACATAAAGTACGTGTTCCTGATTGTGCTGGGCATTGTGCTGCCCTACCTCACATTCACACCCTGGTTTTGCGAATTCTGCCCGCAGGGCGCGCTTCAGGGCGGTATACCGCAACCGATCATCGATGCAGATCTGCGTGCGGGGATCGGCGTGATGTGGTACGTCAAGATGGCGATTCTCGCGGCGTTCCTGGCCGGCTCGGTCTTCATTCGCCGGCCCTTTTGCCACTCATTCTGCGCGCTGGGCGCGATCTTCTCGCTGCTCAACCGCGTGAGCCTTGTCAGGATGGAGTATGACCGCGAGCAATGCACCGATTGCATGTGGTGTGTCGATGCATGCCCGGCGGGGAGCGATCCGCGAACGGATCTGTCGGGAATGAACTGCGTAAGCTGCATGGAGTGCGCGAAGTGCCCGTTTGATGCGATCCGGGTAACGACTGCTGTGTCGGCGTGTTCGAGTTGCTCATTGGACGTGAGCGAGGATGAGAGCGCGTGACCGGTCCCGACTGGACGACGCTCACCCGAGCCGATGTCGATAGGCTTACCGTGGAGGTCTACCGAGAGGCGTGGCGGGCCAGGCCGGAGGTGCGGCGGATCCGCATGGCCGGCTGCGACGCGGTGGTGAAGGATTACGGGCGCTCGAGCAACATCTTCAAGCACGTCATGGGCACATTCCTCGCCACCCGTGAGGCGGCGGCGCTGCGCCGTGCTGAAGGCATTCCCAATATTCCGAAGCTATACGGCCTCGCGCGCCCGTGGATCCTCGTGATGCAGTACGTGGAGTCCCGGCAGGTGACTGAACTGGACGAGGCGGACCGTGAACGGCTGCTCGATCAGGGCTTCTTTGACCAGCTCACCGCCCTCATTGCACAGCTTCACGGTCGCGGTGTCGCACACGGGGATCTGGAGAAGCTCGAGAATATTCTTATCAGCCCCGGCGGCGAACCGGCCGTGGTCGATTTTGCGGCGGCGATCCTTTCAGGCCTCAATCCTCTCGCTGCCCTCGCACTGCCCTATATCCAGCAGAATGACCGACGCGCCGTGTATAAGCTCAAATCACAACTGGCGCCGAAACTTCTGACCACCGCGGAGGACGAAACGCTTCACACCCGGGGGCGCGCGGAGGTCACCTTCCGCCGAGCGCGCAAGTATATCCGCGGGCCCGTCAAATCGCTCGCTGCCCAGGATGACGATTAGGACAGCGAAGAAAGCGATGGCTTACGGCGACAGGGCGCCTGCCCCGGATGCGATCTCTATCGTGATGTCGTGTGACGCGTTGACGTTCGCGGAACGAACTCGCAAAGAGGTCGCCCGGGGACCTGCAGGCTTCCAGCTTGCTTCTGTTGCAGATCGATGAGCGCGACGTCGAACGCAATACGTGCACCGCGGGAACCGCCCCACCCCCTCGCGACGTTACTATCATTGGAGACCCGGAAGGGTCCTCACAGGAGTGCCCGGATACTTTGAGGTTTATAGGCTCATCTCCCGAGGAACATCGGCGCTCGGAGTTCGAGCGGCTGGTCAAGGAGCACGAGCGGGACATCTTCAACGCCGCCATGCGTATGGCCGGTGATCGCGCTGACGCCGAGGATGTGGCGCAGGAGGCGTTGATGAAGGCCTACGCGGCCTTCGAGCGCTTCGAGCTTGGGACCAACTTCCGGGCATGGGTGCTGCGGATCCTGACCAACACGTACATCAATGAGTTCCGCCGCCAGCGCCGCACACCGGATATGACCGACTGGGACAATCTTCCGCGTGAGGAGCTTGGGAAGGTCGCCAAAGACGGTCAGGACAACCCGGAGTTGTCGCTGCTGGAGGATGCGCTGGACGCCGAGGTCGAGCAGGCGCTGAGTGAGATTCCGGAGGTCTTCCGCGAAGCGGTGTTGTTGTGTGATATGCAGGGAATGGCCTACGCGGAAATCGCCGAGGCGCTCGACATCCCGATCGGCACCGTCCGCTCGCGCATCGCACGAGGACGGAATCTACTGCAGGAGAAGCTTCGGGAGTATGCGCAGTCGCGAGGGCTGATATGAGGATGAAACTTGAGTGCAAGGACATACGGGAGCTTTTGTCTGCGCTTGTAGACGGTGAGCTTGACAGCGCTCAGCGCAAGGCCGTGTCCGCGCACCTGCTGACGTGCGAAGAGTGCAGCGCGGTCGCCGGTCGGTATATGGCCGCGCACGGTATCGTACAGCGCGACGATCCGCAGGAGGATGCCCCGGCGGGCTTTTTCGAGCGCCTGCAGGATCGCATTGACGGTACTGATGGTGTCCGAGCACGCGTGCGCAGAGCCGGTCCGACGCGTCGCATCACCGCCATCGCGGCGGTGGGGGCGATCGCGGTCAGCCTGGCACTGATTCTCAGCACGATCTTCTTCATTAACACCGACCGAGCGCTCGAACTCGCGCAGATGCACCAGCAGGTCACCGCCATGCCGGGCCCGGTGCCCGGTGGCAGCGGCTTCGCGACGGTCGGTTGCGATCCGCTCCGCAGCAATTGGAACCAGACTCACCAGGCGCTGATTAACCTTGACGGTGTCCTCGTCACGTACACACTGTACCGTGTCGGCGACTGTCCGGTCTCGGTGTATTCCGGCCCCCCCGACTGGCACCCCTATCGCACAGGCTGGCTTGTGACCGAAGAGATAGATGGCTTCGAGGTGCGCCAGATCGCCGACCACGCCATGACTTCGTGGACGCGCGCAGGCCGCCGCCACGTGCTGGTTGCCACCGTCTCCCCCGAAAGTGTCGCTACCCTCGCCCGGGTCCGCACGTCCATGCCGGGAAGGTCCTCGGCCTTCTGAGGCCGAACCTGTCGCTGCGTGAACAGATCCGGCCCGTGGAGGAGCTGGCGCAGGTGACTTCCCGAGCTTCGATGATGCTGCTGACAGTGCTGATCGCCGCGACTGCCGCTGTGGCACAGGAGGCTGACACGCGTCAGCCGCTGCAGCCGGGTGTCGCGGCCCCCGACTTCACCGCAACCACCCTTGAAGGCGTGCCCCTGCAACTGGAGCAGTGGGACGGGAAAGTCGTTGCCCTGAACTTCTTCATCACCTGGTACCGAGATGCTGCGGATCATCTCGACATGATGGAGGAGCTTCAGGACGTGTACGCTCAGGAGGGCATGCGCCTGCTGTCGATCAGTCTCGATGAGGGCACTCGCGGGCGAGAACAGGTGGAAGAGCTGATCCGCGAGGAAGAGGTCGCCCACCCGGTCGTCCTCGACCCGGATCAGAAGATCGCCGCCGACTACGGCGTCCGCGCGCTCCCCGCCATTTTCGTCATCGGTCGCGATGGCAAGATCGCCTACTATCAGGAGGGCTACACCGAGGGCGACGAGCGCCGGCTGTCGGCGGCCATCGCGAGTGCCCTCGGCGTCGAGTGTCCCGCCCCTGAAGATCCCGAGACCGAAGAAGAGACCGATGTGACCGAAGAGCCCGTCTGTGACTGCTTCCGGCGCGACGAGGACTGAGGGCCCGGTCACCGGGCTGCACGCATCCGTCCTCCATGGAAGCAGCGCCGGGATGCCGGGTGGACCTGCGGGATTCGATCTTCACAGGAGAGATTGGTGTGCAACAACTCGCGTGTGTGATATTGGCCGCAGGTGAAGGAACGCGGATGAACTCCGACCTGCCCAAGCCCGCTCATGAAGTCTGCGGCAGGCCGATGATCGACCACGTGCTGAGCACAGTGCGGGATCTTGAGCCCGCCCGGATCGCCGTCGTGGTGAGCGCTGACGACGAGCAGCTTCGCGAGCGCGTCAAGGCGCCTGCCACGGTCTGCGAGCAGGCCGAACGGCTGGGCACCGGCCACGCGACGCAGTGCGCGCTCCCGGCGCTCGAGGGCTTTGAGGGCGATGTGCTCGTCACGTGCGCGGACATACCGCTGGTCACCGCGGACACGCTCCGCAGCCTGGTCCAGCATCACCAGTCGGAGAACGTTACCGCCACTGTGCTCACCACCCGGGTCGATGACCCATCAGGGTACGGGCGGATTGTGCGGGAGAGCACCGGGGCGGTCTCGGCGATCGTCGAACACCGCGACGCTTCGCCCGAACAACGCGAAATCGACGAGATCAACACCGGTGTCTACGTCTTCGACGCGCAGGCATTGCGCGGGGCGCTGCAGCAGCTTACGCCCGACAACGCGCAGGGCGAACTCTACCTCACCGATGCGGTTGAGATCCTCGTGTCGTACGGCCGCGATGTCGGGGCGATGGCGTGCGATGATCCCGATGAGGTCATGGGCATCAACAACCGGGTGCAGCTTGCGGCCGCCGAGCGGATTGCGCGCGACCGCATCCGCGAGGAGTTGATGCTCTCGGGCGTCACGCTGATCGATCCGCCATCGACCTTCGTGGACGCGGGTGTGAGCGTGGGGCGCGATACGGTCATCGGCCCCGGCTGTCACCTGCAGGGACGCACGACTGTGGGCGAGAGGTGCGAGATTCGCAGCAATGTGACGCTGCGCTCGGCCACGATCGGTGACGAGGTCCTGATCCGCGATCACACGGTGATCGATGAGGGCCAGGTCGGCGACGGATCGCAGGTCGGCCCGTTCTCGCTGCTGCGCGGCGGCAGCACCGTCGGACGCGGATGCAAGGTGGGGTCGTCGGCTGAGATGAACCGCGCGGAACTGGGCGACGGCTCGAAGATGCAGCACTTCTCGTATCTCGGTGACGCCACGGTCGGCAAAGACATAAACATCGGCGCCGGTGCGATCACGTGTAACTACGACGGCGTCGAGAAGCACAGAACCGTGATCGAAGACGGCGCGTTCATCGGCAGCGACGTCATCCTCATCGCGCCCATCACGATCGGTGAAGATGCGTACACCGGTGCAGGTTCGGTTCTGACCAGGGACGTCCCGGCCGGTTCGCTGGCGATTGAGCGGACGGACCAGCGCATCGTGGAAGACTGGGCGGAGCGGATGGCGCGGCGACGCAGGCAGAAGGACTGACCCGGCCAGGCAACGGTCCGTCATTTCTCAGGAGGCAAGCCATGACCAGGCTCGGCATCGTCTCACTCGAATCCACCCACGTGGACCAGTTCTGCCGCATCTTCAACTCCGATTCCTCCGAGCCCACGCACCTTGAGGGCGCGGTCGTGGCCGCGCTGTGTAATCAGGATGATGACCCCGCTCGGATCGCCTCCCTCCAGCAGGAGTGGGGGATAGAGGTGGTCGTGGAGAACCCCCGGGACATGCTGGGCATGGTGGATGCCGCGCTGATCTGCTCGCGCGATGGCTCGCTGCACCTCCAGCAGGCCTCGCCCTTCCTGGAGGAGGGCCTGCCCGTGTTCGTGGACAAGCCCTTCGCACTGGACCTTGATGACGCACAGGAGATGCTGGGGGTTGCGCTGGAGAACGGTGCGCCTCTGATGTCCGCGTCGGGCCTGCGCTATGCCGAGGAGGTCGAGGCGGCGCTGGGGGAGATCGGCGAGGACGAGATCGTCCACGCCAGCCTCATCGGCCCCGGCGAGCTTTTCTTCTACGGCATCCACCTCACGGACGTGCTGAACGCCACAGTGGGCCCGGGCGTGACGGCGGTCTCAAACCTCGGTGAGGTGGAGTTCGACCTGATCTCGGTCAGCTACGGGGACGGCCGTTCGGCATCGCTGCAGCTTTTGCGCGACCCGGCTCCGCGCCACCAGGGGCACCTGTTCACCACCGACGGCTCGACGCGCTTCGTGATACTCGCGCACACCTTCTACATGCGCATGATGCGCCAGTTCCTGGAGATGATCGAGACGGGCGAGCCGCCGGTGGACTACGAGGACATCCTCGAGGCGGTTCTGGTGCTGCTGGCCGCGGAGCGCTCCCAGCAGCAGGGCGGCCGGACTGTGCGCCTCGCGGAGATCCGCTCCGAGCACGAATCGATGCAGCCGACAATTCACTGAGCGAACCGGATCGGACGCGTCATCGGATGCGGGATTCCAACCAGGCGCCCGCCCAGGTCTCCTTCAACCATCATGTGGGGCAGGCATCCTGCCTGCCGCCGTCAACCCCGGGGGACGCAAACATGCCCCGATCCGAGATCAACGAGCGCGACCTCGGCACCCTCGGCTCCCCGACCTCGGGGAGCGCCCGCTCCCACGCCCGCTCCTGCGCGATCATGCTGGGGCTGACGGTGCTTGTTCTCGGGGCGCTGGGCCTCGGCGCGCGCTGGTGGGCCGACTACGTGTGGTCGCGCAATCGCGAGCAGATTCGCCAGGATCTCCGGAATGTCGAGCCGCTCCTGACCGCGCTGGAGATGTACCGCGCTGACCACGACGACTACCCGCCGAAGCTCGATGCACTGACGCCAGAGTACATTGCTTCGATTGCCGAACCGCCTTTCGACTTCACGGCGCAATTCGGCTGGGAGTACAGCGCGGATCCCGAGATGGTAAACGCGTGGATCGAGGAGCAGCCGGCGAACAGGGGGTTTGAGCAGCGCGATGACATCTACCACCTCTATGTGACCGTCCCCAGCGACTACTCCCCGCTCTACGGTCTCTTCCAGGACCGTCTCGTCTACAGGCCGAATGAGCAATATCCGGTCGTGGGATACGGTGGCGCCCTCGAACGCATCGCCGGGTGGGGGTACTATCATGAGTAAGTGCTGAACGACGTCGGGTGTGTCGTTGGTTGTTGCAGGACGGGCATCCTGCCCGTCGGTCGTTCATCCCAACGCATGCAAAGGATTCCTCTCGCACTCCCACGAAGGTGCTTCCGCGTATATCACCTGCCGCCGGGGAGGACCCGCCATGCGTTCCATCCCGTTGATCGCTTTGCTGGCGCTCATCGTCGTGCCGATTCATGCTGTCGAGATGGTCCCCACGCCCGTCGCCACCGCGGGAATGACCGATGCACCGCCAACCATCGATGGGGCGCTCGACGATTCCTGCTGGGAGTCGGCGACCGTGCTGCGCGGGTTCGTGGAGCTTGATGCATCGAAGCTGTTCACACCGCCCACCAGGGCCCGCGTCTGTTGGGATGATGAGCACCTCTACGTCGGAATCAGGTGCGAAGAGCCGCAGATGCAGGCCATCAAGACGCAGATGAAGAAGCGCGATGAGCCGGTCTGGCGCGATGACTGCGTGGAGCTTTTCCTGGACACGAACCACGATCGATCATCGTACTCCCACTTCGTTGTCAACTCCCTGGGCGCGATATTCGATGAGCAGCGGCCCGGCGAAGCGGCGTGGAACGCGGACATGCAGGCCGCAGGTCAGCGCGGCGACGATGCGTGGACGGTCGAGATGGCGATAGCGCTTGCGGATATCGGCGGCGCAGCCCCCGGCGATCTGTGGGGCGTGAACGTCGCCCGCGAGCGCCATGCTGCCGGAGGCACGGAACTGAGTGCGTGGTCGCCGACCTACGGGAAGTTCCTCGTGCCGGAACGCTTCGGGGAACTGAAGCTGACCGATACCCCGGCGGGAATCCGCTGGGAGATGGCGGAGGGGCCGCTGTTCGGACCGTGCACCGTTGCGATGCATTCGGCCCGGGACGCGAAGCCGACCCTTCGGGTGGTGCGGGAATGGCCCGAGGGCGTGCCCCGAGACTGGGAGGCACCTGAGCCGACGGTGACGCCGGTGGATGGCGAGGGCACAGGAGCGCTCGCGCACAGTTGGCGCGGGACGTGGCGCATGGTGGACGGCAGCGAGCAGGCGGTGGTGATGGAGCAGCGCTCCGGCGATGAAGTGCTCTTCCGGCAGGCGGTGCCGATCTCGATTACGCCGAAGCCGAACCTGCCGCTGCTGGCGCGCGAGGTCGCGGCGTTGCAGGGCCGGGCGGAGGCACTGCCGGACCTGGGCGAGCAACTGGCGGAACTGGTGGAGACCGCGAGTGGCGCGATCCACGAGTTTGTGCAGGGCAATGTGCAGCGGGAAGAGCCGATGACGCAGCGAGAGTGGGCAACTGTGGCCGCCTCGCACTCGGCGCTGCTTACGCAGATGTCGGGAATATCGTGTGTAGTGTGGACGCAGTCACCGCTGCTCGGGCTCGACCGCAAGCAGGCGCCGCCATCGCTGCAGCCTGACCCGACGGTGCGGATCACCGCGTGCGGCAATGAGATCGAGGCGGGGACCGTGAACATCACGAACCTTGCGGAGCGGACGTACGAGGGCAGGCTGACGATGGGAGGCCTGCAACGCGGCGGCGGCGCGGGGTTTGATCCGAACGCGGACAGTCTGCTCAGCAACGGGGATTTTGAGGCGGACGCCAACGAGGACGGCATGCCGGACGGGTGGCATGCAACCAGCGAGGACGGCTCGTGGGGGCTTGAAGAGCAGGCGGATGGGTCGAACGCGCTCGTGATATCCGGACAGGGGCAGACGTCCGTGGCGATCCGCCAGCGGGTGGACCTTGAGCCGGGGCAGATGTACACGCTGATCGCGGAGATGTCCGCCCAGGACCTGCCCGGCAACAGCGGCTTCGCGCATCTCATCAATCATGGGTGGACGTGGTCGAAGACGCTCTCACCGCTGACGCCGAGATCGGCCGCGGACGAGTACTCGGTGTCGTTCGAGGCGCCGAAGGCGGATTTCTTCCAGGTGGTCCTGAGGCTCGCAAGCACTGCGGGCGGGACGATCCGCTATCACAACATGCGCCTGGTACCAGGCGGGGTCAAGCAGGTGCGATTCTCTCAGGACTGCGTGACCTTCTACGAGGGCGAGTATCAGGACCTGCGCGTCGGGCGGACGGTATGCGATCCGCTGCCGGAGATGAATGAAGCGCGGGTGATTCGCGTTGGCCCGGGGGAGAGCCGGCAGGTCTACCTCACGGTTGACACCGCGGCGCTGCCGCCGGGGGACTACTCGGCCACAATACAGCTCAAGCCGCACGATCGCGAGCTGCCGGTGAAGGCGATTCCGGTGCGGATTGCGGTGCTCCCGGTGCGCCTGCCCGAGCAGATGCCGATCGCCACATTCAACTGGGACTACGCCCGCAATCAGCGCTATGTCGAGGACCTGGCCGCTCACCACACCAACTCCTACCTGATGAATACGCACCCGAGAATGAACTACGACGACGAGGGTAACGTGACGGGCGAGCCGGACTGGTCGAACTATGATGATCTTCTGCAGGTGAAGATTGAACAGGCCCGTGCCAACGGCGGGATCGTGGTCTTTTCCTACGGCATTGTGCGGGACTTCCATCGCCGGATGAGGAGCAGGCACGGGTGGGAGTTTATGTCTCAGCCGTGGCAGAAGGCGTTTCGCGCATGGGTCGCGGAGTTCGACCGCCATATGCGCGAGGACATGGGCCTCGGCTATGGCGAGTACGCGGTGCAGATATGGGATGAAGCCACTCACAAGAACGCGGAACTGGCCCTGCAGGGCGGCGAGCTTGTTCGCGAGGTGGTCCCCGAGATGCGCCTGTGCATGGACGGTGCGCAGAACCCCGAGGAAGTGCGGATGCTCGATCCGGTGGTGGACCTGTGGATTCCGCACCAGAGCGCGCTGTATCACCGCGACTGGTCGGAGGAAGTGCGCGAGGTCTATCGCGAGATCGCCGAGGGTGGCGAGCCGGTCTGGACCTACACGTGCTCGACGAACATGAAATCACTCAGTCCGCTCGACTACTATCGGCTGAAGGAGTGGCGAGTCTGGGACCTTGGTGTCGGAGGATCGTGCTACTGGGCGTACAACTCGTGGCGGGGCGATCCGTGGAATGACTTCGACGGGAGTATAGCCGACTGC
>CAZAHB010000041.1:0-29853 GCA_964484945.1 uncultured Armatimonadia bacterium | reverse complement strand
GTCCGCAGGTGGCATCGTGGCCGCTGAAGAGACCAAGCCTCGACAGCTGGAGCTTCCGGACTACATCCGCATCCTCTCCAAGCGGAAATGGTTCATCCTCGTCGTTGTGGCGGTGGCCACTCTGGTGGGAGGCCTCTATGCCCTGTCGAGTCAACCGGTATACGAGGCCACGGCGCTGGTGATGGTCAAGCGCCGCCCCGAGGGCTTCTTCTGGGTCACCGGCGAAGCGGCCAGCATGATGCCGAACGTCGCGATGGAGACGTACGCTCGTATCGTCCGCAGCAGCGAAGTCGCGAGCCTTGCGGCCGAGCAGCTGCAGCAACTCCCCACTGAGAACCGTATCATCGCAACCACCGACGAGATACAGAAGACCCTTGCGATAAGCGTGATAGACCCTGATCTGCTTCGGATTGATTCTACCTCTCCCGATGAGCGCAAGGCGCGGTACTTCGCCAATTACGTAGCGCGGGCATTTGTACAGGTGAACACCGAGGACCGACAGGCTGAGAGTCGAACCGCGCGGAAATTCCTCGAACAACAGGTTCAGGAACACCAACAGGAGCTGCAGGACATCATTCAGGAGATGAGTTCCTTTGCCCGGGAATCGGGATTTGTGGACCTTGAGTCCGAGATTCAGGGCGTAATGCAGAGCCTCACCACCTACAAGGGCGCGCAGCGCCAGGCTGAGAGCCGCTTGCGCTCGGCGCAGGCCCGCCTTGAGAGTCTCCTGGCCATGCGCTCTGAAGAAGAGGACGTTTTGGTCGAGGAGAATGTCCCGCAATCCAATCCCGAATGGCAGGCACTCAAGCAGCGACTTATCGAGGCCCGGCTTGAATTCGAGCAGCTTCAGTCACAGTACACCGACGACCACCCGCGGGTGCGCGACCAGCGGGCGCTTGTTGAGGAGCTTCAGTCACAACTTGACGAAACGCCCGAGGTCGTCGAGACCACGCAGGCGGTGCCCAACCCCGTCGCCCAGGGACTGGCGGGAGAGATCAAGGCCGCCCGCCTGGAAGTTCAGCAGGCCGAAGCGGAATTGGCCGCGACCGGCGATGTGCTCGAACGTATCCGTCAGGAGGTCCGGGATCTGCCCCAGGCCCGTCAGCGCTGGCAAACTCTGACCGATCGCCTCGAGGCCGCCCGAGAGGCATATCTCAGTCTGCAGCGAGAGCTACGGCAGGCGCGCCTCGCTGAAGCCATCAAGCAGGGTAATGCAAGCGTGGTCGACACCGCACATAGCGGCCGGCCCATTCAGGCCTCTCTGGGGCGCTCACTGGTATTCGCGGGGGCGCTGGGCCTGTTCGTCGCCCTTGCCCTGGCGATTCTTCTTGAAGCGCTGGACGACACCATTTACTCGATTGAGGATCTGCAGCGAGTTTCAGATCTGTATCTGCTGGGCGTCATCCCGCTGCGATCTGACGAAGCCGGTCCGCTCGTGACAGTGGATGCGCCGAAGAGTCCACCTGCTGAAGCATACCGCACGCTGCGTAGCAACATACGGTTCTCTCTGTTCGACCGGCCTGCGAAGACATTCCTGGTCACGAGCGCTGGCTCCGGTGAGGGGAAGTCGGTCACAGCAGCCAACCTGGCCGTCGCACACGCGCAAAGCGGCGTCTCGGTCATTCTCGTGGACACCGACCTGCGCCGACCGGTACTGCGCCGGCTCTTCGAAATCGACGCTGAGACGGGGGGCACCAACGTAGTCGTCGGTGACCTCGACGTCAGCGACGCACTGGTGCAGACCGAAGTGCCCGGTCTCAAGCTTCTGCCCACAGGGCCGCTTCCGCCGAATCCGGCTGAGTTGCTTGAGTCCGAGCAAATGACTGAGTTGATAGAGGAACTTAGCGAACTGGCTGACATCCTCATCTTCGACTCGCCGCCGGCCGTGATGCTCACCGACGCGACGGTGCTCGCGTCGAAGCTTGATCGGACTATCCTCGTGGCAGAATCCGGTCAGATCACCGAACGGGCGCTGGCCGACGTCGAGCGACTCTTCCGGCACGCGCGCGCTGATATCCTCGGCGTGGTACTCAACAAGCTGCGGGTGACCGGTGGGGATTACTATTACTACTATTACTACTACTATTATGACTATGCTGCTTCGCGAGAGGGCGAGGAGGATCAGGAGAGTATCAGTGTTGACAGCGGCAACCTGACTCCTGAGCCTGTGCCGGACCAGGATGCGGACGACCGCGCCCAGGACCTCGGCGATCTCAATACCCCCACCGACCAACCAGACGAAACCCACTGATTCGGTCTTAGACGCAGGATTTCTGACCACGCCGGCGAATGTTCCTTCGACGCGTTGATGCACCGCACATGGATCGCCCCACACCTTCCCGGGAGGAGGGAGCCGTGATGATACCCACACGCCGACACGGTCTCATCGCCATGATTGCTGTTATCACTGCGTGTCTGTTGACCGGCTGTGGTGGTGATGACGAGGCCGATCAACCCGCGACTGAGACCCCGGAGGCTGTGACCACAGCTTCGGCCGACGTGCCAGAGCGCTTCCAGGTTACCATTACGCCCTCAGCCGACACTTATGAAATCCCACGCGACCTCGGAACCGTTCGGAACCTCGACTATTACAGCGAGTTGACCGAGCGGCAGAAGCGCCAACTGGCGAAGATCGGTTTCGTCGTCGTCCCCGACGAAGCGGAGCAGATGTTTATGCTCTACGAGGACTACGCAGAGACCGATGACGCGGCGAATTTCATCACGGTTGACTCCCTGCTGCAGGCATGGCACGTCTTTTTCGACTTCAGCCTGCGCACCATCGAGGCCGAGACGCTCGCCCCCCTCGCCCTGAAGATGACCGAGACACTCGTAACTGATGCGACTGCGCAACTCGAGGCCGCACAACAGACGGGTCTGACCGATGCCGCCACGCGCGCTCTGGCGTACCTCGCAGTCGGGCAGCGCCTGCTGGATCCCGACGCTTCCACGCCCGAGGCCGTCACCGAGCTGGTCGAGCAGGAACTGTCCGCAATCGAGGCCCACGAGGGCCGCGCGCAGTCACCGCTGCTGGGGACCACGATTCACTACTCGCAGTTCAACCCGCGCGGACACTACACCCGCAGCGATCAACTCGAACGCTACTTCCGCGCGATGATGTGGTTTGGCCTCGTGGGGTTCAATCTCGAGAGCGGCGAACAGGATATCGACCGCGCGCAGACCCGCCAGGCACTGTTGCTGACCAGGCTGCTGGCGGAGAACGAACAGGCCCGCACCGCATGGGAGCGGCTCTACGAGCCCATCGAGTTTTTCGTCGGCGGGGCGGACGACCTCGGTTTCAAGCAGTACCTCCCCCTGGCCCGCGAGATCTTTGGACAGACACTTGCCCTGGAGGAACTGGCGTCCGACGCCAAGCTGGAGGAGTTCTTGGCCCGCGCCCGTGATGAGATGCCCCGGCCGAAAATCGCACCATTCTTCCGCGAAGCAGATGCCGCCGGGAACATCGGCGACCGGCCCTCCGCGCAGGGACGGCAGTTCCGGCTGCTCGGCCAGCGCTTCATTCCCGACTCGTGGATCATGCAACAGCTTGTCTCGCCATTTGTCGGCCAACCCGGCGAAGAAACGGCCCGCGATGTGCCCATGGGGCTCGATGTGATGGCGGCGCTTGGCTCCGAACGCGCTCGGGAGATCCTGACTGATCAGTACAATCAGGACCGGTTCGCGAACTACGAGGCGCAGCTTGACGACGTAACCTCCGAGATGGCTCAGACCGAAGAAAGCACCTGGCGCTCGAACATGTATTGGGGCTGGCTGTACGCACTGCGACCGCTTCTGGACGAACCCGGCGAAGGACATCCGACCTTCATGCAGAGCACCGAGTGGCTGGACAAGGAGCTGAACACGTCGCTGGGAAGCTGGGCGGAGTTGCGCCATGACACGGTGCTTTATGCCAAGCAGTCGGGTGCGGAGATGGGAGCCGGACCGATGGGCGCGCCGAAGGGCTACGTCGAGCCCTACCCGGAGGTCTTCGCGCGGCTGGCGTGGCTGTCGTGGCGGGCGCGAGGGATGCTCGCGGAAAACGACCTTCTCCCCGAACGACTGGATGAGCCCTGTCAAAAGTTCGAGGAAACACTGTTGTTCCTCAAAGGCATCGCCGAGAAGCAGCTTACCGGCGAGCCCCGCACTGCGGAGGAATACGACCGCATCCAGTACTTCGGTGGGGAGCTTGAGCGGTTGACGCTTCAGGTCATCGAGGGGGGCGAGGGCGCGAGCAACTGGTTCGCCATAGAGAACGAGAC
The DNA here is from genome assembly GCA_964484945.1 of uncultured Armatimonadia bacterium. Lineage (GTDB taxonomy): Bacteria > Armatimonadota > Zipacnadia > Zipacnadales > UBA5352 > UBA5352. The sequence goes on along the minus strand of CAZAHB010000041.1, from coordinate 25,597 downwards.
GGACCGGAACATGGCGGCCATCGCGGACGTACACAGCTTCTTCGACCAGGTGCTGCAGGTCGGAGTGGGGCCGGCCTACCGGGTCTACGTTGTCGTGCCGCATCCTGACGGCGACCTGCAGATAGCCCGGGGCGGGTGTTTCAGCTACTTCGAGTTCCACTGGCCTGCATCCGATCGCCTGACCGACGAGAAGTGGCAGACCATGCTCGACAGTGGCGAGGCGCCACCGCGACCGGAATGGACGGAAAGCTTCATCGTGCCCGGGGGAGAGCCGCATCAGCCGTGACGGCAGTCGCCAGTCGCCGGCCAAAGATTCGCGGACGGCCGGACGGCGACGGTCGGGCGGCGCCGTGTGAGCAGGGACTATTCATCATCGTCAGGAGGGCCGACATGAGCGAAGAGCAGGACCTTGATGCCATCTGGGAGCAGGTGCGCGAAAAGATCCTGGACGAGATGGGTGACTTCAATCGCAGCCTGTGGGACGCGGCCAACGCCGCTGAACCGCTGGTGCTCGATGACGACACATTCGTCCTCGGCATCGAGCCCGGTGAGATGCGCCTTGGAAGCCACCTGACCAGCACCGCGAACGGGCCATTGGTCCGCCAGTGCGTTGAGTCGGTTCTGGGCAGGTCTGTGGAAGTGGAATTGATCGAGGGAACCGATGCCGAGGCCTGGGAGCGTGAGCAGGAGCGCCGGCGGGTTCGCGAGGAGATGGTCGAACGCCGGCAACAGCGTCAGCGCGAAACGGCCGGCGCCCGGGCAATCTGGAGCCAGCTTTATGACGACCTCGGTAAGATGTTCGGCAGTGCCCGCGATCGACGGTTCCCGACCGCCCGCGCGAAGATGTTCGGCAAGGCCCTTATCGCCATGCGGGATGCCGAGGAGAAGGCGTACGAGGAAGACCCCGATGCCGACGATCTCCACCAGGAGCAGCTGAATCGCAACGTGGGCCGCGTTGCGACACTCGCCGAGCTTCCGGAGACGGTCGTGGCTGTCGAGTACATGCGAGTCAAGCGCATGAAGAGCAAGTAACGGGTCGCAGCCCCGAAACAGATCGGCCACATCTGCCCTCGCCTGGCGCAGATGTGGCCGCTTCGCTTTTCGTGGGCTCTGTGCCCTCAACGCATACAGGCCACACGATCCGTGCCATCCACAGAGAAGTGGTTTCGGACACAGTTGCAGCAGACGCCCTTCCTGCCGCACGGCTCCCACGTGCACACACAGAAGTCGAGGTTCCGTTCCTCGTTTACATCACAGGATCCGGCGGCCTCACGCGAGAGACCCACCGTCGCGGGTTCGCGCTCTGTTCCACGCATACACGCGACGGTACTGCCGCCGGCCGCGTGCGACTGGATGCATTCGCAGCAGATGCCACGATTCTCGCACGTCTCTGAGGTGCAGGGGCACATCTGAAGATTAAGCTCGTAGTTGACACACTCTTCCGGGGCGGTCGCCATCCCATCTCTCCTCCACGAGGTTGGTCATGCTGGTAGAGTTAGGCGCCGACTCATTCCCCGAAGACCGGTCAGCGTCCTTCCCCTGTATCTCATCGCGGCTACCCGCGCAACATTCGGAATGATTTTGCACCTGTCTCCACTGTGATGACTCCGTCCTCGACGGGCACCTCGGCCCCGCTGAGAACATCGCTGAGCGCTCCCGCCGGCCGCAAGCGCGGAGCGAGCGTGATGGTGACGGTCCTGTCCTCTTCTGTCAGGTTCGAGACGATCAGCATGATGCGCCCCTCGCGCTCGTAGATGCTGACCACGACGCGCGGGTCCTCAGGGCTCACCTGTACCAGACCCGCATTCTCCCAGTAGCCGTGGAATGTAGCTTCACCGATTCCGAACTGCGCCTGCGCGGTCCAGACCTTCGCCAGCAGATCGCCCGCGATGTGCCCGCGGCGGCCGATCGGGGTCCCGTGAGGGAGCAGCACCGCGAGGGTGTCTCGCATCTGGCGCCGCGCCATGGCCTCATCCGTTCGGTCTGTCGTCACCAGCCACGTGGGCACAACGCCCCACTGGGTCGCCATCATCCGCGCTCGCCAGTAATCCAGCGGCAGCATGTCAGAGAGGTACGCGTCTCCGGTGCGCAATGGCCCCTGCACCATCTCGCCCTCCCAGTTGGCGGTGGCGAAGGAGAAGCATGGTGTCGCCATCTTGCCGTCCGCATGGATCCAGATGACGGGATTGTCGTGGCGCTCGTTGAGCGTGATCCACAGCCGCTTGTAGAACTCGCGCAGGCCGAAGATGGGATACTCCAGGGAGCGCGCGCCGTCCCCGGTCACCACACCGTGGTCGTGAAGCTGATTTCTGCACGGGACCGGTGGCCCGGCACCGTCGAAGTAGACGCCATCCACACCGTACGTCTCAACCCACCGATCGATCCCGTAGAGCAGATAGTCCCCGAAGGTGCTGCCCGGGCAGGCGCCCACAATCACCCGATCACCGCCACCGATCTGTCTCGGCGAGGTAATCTTCCAGGCATCATAGTAACGCTCCTGATCGGTAGCGCCGACGCTGACGCCGTGCAAATAGAGGTAGGGAACAACCCGGGTGCCGCGCTCATGCACTCGCTGCGCGAAGTCACCCAGAGCATCCATCACATCCAGCGGAGCCGTGTGCAGATCGCCGTACAGGGGCCGTGGTCCGTCGGCGAACCACAGGTACCGCCAGCTAACGGGTACGCCACGGTCCTCCCAGTTCATCTCGCGGGTCTTCCAGTTGCGCTTCGGCCAGACGCGATCGGCCCGCCATGCCCGCCAGTCCTCCGGAACCGGCTTCACCGGTGTCGCCTGCAGGCCGAAGGTAATGCGCCGATCGGTCAATCCTGTCGGGGTATTGATCAGTGAGATCACAAGTTCGGTGGCATCCCCGGTCCTGCGGACCTGGATCGGCTTCCCGACGTAGTTCCAGCCACGCGTGGACTCGGCGAACCACATCAGCCCACGCTCGTGGTCTCCGAGCCACATGAAGGGCCGAAACGCCAGCGACAGCCCCTCTTCCGGCAGGGCACCGGCGAACCCTCGCGCGTAGTAGGACGAGCAGTGATGGTAGTACTCAGCGTGCTCACGCTTGAGAGGGACTACCAGGCGAAGACCGTCCACAGGGATCGGATCTGCGGAGAGTATCCGCAGATCATAGCGAACCATCCCGTCGAACTCGATCTGCGTGGTCACGAGTGCGTTGATGTCGCCGAGGTCGCATGTCGCGGTATACGTGCAGTCCGCGTCACGCTCGCGGATCGCAAGCCGCTTCTGCAGCCTCAGCGTCTCCGTTACCGCATCGCGATCGATCTCAAGCCGCATGGGAGACGCGAGCAGCTCGGCTCCTGCCGAACTGACCTGCTCCAGCAGCGCTTCGCTTCCGAGGGTGTACTCGCGACCCTGGCACCCGACCGCATCCTCCTCATAGCGCAACGGTGTCCAGGGCGGCGGAACGGTGTCGCTGCGGCCCAGCCTTGTGCCCTGACGATACCAGGCCGGCGGCTTCCGGCGCTCCCAGGTGAACTCGCCGGACCGGAGCACGGATTCGCTCGACGGATCGACGATCCGCCAGTCGCAGTCGTAGGTCCCGGCGGGCCAGTCGCGCACATCCTGTCGCGCGTGGCGCTCGGCTCCGGTGCGAAGGCCCGCGTGCCGGCAGATCCGCACTGCGTCGCTTTCGCGGTGCTTCGCGCGAAGATGCAGGTCCAGCCGCTGCTGCTGATAGCCACGCAGATCGGTCCGGATCCAGGCGAAGCGCTCAGATGGATGCGCCACCATCGTGACGTACTGCGGTGTCTGAGCAATAAGCGGGACAAAGTGGCGGTAGACGTATGTACCGTCGCGGTCGGCGGCGGCGATAGCAAGGAGCTTGCGGCCCTCTTCACCGGAGGGAAGCGGCAGTGAAAACGATTCCTGGCTGCCCGGCGTCGCCGTCCAGGTGCGCCGTTGCGGCCAGTCCGTCTCGTTCGGGGCGGGGGCGGAGCGCTCCCGGGCCGGTGAGTAGGCGCTCAGATCCGCGCCGACCGACATCTGCCCGCCGTCGGCTCCGGTCATGACCAACGACCCGTCCACGACAACCCGTCCCGCCTGGCTGGTGTCGATGGCCGTGATCTGCGCGACCGGCCCGTCATCCGCGAAGTGCAAATGCCCCCAGAGCGGCGGGTTGTTGTAGCCGCGGACAGTGTAGGCCCAGGCGGTATGAACGCCGGCTGAGCGCGCGAACTGCACCCGCCACGTCTCGCCTGCAGGCGTCGCCACGCCAAGTTCATCCCACGATACGGACAGTTCCGCGCTCCAATGCCCGCGCTCAACGCGGTTTTTGAATTCCCAGTCCGCGTCCCATGCTTTTTCGGCACCGCGGCGGTCGAAGATCGTCCCCGCAGAGTTGCCCACCATCTGTCGGATATCCGCCTCACCGCCCCCCTCCGGGAGCAGGTAAACCTCGATCGAATCATCGGCCCACACGCCTGCATCGCGCTCCATTACAGAGGTGCGGGGTAGCGCCTCGGCATCCATCGGCAACTCGAAAGCCACATAAAGGCGAGCATCATCCCACATCACCCGCACGATTGTCTGGACCTCGGCCAGGTTCGCGTCCGCGAGATTCACAAAGCCCGTCGTGGCCGCGGCGAAGCGCCACTCGGAGTCGGTGACATCCCCGTCGATCTCGGGAGCACTCGGCGTCCGCCCCGCCGCCATCATCGGCGGAGGCGCATCCAGCGCCGAAGGCTCCTGCGCGCATGCGGCTGTTGACAGCACCATGGCGATCAGCGATAGAGATACTCTCACAGCTGAGGGCCTCCTGAGCGAGATTTATGAGCACTGACAGCATTCCGCTCGAAACCTGCACATTCCTGCAATGCAGGGTTTGACCCCTCGCAGCCGGGGGTAATCTATATACGCCACGAACGCTACAGGCAGCACAGGAGTGAGGCCTATGATTGACCTGTAGCTCCGAGCAACGCCGTATCGCATCGATTCCAACTCGGAGGTGGCAAAAGAAGAGCCGAGAACTGACGAGCCGAACAACTGACGAGACGTAGAGACATGCCACGAACTTGAGTCCGCCCGATGCTCGCGTCGGGCGGACTCTTACGCTGTACGAGATCCTCCAACTGAGAAGGCCATGCAGGGCCCGGTAACGAAAGTACACTCGTTGACAGTCGCGGGGCAATCTCACGCGATGGAGAAACGTGGATGAGTCTCTTGCGAGTATGCGGCGTCCTGGTCATCGCGGCTTCTGCGTGTTTGCCGGCCAGCGCACAACTCAGCACGCTTCCCGACCTCACGGCTGCTCCCTCCACCGCCATCAACCTGCTCCAGAACGCGAGTTTTGAAGATCCCGACGCCGGGGCCTGGCGCTTTTCAGACTGGCCGCCGCGCGATGAAACAGGCGCGCGGCTGATCGCAGATTCTGTGCGATTCACCACCGCCCAGGCCTTTGAGAGTGGCCACTGCCTGGTCTTCGACCTGACTACGATCGGCTCCGATCGGACGCTGATTGCGCAACAGAGACTGTCCGTCGACACCCTCGCGCCGTATGATGGCGAGACACTGCGCATGTCTGCGAAGGTCCTGCTGTCCAGCGGGCCTGCAGTTCAGCCGGTCCGGATGACAATGCGCCAGTGGGGTGAGGAGGGCTTGCTCGATCATCATAAGGTGCGCCTCACCGCGGATGTAAACGAGTGGGCCGAGGCGAGCACCACCTTCGCCCTGCATCTGGGCAAAACGACACGGGCGGACGTGAACGTGACGGTCGGACAGAGTCCCGATCTGACCCACAGCCCCGTGGTCTATGTCGATGACGTGCGCCTCGACGTGCTCAGAGAGCCGCCGCTTTCCGCAGAGTTGCCCTGGGGCGTGGTGGTGATGTCGCCGGAGAGTAAGCTACCTGTCGCGGTGACAATCTCGCAGGACGCGTGGGAGATCGGTCGGCGGGCATTGCGGTGGGACATCACGGGCCCTGACGGCGTGCGCAGCATCGCCCACGGAGAGTATGTTGCCCGGTCGCGCAACCACATTTGTCCGATCAACGTATCTGATCTCAAAAAGGGCCGTTATGGCCTGCGCCTGGCACTCGGCGAGCAGCCCGGTGAACGCTGGCGCGAGGTCCTGCTGCCCTTCACGCGAGCGGAGGGTCCCCTTGGTGACTGACACGAGACTTTCACCGATTATCGTCGCTCTGTTGATGGCCTGCGTCTATCCTGCAATTCCACACGCGCAGGGGGAGCTTCTGCAACACGTCACCTTCACCGAGCAGAAACGGACCGAGGCAGCGGTCCCGGAGGCCAACCGCCTGGTGTTCGCCCTGCCGTTCGCCGACACCGCGCCCGAAGTGCACGGTCGCCTTGATGACGCGGTCTGGGAGCGGGACGATGCGTTCCTCGGTAAGTTCCGGCTGGGCCTTTCTGAAACGCCCGCCCGCCACTACCGACGGGCATGGGCCGCGTACGATGCGGATAATCTTTACATCGGCGTGCGCCTCGAGCGCGAACCGGGAACTGAGCTTCGAGTCAACACCCGCGAGCCGGACAACTCCGCGATCTGGAAAGACGATGAGGTCGAGATATTCATCGACCCGTTCAATTCAGGATCACGCTACGTGCAGATGATCCTCAACTCAGAGGCTGTGCTCTACGACGCCCGTCACCATTACGTTGAGGTCCCCGATGCGCCCGCAGCCAGTCCCGGGGCCACGGTCCTCGAACGCGTGACTGACTCTGAGTGGGATTCGCACCTCACCCGCGCCGTGCAGATCGAGGACGAGTGGTGGAGCCTCGAGATGGCGCTTCCGATGGCCTCGCTCGGTCTGGAGGGCGCGCCTGCCGGGCACCGTCTGGGCTTCAACATAACCAGCGCGGATTGGGACACCGAGGAGTACACAACCCTGTCTCCCAACGACGACTGGCATGATCCGCTGCAGTTCGGGACCATCGTCCTGGGAGAGCCGCGGGTGGAGGTCACTGAGCTTGACCTGACCGGAGTCGGCTCGGGCCGCAACCTGCTACGGGCCGAAGTGAGGCACATTGAGGGGCCCACCGGGACCTGCACGATGGCGCTGACCTTCCACGCGCCCAATCAGGACCTGCACAAGAAGACCCGCTTCGAACTCACGGAGGGCGAGACCGCGCGGCCGGCGATGGCATTCACAGTCAACGCAGAGGCCGGCAAGTGGAACGCGGATGTCGAGATCAGCGGTCCCGACGGCGCCTTGATTTACGCCACACGTCGCAGCGGCGTACTGCCCGGGGCGATGCGGGTGAATCTGCGCAGCAGCGCCGTGCTCAGCGATGGGCCTCCCATCGAGATGAACGCGAGACTGGGCGTCGGACGACTGACGGCGCGACGTCTGGAACTGATGGCGCGATTGACCACAGCGGACGGTGGGATCGTGACCACGCAAAACCTGGGCCGGGTGAGGGGGCCCATCGTGAACGCATTGTTGCCGGTTGCGGGATTGCCCGCAGGAACGTATTCCCTGGAGTTGGCCGCCACGAGGAACGGAGATCTCGTCGCACGGGGCAGCGATGCCCTGCGAATCGTGCGCTCACCGTTCGAGAGCGAGGCGAGCAACTGATGCGCTGGTGTCTGGCCGCGCTCCTCACAGCGACATTACTGCCGATTTCATGTGATACCCGCCAGTCGCAGGTGTCTCTCTTTAACGCGGCCGAAACGCCGCCGGGGCTTGACGAGGCGGGCGAGATGCTCATGACCGTCGCTGAGAGCGTGGTGCTGGTGGAAGTGCGGGTGACCGGTGCGCGGGCCGAAGAGCGAAGGCGAACAGTTGGGGCAGTTATCGGCAAGAAGCGAGTCATCACCGACACGCGGGCAGTGCTGCCTCCCGGTGGAGAATCGACCACCGGGGACGTACACGGGTACTCGATCGAGGTCGTCGTCCATCCCGGTCAGCCCGATGAGCGCAGGTATCCGGCCACCGCGCTGCACCAGAGCAGTGAGGGCACCATGGCTGTGCTCTCAATCGAGACGGGCGACCCGCCACCGTTGCCTCTCGGTGATGACGTTCCCGATGACACGCGTGTGTTTCTCATATCGACTTCGCGCGATCACAACCGGCTCAGGGTCACGGCCGGGCGGGTGCTCGGATATGAGAAGGCACCTCGCGGTCGTCGAATGCGCCATACGGCCGCAGACGATCTCACCGGCGCCGGACTGCTGATCGGCCCCGACGGCGCCGTCATCGGCCTGCAGGTCGCCGGAGAGCGAGAAGATCGGCTCGCCATACCCGCAGTTGAGATCGATCGATGGCTGGCGACACCCCATGCCGGAGACGAACCGCCCTCTCAGGGGAGCCATAGATTGACGGACATGCTCAGGCAGACGAACCTGCACTTCCGGGAGGCCAGTGTGGGTGGCGGATATGTGGTCGAGCCCCGCGACCAATCAGAGCTGCACGTGCAACAGTCAGAGGGTCTCATCGTCGTCTCGGCGGAGTTGGGGACGCTCCATACGGGTGATGCGATTGAGGCACTTCGAGCCAACTACTCCGACCCGCTTGGCGGCCTGGCCCTCCGGCCGGCCGGAGATGCCGAACAGCTTGTCTGGGTCGCCCGTCTTCCTTTGGAATATGCCAGCGCGGGCTATTTGAGCTATGCACTCCGGGTCGCCTCAACACAGATCAGCCACTGGCGACGCCTGCAGTCCGGGCTGGAACCGGACTATCTTGAGAACATGTATCCGGATGGGGATGAGAGGGCACAAAGCGACCGCCTCGCTGAGATCGTGGCCGAGACGTCGCTGAGTTCAGAGCGCACCGACGAGGTCTACGAACTCCAGCCGCAGTCGCCCCTGCCCGTCTTCGTCAAGGTGTTCCGAGGCATGGCGTACGTCCACGCCTACTCCGGCGGGCTTCCCGGAGAGGGCCCGGCTGAGCGCGAACAGAGCGCGCGGGCGCTTCTGAGACGAAACTGGCGCTTGCGCCTGGGGCGCCTGGCACTCGACAGCCACCTCGATCTGGCCTGGGAGGCGCAGGTGCCTCTGCAGCATCTGACGCCGGACTACCTCGAGGCACTGGTCCAGACGGGCGCGTCTCAGATCGCTGCTCTCGAGCGAGAGTACGGCGACGTGCCGTTCAACCAGTAGACTGCACTATCCGGAGGGCCGAATCATGTCGCGAGCCACAGTGGCAGCCCCCATCACGCTTCTGATCCTCACAGCCGGTCTCGTTGCAGCACAGAATGCTCCTGCGCCTCCTGTCGGCCCTCCAGAGGACGGTGTCTGGCGTTTCGACTTCTGCCACCCCGAGGCGCCTGCGGGGGACGGCTTTTACCGCGTGCTGCCCGACACGACCTACACCACCGACCGTGGCTTTGGCTATACAGAAGGGCGCGCACCGACTTCCGCCTTCGACCAAAACCGCCGGGTGATCCGAGACGTGCTCGTGCTCGACGACGTCACGCGCGACGGTATCTACGGTGGCACCTCGTTCCGGGTGGATGTGCCGGATGGTGCCTGCCGCGTGGTTGTCTTGACGGGCCAGTACTCCCGACCCGGCGCAAATCGACCGGATTCGCACTTTCGAGACTACTCAATCACCGCCGGTGACGAGGTGCTCTATCAGCAGGGCGATTCCCCGGAGGAGTTCTTCGACCCCGAGGGCCGCTACTTCGCGAACTACTACCGGGACTGGCACCCTGCTGTGAATCTCTACCAGGCCAATATCGAGCGCTGGATCCCGTGGGGTGAAGCCACCGTCCAGGTCGCGGGCGGGACGCTGGAAGTAGCTGCTTCTCGCTACGCCCCGATCAACGCGCTGTGGATCTTCCCCGAGGGCAGCGAGGCCGGGGAGGCGGCGCTGGAGACATTTCGCGCCCATCAGGAGCGCTTCTTCAACGAACAGTACCCGTGGCAGCAGCGAGAGCCCGAGCGGCAGACACCCGATCCACCCGATGCAATGACGCATGCAGGGGCCGCGATCTGGGTTCGTCAGACCGCCGATGACCTGCGGCCCTCGACGCGCCCAATCCCACAGGATTACGGGCGCCCCATGCGCCTGTTCGCCAGCCCGGGCGAGCGCGAATTCAAGATCGCGGCCGTCCTGCCGCTGCGCGATATTGAGGGAAGCGTTGACCTGGTCGCCGGCGATCTCGTCGGCGATGCGGGCACCATCCCGGCCGAAGCGCTGGATATCCGGTACATCCGCTACGGCGAGTATCCGGTCACCGACGGTTACGAGGTCAGGCCGCATTTCCTCGTGCCCTGGCGACCTCAGCGCATGGAAAAGGGGCTCACACGCGGCTTCTGGGTGGACCTTTTCACACCAGAGGACGCGCAACCGGGCGTCTATAAGGGGACCCTGACTCTTACGGGCCTCGACAGCGACATCCAGTTGCCGCTTGAGGTGCGGGTGCTTCCGCTGGAACTGCCCATGTCCGACCTGTATGCGGGCGTTTACGCCGGCGACCTCCGCGGCACCACATTCCGGCACTACCGCACCATGGACGCGATCCCCGATGATCTGCTCACGGAGGTCCTGAGCGAGCGGATGCACTTCTACGCCGAGCAGGGCTTCACCGGGCTCTTCGACAGCCTCGGATGGTATCCACTGGAGTTCGGAGCCGACGGCCAGATCGTCACCACCGAAGTGTGGGACTACTACATGAAGGTCTTCCGGATGGCCGAGTCGATCCCGGAGTTCTCGGACAGGGTGTTCCCTTACTACCTGGGCGGTCCGCAACTTTTCCCGAAAGTTCCCGGCTTCCTGCGGCGTCATGAGGCCGTTGAGATGCCGATCGACGAGATCGCGTTCAGCGATGAAGCCATCGACGGGATGACGCGGATGCTCACATTCATCTACGAGATCCTCCGGTCTGAGGGGCTGCCGGAACTTGTGTTCTACGTGCAGGATGAGCTTGGCAACGATGGCGCGAGGGGCGCGCGCTACGGCCGGGAGCTGCTCAGGGCCATCAACGAATGCCGCGAGCAGGTCCCCGGGGGCTTTCGCACCTGCATCTCCACGCTGCGGGCCTCGATCGCGCGCGAGTATCTCGACGAGGCCGACATCGTGATGCCGAACGCTGCCTTCCCGGTCACCGGCGCAACTATCGACGAGCTTCGCGAACATGACTGTACCCTCGGTCTCTACAACATGGGCGCGACGCGCTTCTCGTACGGCTTCTACCCCTGGCGGGTGGATGCGCTCAACCGCGCCCAGTGGTCATTCAGCTATGACGGGGACTCGCGCGATCCGTTTGTCTCGCTGCCCTCGGGGGCACGAGTTTCCTGCGACTGCCACTACACGCCCGACTGGGAGGTCCTGCCCTCCATCGGGATGCTCAATCAGCGCGAGGGCGTTGACGATTATCGCTATGTCCAACTGCTGGAAGGGCTGCTCACACGGGCTGATGAGGCGGGCGCATCAGGCACGCAAGCCGCCGAAGAAGCGCGCGACACGCTCGATGAGCTTCGCGCGGCGGTCTCCCGCGACTACCTCGATCCATCGAACAACTGGGATCGCTCGACCATGGACTACTGGCGCTGGCGAGTGGCGAGGGCGGCGATGGACCTGCAGGCGGAACTTCGCTGAAGGTCGGGTGTTCGCAAGGGCAGAGACAGCCTGCCGGGAAGGGGGATACCAGGATGCGGTACGCACTCGTCCTGACCTCGCTTTCTGTAGCTTTGGCTATGTCGCATCTTCACGCGCAGGACCGACGGGGGGCGGAGATACCGCCCGGGCCGATGGGGCCGTATACCTCCCCGTACGTGGACAGCCTCAGCATCCCGGTCATCCGTGAGCTTAAGGGCGGGACGCTCACGATGGTCCACGCGCCCGCTGAGCTGAATACCGGCACCGCCTGGATCGCGCTTTTCGTGGACGACGCCGCCGGCAGGCCCGAAGTCGAGGCTGAGGTGTCCTGCTGGCTCCACATGTCAGGTGAGCCGGATTCGGGCGTGCGGGTGTATGTTCAGCCCGTGAAGCCGGGCCGCTTCCTCATTCGGCACCTGCGCTTCAAACAGGCGGGTACGCGGGAACTTGCGATGCGGGTCATTCGGCCCCACAGAGAAGACGAGATCGTGTACTTCAAACTGACAGTGGGGCAGAGGCCGGTTGCTGATCCGACGTGGCCGGGCGTGAAACTACCGCACGCCCGTCCCCCATGGTCAGACAGTCGCGCCGAGGCACGTTCCATCCCGGGCGGGCGGCTGACTATGAGACACTCTCCCGCTCAGCCACGCGTCGGTCGGATAGACTTCCAGTTCCTCGTGCAGGCTGACCATTCTCGGCGACTGCCGCTGAGCGCAGGTCTGTACCGGGCGGGGATCGGCGACTTCTTTGAGGAGCTTCATCTCACAGAATATACGGGCGGCGTCTACATCGGCTCAGCGAACGTGACGCGCTCGGGCCTCTATGTGTTGCGGGCGATCGTGACGAGTCCCGGACAAACAGGCTGCACGGTTCAGTTTGAAATGTCGGTCATCGAGTAATCCTGAGAGCAGGAATTCCCAATATAGAAGCGAACAGTGAGGATGTATAGTCTCTCGACCATGACCCGCTGGAGGTGGCCGTCATGCGCCGATTCCAGACCCTTGCGGCATATACACTGGCCTTCGCGCTTCTTACCGCTGCCAACTGCCCCGCGCTGGATTTGGGGCTGCCTGATCTCGAGGACGTGGCCGGGGATGCCATCAAAGACAAGATCCCCGGACTGGACGACATTCTGAAGGAGGAGCCCGCCGTCTCGACAAGCTTCGAAGATGCGGTGTACGGTGCCCCTGTGCTTGATCGAATGAACCCGGCAGTGACGGCGCCGATGTCCCAGTTGCCCGCGACCGGCGATGGGGCGTACGTCGTCGCTCTTCCGGGGATGTACGAGCTTGAGGCAAAGTCCTTCTGCCTCCACGCGGGCAAATACGGTCCGGGTCGCGGTGACGGCTACCTGTGGGCCCCTCTGAAGGGCAAGCAGGCCGGCGTGATCCGGGATATCCTCGACAACTATATGACCCGTCCCGAGATTGAGCAGCAGAAAGTACAGTCGCTCATCTGGGGCATCCAGGCACGCGCGAAGATTAGTGAGATGCCCGATGAACTGCAGGATGTGGCGCGAGAGTTGCTGACACGCAAGCAGATTCGGAAGCTCAACGGCGGCGCTCTGGGCCTGATCCCCAATGAACTGATGGACCAGGCGTTTGTGGATGTTCCCGATGAGGTCCGCATGGTCATGGAGGCGGAGGCGAGACTGCGTAACCGCCTGCGCCAGGAGGTCTATGACTTCGATGCGCTGGAGGAAGTCGCGGTCCTCTCCGGCCGGCCCGATTACGGTGATGAGGGGCCGATCATTCCCGCCGGGCGCTGGTCGTGGGAGCCTGAAGGCTTTTTCGTGCGTTTCGACCCGCATGGATACTCACACACGACCATCCAGCTTTACGCCCCGGAGTCTTTCAGAGCTGTCACCGACGACCTCGGGCGTATCACATCCCTTGTTGACAGAGCCGGGACGGCGCTCGAACTGCAGTATGCTTCGGACGTCCCCGCCGCGACCGAGGGAGATGTGTCCACCTGGGCGCTCGCCAGTGTTCGCCTGACCGCCCCGGACGGTGAGACCGCCGCCATCGCATGCACCGCAGAGGACACCGTGGTTACCGGGGTGACCGACGACAGCGCCGTTCTTGAGGGTATTCGCGAGCTTGCCAGTCATGTGGACGGGGCATCTGAAGACTCGGCGCTTGCTGGTAACGTCGCCAACCTCGCGCATGTAGCCGACACCCTGAGCGGGCTCGCCGGGCGCGGGGGGCTTTCCGAGCGCGATCTTCGGACTATGCAGGCGATGGGGCACAGGGCCGTTGCGTCTGAACTTGCGCTGCTGCTCGAAGGCGCGGAGAATGAGACCGCCTTCCGGCCCGCGGAGCGCGAGACGCGCCTGGCGATGCTCCCATGGGCCACCGGAACCGTGCTGGACCTGGCGCAGGCAGCGCGCGGCAACCCCGGTGGCGGCTTTTTCCGACCCTCAGGGGGCACCGCTCAACCGGCCGACAACGGCCCCCAGCGGCTGGGCCTGTCAGGCGGTTCGCGCGAATTGCCCACGTACAGACCGCCTGATCGTGACGATGACGAGGACGAGGAACCGTCGGGCGGGGAAGGCAAGGGCGCGATGAGCAGCGCTCGCGACTCTATCGACATGATTCAGAAGGGCAAGGACGCGATCGAGATCGTCTCGGACGTTCAGGGCTGGGCCGCGGGGAAGATCGGGATGGGCATCCCGGACTACCTTTTCGGCAAGATCCTGGACTTCAATCTCGACGCGTGGGCCAGGGCCGCGGAGGCGCTGGGCGGGGATCCGCCGGTCGAGGATTACGACGAGATTGCGATGCCGGAGCCGATCTCACTGCCGGCATTCGCGCCTGCTGAGGAAGTATCACCCGAACACACCGCGGCGGTGAATGCGCTGGCCGACGCCCTGGAGGATAACTTCGCGGTGATACGTGCCGCGAATATCACTGAAGACCGCCTCGGCGGGGCGCTTGCTGCCGATGATGACGAGTGGGCGATGCGCCAGGCATCCGCGCTGGTGGACTACAAGCACCAGGCGGGTGCGGGCTTCCAGGAGATCGCGGTGGCGCTCGACGAACTGCTTCTTGCGCTCAGGAACGCAGGCGTCAATCAGATTACCGTCACCCGGGAGGCCGCCGAGGCATACCAGCAGCGGTTGCGCACCGAGGGATGGAACGCAGAGGAGCAGCAGGCGGCCGAAATCCTCGGCATAAGTGAGGCGGAGCTTCAGCAGTCACTGGCCGAGCGCATCGCCGCCGATCCGAATGATCTCGCCGGCGACCTGATGGAGACTCACTCGGAGCTTGCGGATGCGCTGTGGTGGCTTGGTGCAAGCTGGCAGAACCTGCCGGAGGCTGAGCCGGCGCCCTGACGCTGGGCCGTCAGGCCTCATGACGCGCGGCAATGGGCATGCGGCGCCCGGTCCCGAAGGCCTTGGTCGTCACCTTCAGACCCGGCGCCGCCTGCCGTCGTTTGTACTCGTTGCGATTGACCGCCCGCACGACCCACTCAACCGTCTCCGGATCAAAGCCCTCCTCGACGATCTCATCAGACGACAGCCCCTCCTCCACGTAAAGCTCGAGGATCGCGTCGAGGATGGGGTACGGCGGCAGCGTGTCCTGGTCCGTCTGGTCAGGTGCCAGTTCCGCCGAGGGCGCCTTCTCGAGGACCGCCTGTGGGATGACTTCCCCGTCGCGGTTGATGTACTCCGCAAGCTCATAGACCATCATCTTGGGCACATCTGCGATGACCGCGAGTCCGCCGGACATGTCGCCGTAGAGCGTGCAGTAGCCCACCGCAAGCTCGCTCTTGTTTCCGGTGGAGAGCACCAGGTGCCCGTGCTCGTTGCTGACCGCCATCAGGATGTTGCCGCGAATGCGCGCCTGAATGTTCTCCTCGGTGGTGCTCGGCGGGGGCGGGATCAGGGGCCTGATCTCGTCCTCATAGGAGTGGTAGATATCGGCGATCGCAACCTCCTCGAAGCGGATACCCAGGTTCTCCGCGAGCTTCTGCGAATCCGAGACACTCCCCTCGGACGAGTACATCGAGGGCATGGTGATGCCCATGACCTGCTCGGTGCCCAGGGCCCGCGCCGCAAGCGCGCAGGTCACCGATGAGTCGATCCCTCCAGACAGCCCGACGACGCCCTTCGTGAAGCCGCACTTGCGCGCGTAGTCGCTCAGGCCCAGCACCAGCGCATCATGGACCGAGGCGATCTCCTCCATCGCCTCATACGCGCCCGCGCCACCCTCCGCACTGGTGTCCACGGTGATGATATCTTCGCCGAAGTGCCGACAGCACCCAGCGATACGCCCGTGGCCGTCCAGCAGGAAGCTGCCCCCATCGAAGATCAGCTCATCGTTTCCTCCTGCCTGGTTGGCATAGACAAAGGGCGTCCCGTGCCCGGCCGCGTGTCCGGAGATAAGCTCATGGCGCACGCTGTCTTTACCCACGTAGAAGGGCGAGGCGGAGAGGTTGATCATCACCGTCGCGCCCTGCCGGGCCAGTTCCGCCACCGGCTCGCGCTCGTACAGACGCTGGTCGGGCCACAGTTCGGGCGCGTTCCACGCATCTTCGCAGATGCTGATGCCGAGAACCTCGTCCCTGTACTCGACCGGACGGATCTCCTCGGCCGGGTCGAAGTACCGATGCTCATCGAACACATCGTAGGTTGGCAGCAGCGACTTGTGTCGGATCGCCACAAGCTCACCGCCGTCGGTCAGCAGCGCCGAATTGTGCAGGCCGGCGCCGACCCGCTCGCCCGTGCGCGTGGGGGCCCCGAAGAGGACCCCCGTGCCCGCGAACTGCTCGGACGCCCGCCTGACCTCGGCAACCGCCGCCTCAACGTTATCGATGAACCAGCGCTTCTCCAGCAGGTCCCGCGGCGGGTAGCCGACGAGATACAGTTCCGGGAAGACCACGAGGTCGGTGTCCTGCGCATGGCAGCGGCGCGCGACCTCCAGCAGCCGCTCGAGGTTGCCTGCGATATCACCGACTATCGGGTCAAGTTGAGCGATCGTGATCTTCATGCGCGACGGTCTCCTGTCTCGGAGCAGTCTGCACTCGCTGATCAGTCAGCGAGCGTGATAGTTCCCGCCCTCTCGACGACCCAGCTTTGCGCGCCTGTGCCGTTCCACATCAGCCACGCATCATCGGCGGCCCGGCGCACGGTCGCGTTGAATGCGAGAGCCTGCCCGGGCTGTATGTCCAGAGCGGCCAGAGGTATCGCCAACTCGGCGGTCCAGCCTCCGTCACGCGCGGTCGCCGCGAAGCGCGTGGCCTCACCCACCGCCTCGGCCATCTCCTTCGGAGCGCCCGCCTCGGTGCTGCTGGCGAGCTTGCCCGTCGGGAAGCCGCGCAGCACCACGATGGGGGCGTCCGCGTCAGATGCCGGCGCTGCAAGCGCGACCTCGACCGCATCATCCTGGCCCCAGCGCTCACCGCCACCGGGTCGCTTGCCCTGCCCGAGCGGTACGCTGAACGCAACGTAGAGCGTCTCGGCGTCATGGCAGACCCACGCAAGCGCGGGCGGGTCCACCGGCGAGCCGGCGGGATCTTCGTCGAGCACCAGTGGCTCGGTCATGACCGTGCCCCATGCATCTGCGGCGATCTGCCCGTCCACGCTGACTGCGTCCTCGATGCGCGGCGCGCGCGCCTGCAATACAGTATGCTCAGCGGTCGGTTCCAGGCCGCCGGAGATCGGGTAGGTGACGACCACCGGTTCGGCGTGCGCGGTGAGCTTCCCGGCCACCTTCGGCGGTGGCGGCCACGACGCGCGAAGATCGTCCTCGTAGAGCCCGATCTGGTCCACGGGGATCTGCTCGAAGCCGCGCTCGAGAGCCGGGGAGTCGGAGTGAACGCGGAAGCTTGTGTACGCGGGGCCGACAAACCGCGGGTCGGCCACGATTGAGTTCGCGCCATAGCCATGCTCGCGCCATTGCTCGAACGACAGCGTCCCGCCGCCATCGCCGTCGTAGAAGCGGGCATTGATGCGTACAGGCTCGCCGTGCGACCACAGGACGTTTTCGTCGATCGCGACCCGGTCGTCGTGGCTGATGCGCGAGAGGTTGTAGAAGGGCGGGGAGCCGATGAAGATGTTGCTGCGCACCGCGTTATCAAGCGGCTCGCCCGGCCGATCCTCCAGCAGTGTGAGCAGTTCCGGATAGCGCTCGCTCCACGGTGGCTGCTGGTAGGGCATGGCCTTGAGGCGCTTGACCACGGTCGCATTGTCGGTCGGTTCCGCCCAGGTCATGCCGCGGTTGTCGATGTGCATGCCCCATCCCGCGTCTGCGAAGATATTGTTCTCGACGGTTACGTTGCGGCCACCGCCCAGGCGGATCGCGCCATGGGCCAGGCGGTAGAACAGGTTGCCGTGGATGTGGAAGCCGCTGACCAGGTCGTCGAGATGCACGGCAAAAGCGCCGGGGCGCCTGACGACGGGATTGCGGTAGACGAAGACGCCGTTCTCCTGATCGATGTGGTCGATTCCGTACCCGTAGATGTCGTGGAAGCTGTTGTAGCGGATTATGTTGCCGCGATATGAGAAGTCGCGACCGGTGTAGAATGCGCCGCCGTGGCTTGAGGTGACCATGGCGTGATGGATCTCGTTGTACTCGAGGATGTGGTCGTTGCCACTGAGGCCCATCGCCATGTGCGGGCAGTGGTGGATCAGGTTGTGGGTGACCCGATTGCCGCAACCGCGGACGTGTACACCGGACATATACGTGTGGACCAGTTGGGACATGTGGTGGATGTGGTTGTTGTCGGCGTAATTGCCGGCAGGCGTGAGCGTCTCCCGGTTGCCGCCGCTGAGGAGAATGCCCTTCAGCCCGATATGGTGGATGTCGTTGCCCACCGCACCGTTATCGCGTCCTCCATCGATACTGACGGCATTCCCCTGGATGTTGCGGATTGTGCATCCGGCCAGTGAGTTGCCCTCTCCGCCTTCGATGGTCACTGCGGTCCCCCGGCAGGCCGAGATGGTCATGCCGCGGATAGTCACCCATGAAGTGTTCTGCAGCGAGATGGCCGTCTCCAGCTTTGAAATGACCGCGTCATGTTCCGACAGCGGTCCGGGCGGCCAGAAGTAGAGCACGTCCTCTTCCCTGTCCAGGTACCACTCGCCCGGGGCATCCAGTTCCTCGAACACATTGCGCACATAGTACCGCCGACCGGGCTGAATGTTGTAGCTGGTGTCTGAGGCCAGCACGATCTGGTTCTGCTCGGCATCAACGCTCTCGACACCCACGTACTGGTGGCGGTAGTTGTAGTGCGGCCAGATGCTGACCTGTGCAAGTTCCGGTCGCGCCCACTGCTCGGGACGGTCGCCGGCGTAGACGAAACGCCGTTTCTGATTCTCCGGCGCCGACTGGATCAACGCCCATTTCCCCAGCCTCGGGTCATCTGCGTCCTTATCCGGCCATCGCGCCAGAGGTTGCCGCCGACCGTTGAATATCAACTCCACGCCGGGCACGTCTCCCCGGAAAAAGCCGCTGCGCATCGGAGGGATATCGCTGATACCAAGCGCAGAGACGTCGGCCCGCATGATGTAGCCCTCATGGGGCTCCCAGCCGCTCACGGCCACGCCTCCCATAAGCTCCACAGGGCCGTCGCCGGCCGAACGGTAGACAATCGGCGCGTCCTCCGTTCCGCTGTCCTCTTCGGTCAGCGTCAACGGCTGCTGCATGCGATAGCTGCCGGAGTGTACCAGGACCGTCGCGCCCTCAGCAAGCCCATCCTCCGCGCGGATTTCGCGCAGATGGTCACGGGCGCCGGTGAGCGTTTGCAGTGGGCTTTCAGCGGTGCCCGCGGCCCCGTCATTACCATCGATGGCGACATGTACCGTCAGGGGCGCACCCGGGGCGGAGGCGACGAATGTCACGGATAGAAGCAGGATTGTCGCGAGTGTGATCCACGACCGGACAGCGGCGGAAGTCATTACAGTACCCTCCTGTGGCTTGTCGGGCGTCGCGAAATAGTTCGAGATACCGACACTGCGACCTCCCCACCGCGGTTGGAAGGAACCGCTGCGAATTCGGCGAAGTGAACGCGCGGAGGCGATGATCATGCCACAGCGACCCAACATCTTGTGGATCTGCACCGATCAGCAGCGCTACGACACGATCGCCGGTCTGGGCAATGCGCACATCCGCACCCCGAACCTCGACCGCCTCATGTCCGAGGGCACCGCGTTCACGCACGCGTTCTCGCAAAGCCCGGTCTGCACGCCCAGCCGCTGCGGGTTCCTCACCGGAATGTACCCCCGGACCGTTCGCGGGCGTCAGAACGGGCAGGCTGAGCCGCCGGACGGCGATCTGCTCGTGACGCGCATGCTCGCCGATGCAGGCTACGACTGCGGCCTCGCCGGAAAGCTGCACCTGGCCGTCGCGCAGGGCCGCGTGGAGCCGCGCACGAATGATGGCTACCGCGTCTTCCACTGGAGCCACCATCCCGCGCCGGATTGGCCGGAGAATGCGTACATCCAGTGGCTCGAGGCGCAGGGACATACGTGGGATGAGCTTTACCATCCGCGCGAAGCAGAGTACGCCTGGCCCGGCATCCCGACGGAGTATCACCAGACCACATGGTGTGCCGAGATGGCGCTGGATTTCATCGACGAGAGCCGCGACGAGCCGTGGCTGATGAGCATCAACACATTCGATCCGCACATCGCCTTCGACCCGCCCCCGGAGTACTGGGATCGCTATGATCCCGACGAGATGCCGCTGCCCGACTACGTGGCCGGAGAGCTTGATGACAAGCCGACCTTCCAGCAGACAGACCATCACGGCTCCCACGGCGGCCGCGGGAAGTCCTGTGCTGATGCCACCGACCGGCAGCTTCGCGAGGTGAAGGCCGCCTACTACGCGATGATCGAGCACATCGACCACCACGTCGGGCGCCTTCTCGAGCACCTGGATGAGACCGGGCAGCGCGAGGACACGGTCGTGATCTTCCACTCCGATCACGGTGAGCTTCTCGGCGACCACGGGATGCTGCAGAAGGGCCCGCACTTCTACGACTGCTCCACGCGCGTGCCGCTGATCGTCTCATGGCCGGGGCAGTTCGAGGAGGACCTTGTCAGCGACGCGCTGGTTGAGCTGATCGACCTCGCGCCGACCGTGCTGGAAGCCTGTGGCGAAGAGCCGCCCGAGCGCATGCACGCGCGGTCGCTGGCGCCGATCCTGCGCGGCGAGACCGATCCACACGAGCACCGCGACTCGGTCTACTGCGACTACCTCAACGCGATGCCCTGCCGACGCCCGCCGGCCTACGGCACGATGTACCGCGACCGCGACTGGAAAGTCTGCATCTACCACGGAGACGCTCGGGGCGAGGGGGAGTTGTACGATCTGAACGCGGATCCGGGTGAGCACAACAACCTCTGGCATGATGCGCACTATGCCGGGCAGCGCCTGGAGTACGCGCACCGCTGCTTCGACCGCAGCGTGTTCACGATGGACGCCTGGCCCCCGCGAGAGGGCTACTTCTGATGCCGGGTCGCCGGACCGATTGCGTTGCGCCAGCGTAGGAATTGGCGGTCAGTCCCCGGTGTCGGGTAGGAGCACCGCAGTTCAGGGTCTGACCGAGTTCTCCAGGTCATTCGGATGAACGGCTCACGGCGGCCTCACCGACCCCTTCGGGGTTGGGCCCCCTCTCCCTGTGCGCAATAGACGACATTGCGCCTGCGGCAGAGGGGGAGCAGACAACTGTGAGCGCAAAGGCTGCACGTTGCGGCTGATAGACAACGAGAACTACTTCCCCCTCCTGCCTGAGCCACGTCGTTTGTGGCTCCAGGGCGGGGGAGGTCGCCGTCGGCAGTTACCTGCAGAATTCGGTCGCCCCCGCAGTTCGTCCCCGGGATGACGCAGATCGCCGATTTTGCTATACTCTCATCCGGCCGGCCCGGCAAATGCTCTGCCCCGATCGATCGGAGGAAGCTTACTGATGACGATCCGTGATTGCGCCACGCTCGTGACCGGTGGTGCCGGCTTCATCGGCTCACACCTGTGCCGCGAGTTGCTCGAACGCGACTGTGATGTCTTTTGCATCGATAACGGCCTCACGGGCCGCTTTTCAAATATCAACGAGCTTCGCGATGACGCGAACTTTCATCTCATCGAGCATGACATCATCGAAGGCCTGCCCGCCGAGCCTGCATCGCCCGACATGATCTTCAACCTCGCCTGCCCGGCCAGCCCCACCGACTTCGGCCCGCTGGCGCTGGAGATCATGCGGGTGTCCTCGGAGGGAACCCGCCACCTGCTCGAGCGCGCCCGAAAGTGTGGCGCGCGGTTCCTGCAGGCTTCGACCTCTGAGGCTTACGGTGAGCCGCTGGAGCACCCGCAGGAGGAGCACTACTGGGGGAACGTCAACACGCTCGGCACGCGCTCGTGCTACGATGAGGGCAAGCGTTTCGCCGAGGCGATGATCATGAACTATCGCTGGCTGCACGAGGTCGATGCGCGCATGGTGCGCATCTTCAACACCTACGGCCCGCGGATGCGCCCTGATGACGGCCGCGTGGTGCCGAACTTCATCCGCCAGGCACTGACCCACCGCCCGCTGACGGTCTACGGCGACGGCAGCCAGACCCGCAGCTTCTGCTACGTCTCGGACACGGTCGCGGGGATGCTCGCGGTAGCGGACATGCAGCCCGATTCGGTCGATTCGGAGCGGCCTGTCTACAACCTCGGCAACAGCCGCGAGACGACAATCCTGGACTTCGCGCACACCGTTCTCGAAGTGAGCGATTCAGAAAGCGAGTTGGCCTTCCAGCCGAATCCCCACGCGGATGACCCGGCGCGGCGCTGCCCGGACACCTCGAAGCTGGAGGCGGCGACGGGCTGGGAGGCGTCGGTGAGCCTGCGCGACGGCCTTGCGAGGACAGTAGCGTACTTCCGGGAGCACGAGGTGGGGTAGGTCGGAGCAGACGGGGCGCGCACGTTTGAGCAGCAAACTCCGAAAGGATTGCTTGCGATCCTCCGGGCATCCTGCGCTGCGCCTTGTGTCGTTGCCCGGCCCCGCCGATGCCATCGGCGGGGCCATCCTCGTCGTTGGAGAGGTCGGCCCCCGCGCCTCGCCTCCGCGAAGCGGGCGGCCCCTGTGCCGTTATTCGTCCGCCCCCGCCGGCAGCGCCATCGGCTTCAGCGGATCGACGATCCAGCCATCGCGGAAGACGCTCCACTGCAGGTGGGGCTGCGTCGCCTGGCCCGTACTGCCGACCCGCGCGATGACCTGGCCTCGCTCAACCTCGTCGGTCCACTCCACCAGCAGTTCCGAGCAGTGCGAGTACTGCGTCTCCCAGTTCATCCCGTGATCGATGATGATCGTCTTCCCGTGATACTCGCGCTCCTCCGCGACTTCCACGCGCCCGGCCGCCGCGGCCCTGATGGGCGTCCCCTCCGGCGCGGCGACATCCACGCCGCTGTGGAAGACTCGATCCCCCTCGGCTTCCGCGTGATAGCCGTAGCCCCTGACGACCTCCCCCTCCACCGGCCGCAGGAAATTCGGCGCTGGCACGCTCGCATTGTCGTCCTCATCCCAGGCCCGCTCAAGCTCAATCGTCCCCACCTGCGTCGTCTTCCCGACCTCCACCGTCACCACGCGACTGGCGCCGATCCAGCGCGGGGTCTCCTCGGCACGCCGCGTCACCGTGGCCTGAATGTGATAGCGCCCGGGCCGCACGCGCCCCGCGCGGAAGGCGCCGTCCGCGTCCACGGAGGCGGACCTGAAGGCCGCGCCCTCGGTCTCCGGGATCGCGCGGACGGTGCGCGCAAGCTCACTCGGCGGCTCATCCGGGCCGCCCTCGATCCTTCCGGCAATCCACCCGCCGCGACTCAGCGTCACCGTCGGCGCTCTCGTCACTTCGCCCTCGCTGACGGTGAGGTCGGGCGTGCGTCCACCAATATACCGATCACCACCGTCCACCATCACGTATCCTGTCTCCGGTCGCAGGTGCTCGAGACGGTAGCTGCCGTCGCTCTCCGTATACGCCATCGAGGGACCGCCCGCCACCCACACTACCTCGAGGCCCGCCGCCCGCTTGCCGTCCGGCCCGACGGCTTCGCCGGTGACCGTTCCGCCCCGGCTGAGCGTCACCGAGACCTCCTCTGTCTCCCCGGCGCTCACCTGGACGGTCAGGTTGTCGGCGGTCGCTCCACCACTCCAGCGCGGCGACACACCCGGGAAGCCCGGGCCAGTCACTGAAAGGTGCCACTCACCGGGCGGCACGTTGTGGATGGTCCAGTCGCCATCCGCACCGACGATATCAGGCTCGAACATCTGCGGCGTGACCCTGCCCTCCGGGGTGATGAAACACCGGGCCGGCAGCGGCCTGGAGCCATCTGCGAAGCGCGCTCGCACCTCCACCGTGCCTGTCCCGGGCTCCGGCTCCGGCGCCTCGCCCCAGTCGAAGTATTCCAGGAATGCCTCCCGCTGGAGGTCGGTTACGCGCATGGTGCTGTAGGGGACGTATCCGCGTGGCCCGGTGATATGCCCAGTGAAGCCGAGCGTCTCTCCATCGAGATGCAGGCGTGTGTCCGTGATCGTGACGCCTGCCGGCAACTCGCCCTCGAACACGATGACCGGACGGCCGACCTCACGGAGGGGCTGCCCAAGAGGCGTCGCGGCCCAGGTATTCAGGAAGAAGTAGACCGCGTCCTCCTCGGTGAAGATGGTCTCGCCTTCGGGGCCGGTGACGGTGAGGGAGAGGCCCTCGTTCGACTGCATGTCCGCCTCGACCTGCGCCCCCAGATGCCCCTCCATCTCCGCCAGCACCGCACCGATGTCGGCGTCGCTCGCCTCCACGTAGTGGACGCCGCCCACGTGCAGGTCCCGCAGGTACTCCGTCATGTCCGTCGCCAGCAGCCCCTCCTCCGGCACCTCGCGCAGGCCCCGCGCCAAGTCTATGAGTTCGCGCCAGCTCATGTCGGTCTCCACGGCTTCGGCCATCGGCGGCACCGTCTCTGTGAGTTCGACCACTGGACGGTCCCTCAACTTCTGCTCCAGCAGCGCCCGGAGAAGCTGCTGCTGTCGCTTCTGGCGCGCGAAGTCGCTGTCGCCCTTGCGGTAGGTGACGTAGCCCAGCGCCTGCTTGCCGTCGAGGTGCTGGAGGCCGGGCTTGAGGTGGATGTGCAGGTTGCCCGAATCATCGTCGTAGTTCATCCCGCGCCCGCTGCCTTCCACGTCCGGCACATCGACCGTCACCCCGCCCAGCGCATCGACGACCTCCGGGAACTGCGCCATGTCGAGTTGCGCGTAGTGGTCGATGGCGATGCCGAGCACGCCCTCGACGGTCTCGCGCACAAGCTCCGGCCCGCCCATCGGATACGCCGCGTTGAGCTTGTTCTCGCCGATGCCGCGGATGGTCACGCGCAGGTCCCGTGGCAGCGACAGCAGTGCCGCGCGGTCGGTCTCGCGGTTCACGAACAGCACCGTGATCGCATCCGCGCGCCCGCGATCGTCCTTCTCGGGCCGCGCATCTACGCCCATCAGCAGCACGGTCGTGATGCCGTCCGCATCCGGCTCGGCGGCCCTGAGCCCGAACGCCCCCGCCGCCACGACCGCCAACAGAGCGCAGGCGACGACCGCCACGCGCGCCGCACCGGACAGGCGCGTCACGGGCCGAACGTGCTCATCCAGCACCCGCCTTACTCTCGCCACGAGGCCCTTCCCGTGCGAGCCGCAGTTCACCGCGCCTGCCACGGTCGTGCGTTCGGCCCAGTCGGTGAGCATCTGCGCATACTCGCGGCGGGCGCCGGTCAGCGCCAGCACCACGTCGTCGCAGGCCTCCTCAGCCGTCGCCGCGAGGCCGCGCAGCATCAGCCACGCCAGCGGATGCCACCACCAGACCGCCGCCGTCAGCCGCGCGGCAGCCAGCGTCGGCACGTCGCCCCGCCGCACGGGCGGAAGCACCTGGATCAGGGCCGCGTCCTCCTCGCGACCGTCCCCAGGGAGCACCAGCGTCGGGCGCAGCCCCCCCGCCACCGCCGGCACGCTCACCTCCGCCGACCGCCGCACCCTCGGCAGCCGCGCCAGCCCCAGCCGCTGCGCGATCGCCTCCACGGTGGCCGGGCGGTCGCTCGGCGCGCCCTCGGAGAGAAGCACAC
>CAZAHB010000040.1:0-29879 GCA_964484945.1 uncultured Armatimonadia bacterium | reverse complement strand
CTCCATGAGTTTCGAGCAGGCCTGCTATCCAAAGGCGCGTCGTTGTCGTCCGGAGCGCGACAGGCCGTTTGCCGTTATCCCTAATGCTTGATACGGAGCCAACCGAGTGTGGATACGTGCCGGGCAGATGTGCAAATGCGGGATTCGTCGTCGTTGACCTCCGCCCCCTCTTCCACGTACAATAATCCCTCGCATAATTGCCATCCCGCTGTGAGAGGAAGCACCCGTTGTGGCTGACACCGACGAGCCCGGTCAGGGCCGCGATATCGTCATTGACGTTGACCTGAGCAAGCGCACCAGCGAACTGGCAGACGAAAACATGAAGCTGCTGGATGAGCACGACGTGCGGGCGATCGATGTGCTGGGATCGGTCGGATCGGGCAAGACCACGCTGATTCAGGAGATGGTCCGGCGGCTCAAGGATCGCTACGAGATAGCCGTGGTCGCAGGGGATATCACCACCCGCATCGACGCAGACCGGATCGAAGTCGAGGGCGTACCCGTACTGCAGATCCAGACCGGCGGCGCCTGCCATCTTGACGGGCAGATCGTGCGGAAGGCCATCGACCGCCTGGACCTGGACGCGACCGACCTGCTTTTTGTGGAGAACGTGGGCAACCTTATCTGCCCGGCGGCGTTCCCGGTGGGCACCCACAAGCGGCTGCTGCTGCTCTCGGTCACCGAGGGGCCGTACATGGCTCTCAAGCACCCCATCATGGTGCGCCAGGCCGATGTCGCGGTCATCAACAAGGTCGATCTGGCCGACGCGATGGAGGTCGATGTCGAGGAACTGGCCGATGACGTGCGTTCGGTCCATCCGCAGATCGAGGTCGTCAGCACCGTCGCCCGGGCCGGCGAGGGCATCGGCGACGTGATCGAAGCGCTGGAGTTGTGACCGGCAATGCATGACGTGACCGCCGCGCAGCGGATTGCCTCAACCGTACTGGAGGCCGCGCATGAGCAGGAGGCCGAGCGGGTCGAGCGCATCGAGGTTGCGCTCGGCGCGATGACGATGATCGACCCCGAGCAGCTTGAGTTCTGGCTCGAGCAGGTGTTGCGCGGGACAGTGGCCGAAGGGGCCGAGGTGCAGATCGAGCAGCTTCCGCTGCGAATCCGCTGCGGGGCGTGTGGATACGAGGGTGAGACGCCGGTGCCGGATGATCCGATCTATCACCTGATGCCCTTTGTGCCGGAGTGCCCGCAGTGTGACTCAGATGACCTGGAGGTCCTCGGCGGCGACGCGTGCGTTGTCCGAGGGATGCGCGTGGTGGACGCAGAGGAGCCTGACGATGCGTGAGAGCGCGCGGGAACAGTTGCGTCGGCTCGGCATCCGCCCGGCAAAGGCGCTCGGGCAGCACTTCCTCACAGATGAGGGCGCCGCCGAGCGTATCGTGCAGGCCGCGCTGGAGGAGGCCCCGGACGGGATCGTCGAGATTGGTCCGGGTCTGGGGGTGCTGACGTGCCGGCTCGTGACGGCTGACGTGCTGGTGGTGGCCGTGGAGATGGACGAGGAGATGCGGCCGGCGCTGGAGCGCATCCAGGGCGAGCACCCGAATCTCGAGGTTCGCTACGAGGATGTGCTGGGCGTAGACATGAGCGGGTACACGGCCCGCGGTGATTGGGTGGCGGTGGGGAATATTCCCTACCAGATCACATCACCGCTGCTGGAGGAGCTTCTGACCACCCGACCACCTTTCGCCGCGATCGTGCTCATGATCCAGCGGGAGGTCGGGAAGCGACTCGCCGCGGAGCCGGGGACCAGTGAATACGGAGCCCTGACGCTTCTTGCGAGCTTCTATGCAGGCCAACCCGAGGTCGTCGCGGAAGTGGGACCCGGAGCCTTCGAGCCACCGCCCAAAGTGCATTCGATCGTCCTGAAGTTGAGACCGCGCACACCGCCGATCGAGGAGGGGCCGTGGCGCGATTTGTTTTTTGCGGTGGTGAAAGCAGCATTCGGCCAGCGGCGCAAGCAGCTTCCGAACGCCCTTAGCGGCGGGCCGCACCTGGCAGTGGAGAAGTCGGAGGCGCGTGAGGCGCTGGCGAAGGCGGGCATCACAACTCGCCGCAGGGGTGAGACGCTTTCACTGGACGAGTTCGTCGCGTTGACCGAGGCCATCGAGGAGGTGGCGGGCTGATGGGGGAGATCACGCTCCGCGCGTTCTGCAAGGTCAACCTGTGCCTGGAGATCACGGGGCGGCGCGATGACGGCTATCATGATCTCGCCACCGTCTTCCAGACCATCTCGCTGGCCGACGTGCTGCAACTGCGTACACGACGTGAAGCTGGACTGAAGATACGCGTCCCCGGGGGAGGGGCGCCTGAAGGGACGGAGAATTTGTGCTGGCAGGCCGCCGATCGCTACCTGCAGGAGCAGGGGCGACCGGCCGGGCTGTCGATTGAGCTGACAAAGCAGGTACCGACGGGAGCGGGCCTGGGGGGCGGGTCCAGCGATGCGGCGGCGGTCCTTTCGGGGCTGGCGGCACTGGACGAAGAGCCGCCGTCTCACGCGGTGCTTTCGGAGATTGCGGAAAGTCTCGGCGCGGATGTCCCCTTTTTTCTGACCGGCGGCACGGCCCTGGCAACCGGGCGCGGGGATGACGTGTCGCCGCTGCTGGACCTGCCGGCCTGCCGGATCGTGCTGGTGCGTCCGGACCTTGCGATCTCCACCGTCGAAGCGTACGGGATGCTCGCTCAGAGGGATTTCAGCGACGGTTCGCGCGCCGCTGACATGGCCGAGGCAATTGAGGCGGCAAAACCGTCGGAAATTCCACAGAGCGTTTTCAACGGCTTCTCCCGGGCGCTGATCGAGCGGTGGCCTGTACTGGGTGAGTTGAGGGAGGCGCTGATGGCCGGAGGTGCGCTTGCGGCGGATATAACCGGGTCAGGCTCGGCGGTCTTTGGGATCTTTGACGATCACGCCACCGCCGAGTCTGCCGGGCGCTCGCTGGCAGATGACGGGTACTGGGCGCGGCTGACCGAGCCGGTGCCATGCGGCGCGCAGATTCTGGAATGACCGGGGGTGAGCACGTGAGAGCAGATGACAGCCCGATCCCCGCGATGATCCTGGCGGGCGGCGGCCCGGATGACGAAGTTGCCGCCGCTACCGGCACTGCGTGCAAGGCGCTGGCGAACCTCAACGGGCGCCCGCTGATTGGGTACGTGATTGACGCCCTGCGGGCCTCCGAGACGGTGAGCGAGATTACGGTCGTTGAGGGGCCGGGCCGGCAGGTGAGCCTCAGCAACGGCAGCCTGCCCGAAGTGCCGATTGTCAGCGCCCAAGGCGATCAGTTGATTGACACGTTCACGGCGGCTGCAAGAGCCTGTGACGAGGGAGAACGGCTCCTTATCGTCACCGCGGACCTGCCGCTGCTCACGTCGGAGAGCGTTGACGGGTTTGTACGCTCTTGTCAAGAAACGCCCCGTGGGTTATCATATGCAATAGTTCAGGCTGAGGCGTTCGAAGAAGCCTTCCCTGGTCGGGGCAAGACGACAGTCCCGCTGCGGGAGGGCCGTTTCGCCGGCGGTAACCTCGCCATCGTCACCCGACGGTTCGTACTTGAAGGCGGACCAGCGATCGCCCGCACGTTCGACCGCCGCAAGAGCGTTGTGAAGCTCGCGTGGATGTTCGGCTTTCGGTTCATCGTCAGGCTGGTGACAGGCCGCCTGTGTATCGAGGACCTCGAGCGGCGGGGCCAGGAGCTTGTGGGCACGACGGTGGCGGCTGTGCCGGTGCCGTGGCCGGAGATCGGATTCGACGTTGACCACAGGGGGGACCTCGAACTGGCCGGGCGCTACCTGCGGGAGCGGCGGGGCGAGTGACGAGGTCCCCTTCCAGCGGTGCTGGGGCGTCGCCAAGAGGTAAGGCGCGGGACTTTGGATCCCGTATTCGCAGGTTCGAATCCTGCCGCCCCAGCCAGAGATAATTCTGCACGAGTATAGCGAGAAGTTGACTGCAGCTTCGGCGCGCCACTGGGTGCGGCGAAGTGACGCACAGGAGGCAATGACGATGGAACTTGTTCCGCTGACAGTTGAAGCCCGAGAAGAGACCGGAAAGGGACCTGCCAGGCGCCTGCGTGCTGAGGGCGTCGTTCCGGGCGTGGTGTACGGACTGCATCGCGATACGCTCCACATCGCCGTGGACCGCACAGAGCTTGACGATGTGTACGGTGGCCACGATGCGAACGTCCTGATCGATCTGGACGTCCCCGGTGAGGACAGGGAATCTTCCGTGGCCGCGATGGTCAAGGAAGTCCAGCGCGACCCGGTGACACGCGACCCGCTCAGTGTTGACTTCCAGTGGATCTCACTGGAAGAGGAGATCGAGGTCGAGGTGCCGCTCGCGACGACCGGCCACGCGCCGGGCGTTGACGAGGACGGCGGTGTGGTCCAGCAGCAGTTCCACACGATCCCCGTCACCTGCCTGCCGACGGAGATTCCCGAGAGCATCGAGGCCGACATTACCGGCATGGAGATCGCGGACGCGCTGTTCGTGTCCGATCTTCCGGATATTGAGGGCGTCACCTACGGCCCCGAACCAGACGAGGTCATACTCACGGTCGCCCCGCCCATCTCCGAGGAGGAACTCGAGGCGCAGATCGACGAGGGTCTGCTCGAATCTCTGGTGGACCTGGAGGTCGGCGAAGAGGTCGAAGAGGCCGAGACTCTGGTTCCCGAGGGCGAGGAAGAGGCCGAAGAGGAAGAAGGCGAGGGTGCCGAAGCTCCCGAGGGCGCTCAGGTGGACGTGCGCGAGATCGGCGAGGACGAAGACGTTCTGAGCTAAGCGGGGAGCAGACCTCATGTGGGGTATCATCGGCCTCGGTAATCCCGGGGGCGAGTATGACGGCACGCGCCACAACATCGGGTTCGAGGTCGTCGGTGCACTGGCCGGTTCACACGGCACCAGCTTCGGTCGGCCGCGAGCGGCGTCCGTCGCGGGGACGGGACGCACCGCGGACGAGCGCGTGGTGCTGGCGAAGCCGCTGACGATGATGAACGCCAGCGGCGTGGCAGCGGTGCGTCTGTGTGAGAACTATGACCTCGCCCCCTCGAACCTGATTGTTGTGGTCGATGATCTCAATCTCGACCTGGGGCAGTTGCGGCTCCGCCGTGGCGGATCGGCCGGTGGCCACAACGGGCTGAAGTCGATCAACGAGAAGCTTGGGACAAAACAGTACCCTCGGCTGCGAATCGGCATCGACAGCCCGCCGGGCGGAATGGATGCCCGCGACTGGGTGCTGTCGAGGTTCGATCCGGACGAGCGCGCGGCGGTCGAAGAGGCCGTCGAGCAGGGAGCAGCGTGTGTGGAGATGGCGGTTTCGGACGGAATTGAGGCGGCCATGAACGAGTTCAACTCCTGAGCCGGACCGCTGCGCTTCCCCGGCACGGTGAATAGCGACCATGGCACGCAGGGTAGCGCGCAAGAAAAAGCGGAAACTCAGCACCGCCGCCTGGTTCGGCATCGGCTGCGGCGGTGTTGTCGTACTGGGTCTTATCGTGGTCGGCGTACTGTGGCTGATGGCCACCAGTGAACCACCCCTGCCCCCCGAGGCCCGCACCGCCACGACGTCATCTGACACCGGCACCTCCAGTGCATCCGATGACAGCAACGGGGGCGCTACCCCTTCGGCGCCGTCATCATCGACCTCGCCTTCCCAGACCGCTCAGCGTTCCGCACCTCCGCTCGAGCAGCAGATGCAGTACGTGCAGCGGGCCGAACGCTCCGACCAGCCGGTGCAGGTGACCATGACGATTCGCGAGTCCGAACTGAATTCGATGCTCGCCGAGCGTGATACCGGCCAGGTGCGTGATCTGAAGGTCTACTTTGGAGACGGCAGCATCGCGGCCACCGGAGTGACGGACTACCGCGGGCGGTCGGTGCATCTTACCGTGCGGGGCAGGCCGGTTGTCAGCGGCGGGGATGTGAGTATCGAGATCACTGAAGTGCTGGTCGGCCGCCTGACGGCGCCACAGTCCGTCCATGATCAGGTGCGCAAGGAGTTCAACAGCGGCATCCGCCGCCTGGTCAGCAAGCGCAATATGCGGATTGAAAGCGCCCGTGTCTCGCCTGATGTGATGACTCTGACCGGGTGGGTCGGCGGCACGTGATATTCGGCCGACGAACCGGACCGGGAGCCGATGGCCGGTGAGATGGCAGCTTCTGGTCGTCATCCTCGCGCTCATACTCATCGGCGTGGTGGTCTTCCGCCTCCTCATGGGGCGGACCGGTCGCCGTCTGCGCCCCACTCGTCTGCGAATCGCCATCCCCCAACTGCACCCGGATCTTGTCGGTGTACGCATCGTGGTGCTGTCAGACCTCCATGTCGGCCGGATGCACGTCCCTCACGATCGGCTTGTAGCCGCTGTCAGGGAGGCCGCCCCCGACCTGCTGCTCATGGGCGGAGACTACGCGGGCCGGCGAAGTGCTCGCGACGAGGCGCTTGGCATCCTGCGCTGCCTGAGCGAATTCGCGCCGACCTTCGCGGTCATGGGCAACACTGACCACGATCAGCGCTTCGACCAGCGGGCACTGCGGGAGATCGTGCGCGAGGGCGGCGGGGAGTTGCTCATCAATGACGCCGCGCTCGCGCGGTTCGGAGAGGCCACCGTGGAGGTGCTGGGTGTGGACGATCCCCTGCACGGAGGCGGCGATGTCGGGGCCACGCTCGCGGGGGCGCGCGGGGATGCCGACGTGCGCATCGCGCTGTGCCACTCCCCGGCGGTGTGGCGCGAACTGTCGCGACTGGGCGCGGACCTGACATTCTTCGGGCACACGCATGGCGGGCAGATCCGCGTGCCGGGCGTGGAGGCGCTCGTAACCCACACGACCTATCCGCGAGAGCTGGCAGCGGGGCTGTTTCGCTACGGGGGAGAGGACCGTCTCCCCGTCCGCGTAGCCGGTCACTGGCGGATATTGCGCAGCCGACGACCACTGACGGCGTCCACGGCCGAGGGCACGTTAACCTACGTTACGCGTGGGGTCGGCATGGGCATGTTCCCGGTGCGAATCTTCTGCCCGCCGGAGCTTGTCATCGTCGAGCTTATCCGCGATGACGCGCGAGGAGATGATCGTCAGCATGACGGATGAGGCCGACGGGACGCATTACTTCGTCGAGAAACCCGATGTCCCCAGCAACCCGCGCGTGGTCGAGGCTGAAGTCCGCGGTCACGATCTCAGCTTTGTGACCGACCGGGGCGTCTTCTCATACGGTGCCATCGATCGCGGCAGCCGGCTGCTGGCCGAGCAGATGGATCTGTCCAGGTGTTCGGATATGCTCGACTGGGGTTGCGCGTGGGGGCTGATCGGGGTGGTGGCGCTGAAAACGTGGCCCCACCTTGATGTTATGATGGTCGATATCAACCAGCGCGCCTGTGAACTGGCGCGGGAGAATCTTCGGCGCAACGGCGTAGAGGCGGAGGTCATAGCGGGTGATGCGACGGAAATACTCTCCGGTCGCCGCTTCGATGCGGTGGTCTGCAATCCCCCCATCAGCGCCGGGCGGGAGGTTGTGCTGGGCGTGATGGACCACGCGGCGCGCTCCCTGCGCGAGGGCGGGGATTTCTGGATGGTCGCGGCCACGAAGAAGGGCGCGAAGACTCTGCGGCGGAAACTCGAGGAGCGCTTCGGAGACGTGGAGCGAACGGCGATGCGCGGCGGTTTCCGCGTCTATCGGGCATCAGAACCAATCTGCAGAGAGGATGAAGCAGATGACGGGTAAAGAACGGTTTGATCTTGCGCTGGCACACCGCGAGGGTGATCGGGTGCCGATCGACGACTCGCCGTGGCGAACTACAATCGCTCGCTGGCACAGGGAGGGACTGCCTGAGGGGACATCGCCGGCCGAGTACTTCGGCTACGAGATGAGCGGCGCCGGTGCGGACCTGACGCTGGGCATGGAGCCTGAGGTGGTGGAAGAGACGGATGAGTACACCATCGCCTGGAACTCCAACGGGGCGCTACGCAAGAACTTCAAGCACTCGACCTCGACCCCGGAGTGCATTGACTTCAAGATCAAGACCCCCGATGACTGGTTCGCGTGGAAAGAGAACCTTGAGGTGGGGCGCGACCGGATAAACTGGGAGGGCGGCCTGAGGAACCAGCGCGCCGCCCGTGAGAAGGGCCTCTGGTTCCCCTACCGCGCAGCCACCGGCTATGACAAGTCCCAGGGCGTGGTCGGTTCCGAGCGGCTGCTGATGGCCATGGCCACCGAGCCGGACTGGTGTGCGGATATCTTCATGACATGGACGGACATGATCATCCAGAGCGCCGAACTGATGATGGAGGGCGGCTTCGAGTTCGATGGGGCATTCCTCTACGACGACATGGGCTACCGCAACGGGCCGCTGTTCTCGCCGGAGATGTATCGGCAGATATGCAAGCCCGCCCACGCGAAGGCGTGCGACTTCTTCCATCGCTACGGACTGAAAGTGATCCTGCACTCGTGCGGGAATGTCACGGACCTGGTTCCGGACCTGATCGACGCGGGGTTCGACTGCCTGCAGCCGCTGGAGGTCAAGGCGGGGATGGACCTGGTGGGGCTGAAGGAACAGTACGGTGACCGCCTGGCCTTCATGGGCGGGATCGATGTGCGCAATATGGCCGACCCCGATCCGAGCCTGATCGAGGAGGAGATCGCGACAAAGATCGGATTCGCCAGGCGCGATGGCGGATACATCTACCACTCCGATCACTCGGTCCCCGACAACGTGAGCTTCGAGCGGTACAGGTACGTTATGGAATTGGTCCGTAAACATGGACAATATGAGACATGAGCGGGGCGGATTGCGTTGACAGGGTGCAGACGTCATGTATAATCACGAGTGTCTGATGACTGATCCTGTGCGTGGTCTGCGCGACCGTGCAGTCGCGCATCTCGGGGGCTGCTGCGGGCGGCGACCCCAGGTGATCGCGCGAGCACCGGGGCGGCTGGAGGTGCTCGGCGGCCACACCGATTACAACGAGGGCTTCGTGCTGGCGGTCGCCACCAGGCAGGCCACCGCGATCGCCGCGGCGCGCCGCGAGGATACGCTCCTACGGGCCTGGACGGATGCGGATGGCAGCGAGGCGGACTTTGACCTCGCGCGCCTGGAAGAGGGCCCGTGGGGCCGCTGGTGGGACTACGTCGCCGGGGTGGCGGCGCAGTTGCGCGCCGAGGGCTGTGAGACGGTCGGCGCGGATCTGGCGGTAGTCACCGATGTGCCGGTCGGCGGCGGGGTGTCATCTTCGGCGGCGATTGAGGTTGCGAGCGCGATCGCGCTGAGCACAATCGCCGGGTGCGAGATTGAGCCCGAACCGCTGGCGCTGCTGTGCCAGCGGGCGGAGAACGAGTACGTCGGTATGAACTGTGGCATCATGGACCAGTTCGCTTCGGTCTTCGGCCGATCCGGGCACGCGATGTGGCTGGACTGCCGCAGTCGCGAGCGGCGGATCGTCCCCATGCAATCAGACGAGGCCCGGTTCGTGGTCTGTGATACGAATAAGCCTCGCGAACTGGTTGATTCGGCGTATAACGAGCGACGCGCTACCTGTGAGCGAGCCGCGGAGATTCTGGGGGCGCGGGCGCTGCGCGATGTGGATGAACAGATGCTCGCGGCCGACGGGAAGCTGCTGGACGAGACGCAACTGCGCCGGGCCCGGCATGTGGTGAGCGAGAATGCCCGCGTGAACGCCGGCGCGGAGGCGCTGGAAGCTGGGAATATGCCCGCGCTGGGCGAGTTGCTGAACGCCAGCCATGTGAGCCTGCGAGATGACTACGAGGTGAGTTGCGCGGAGCTTGAGACCATGCGCAACGCGTCGCTGGCGGCACCGGGTTGCTTCGGCGCGCGACTGATGGGCGCGGGCTTCGGCGGCTGCGTGCTCGCGCTGGTGCGAACCGCGACTGTGGACGAGTTCGCCGCACAGGTGGGGCAGCAATACCGGGTGGAGACAGGTCTTGAGCCGGACATCTTCGCCACGGCTCCCGCGGACGGGGCCGGGATCATCCCGCACGAGAGTGAGGAGCAGGCGTGACACGAATCGAAGAGGTCGAGACCAAGCTTCAGAAGGTGCGCGCGTTCATCGATGAGGCCGGACTGGGTGCGATGATCCTCGAGACCCGGGCGAACTTCGCGTGGCTGACCGCCGGCGGCATGTCGCACGTGGCGCTGCCGTCAGAGACGGGTGTGGGCGACCTGGTCGTGACCGACGAAGCGCAGTATCTGCTGACCAACAACATCGAGGCGCCGCGCTTCGAAGACGAGGAGATCGGCGACCTCCCGTTCGAGATTCACTACATGCAGTGGGATGAGGCGGACACAGGCGAGATGCTCGCCGGAGTCGCCTCAGGCCCCTTCGGAGCGGACGTGCCCATGGCGTCGGCCCGGGACGTCTCCGAGGATTTCAACCGCCTGCGCTGGCAGTTGATGGAGCCGGAGATCGAGCGGTACGAGGAGATCGGCCGGATCGCATCGGAGGCGATCGCCGAGACCGGCCGGGAGATCGAGCGGGGCATGACCGAACACGAGATCGCGGGCATCCTGATGCAGAAGGTGTTTGCGGCGGGCGCGCAGCCGGTGGTGGCGTTGATCGCCGCCGATGAACGCGCGCTGCGCTACCGCCACCCGATCCCCACTGACCGGAAACTGGACCGCCACGCGATGCTGGTGGTGGGTGCGTCGAAGCACGGTCTGGGGATCTCCGCCACGCGCATGGTCCACTTCGGCGAGCCGCCGACCGAGCTTCGGGACAAGCACGCGGCCTGCTGCTACGTGGACGCCTGCCTGAACCTCGAGACGGTCCCGGGGGCGAGTGTCCGGGAGGTCTTCGCGAAGGGCGTCGCGGCCTACGAAGAAACCGGGCACCCCGACGAGTGGCGCCTGCATCACCAGGGCGGTGCCACGGGCTACGCCGCGCGGGAGTATAAGGGCCTGCCGGATTCGGAGGAGACGGTGCTGGAAAATCAGGCGTTTGCGTGGAACCCGTCGATCACCGGGACCAAGTCGGAGGGAACGATCATCACCACAGAGAGCGGCCAGCGCTTTCTGACCGAGCCGGCCGGATGGCCGACGCTGACGGTGGAGTACGAGGGTACAACTCTGGAACGGCCGGATATTCTCGTGCGCTGAGCGATGCCCACAAGCAACGCAGCGGCTTTTGTATCATCAACAGATGGATCAAAGGCGGATAGCGTTCGCGACATCAGTCGCAGCAGCACTCGCGGCATAATACGCGCCATCAGAGGAATGAGCACGTGTATCTCAAGACCCTGTCGATGCGGGGCTTCAAGAGCTTCGCGGACCACACAGAATTCGAGTTCGGGCCGGGCCTGACGGCCATCGTCGGACCCAACGGTGTGGGCAAAAGCAATGTCGCCGACGCGATTCTGTGGGTGCTGGGTGAGCAGTCCAACCGCGCCATCCGCACGCAGACCTCACAGGATGTGATCTTCGCCGGGGCCGAGGAGCGCAGCCAGCTTGGCATGGCGGAGGTCCGCCTGCTTCTGGACAACTCCGACGAACGGCTCCCGATCGACTTCTCGGAGGTCGAGATATTCCGTCGGCTCTACCGGTCGGGTGAGAGCGAATACGGCATCAACAACTCCACCTGCCGGCTTCGAGATATTCATGACCTCTTCGTCGATACCGGTGTGGGGCAGGAATCGTACTCCATCGTCGGGCAGGGCGAGATCGAGGCTATCCTGTCGGTGCGCAGCGAGGACCGCCGGGAGCTGATGGAGGAGGTCGCCGGGATTGGCAAGTACCGGCGGCGCCGGCAGAAGGCCCAGCGGAAGCTGAAGGCCACAGAAGAGAACGTGCGGCGTATCGCCGATATCATCTATGAACTGAGCAACCAGCGCGAGCCGCTGGAAGAAGCCGCGGAGAAAGCCCGCCGCTACCGCGAACTGGATGACGAACTGCGGGACCTGGAACTGAAGCTGCTGGCGCTGGATTACCGCCAGCGCAATGATCGGCTCGGGAAGCTCAGCAACGACAAGAGCGTCGGGAAAGCCGACGCCGAGGGCACGCGCGCGAAGCTGAACCAGGTCGAGGCCGAAGAAGAGAAGATACAGGCAGAACTGCATGAGTTTGAGGTGGAACTGGGAAAGCTGCGCGAGAAGGCCCGGGAGGCGGAGCGCGAGGCCGAGAAGACCGAGCGCGCCTGTGCGGTCAACGAGGAGAAGCTGCGCTCGGCCCGCGAGCGCCTGGAGGAGCTGAATCAGGCTGATCGGGCGGATAGCTCGCGAGTGACTGAACTTGCGGAGCAGGTCGAGGAGTTGCACGAACAGCGGGAGGGCATCCGCGAGAAGGCCCAGCAACTCGAAGAGCAGATTGAGGAGCGCCGCCGAAAGCTCAAGCAACTCGAGACACGCCGCCGGGATGAGCAGGCGCGCCGCGGCAAACTTCAGTCACACCGCCAGCAGCGCGCGCAGGAGGCGCAGAACCTCAAGCGCGAAGCCGATGCCATGGAGAGCCTTCAGGAGGAGCTGCGCGAGCGCGTGCAGCGCTTGCGGAGCCAGCAGGAGTCGCTGCGAACCCAGGCCGACGAGGCGCGCTCGAAGACGGAGACCGCTCGGGAGCGGCGCGATGAACTCAAACAGCAGGTAGCGTCCGCGCGCGAGCAGCTGGAGGAGTATAGCGAGCGCCACGAGTGGCTTGCGCGCACCCTCCGCGAGCACCGCGCCAAGCGCGACACGCTCGCGGGCGCGGCCACCGCGGCAGAGACGCGGCTGGCGCTGCTGGAGGAACTCGAGGAGAGCCACGAAGGCTTCGAGGACGCCGTGCGGGCGGTCATGGACGCCGCCGGCCGGGGCGAACTGGAGGGCGTCCGCGGCGTGGTCGGCGCGTTGCTGGAAGTACCGAAACGGTACGAGCTGGCGATCGAGGTGGCGCTGGGGCAGCGATTGCAGTGGATCGTTGTGGACACCGAGGAGCAGGCCATGGGCGGGATCCGGTGGCTGGAGGAGACCGGTCGCGGCGAGGCCACGTTCATGCCCATCTCGGTACTCTCGTCGATCGCCCCGCGCACCGCAAGCCTCGCCTCCGGGGACGGCTGTCACGGACCGGCGTCGAATCTCGTCAGTGCTCCCCGTGATCTGCGACAGATCCTCGACCACCTGCTTGGCGACTGCCTGGTGATGGATGATCTCGAAACCGCCCGCCGGCACCTCAAGCGCACGGGCTATCAGGCGCGCGCGGTCACGCTTGATGGTGAGTTAATCGAGCGGGGCGGGGCCATGCGCGGCGGCACAACTGCCGACGAAGACGCCGCTGAGGTATTCTCCCGCAAGCGCGAGATCGAGCAGGTGCAGGAGGAGCTGGAGCGACTGCGGGGCGCGCTGGCGAACGTCTGGCGCTTCGAAGAGCGCTTCGAGAAGGAAGCCCAGGAGCTTTCGGCCCGGGTCGAGGAGGCCGCTAACGAGGCCTCGGACGCCCGCGCTGAGCTTTCGGAGGCAGAGCGGGACCTGGTGCATATCCGCGACCAGGCGGAGACGGCGGACTCCGCGGCCGATGAGATCGATGATGAGATCGAGGAACTGCGCAAGCGGCTGGCATCCAGCGGCGAGAGGCAGGAGCGGCTTAGCGAGGCCGCTGAGGAGAAGAAAGAGCAGGTCCGGAAGCTCGGCGGGCAGATCGAAGAGCTTCAGTCCCAGCAGCTTTCCGGTGAGGCGATCGAGAAGAGGCGCTCATCGCTCAACGAAGACGAAGTCGCGCTCGCGGAGATGCGCGAGAAGCAGCGTTCGCTGCAGGAGTTGACGCGACGGACCGAGGAGGAGTTGAAGCGCGCGCGAGAGGAGATCGACACGGCTGCGCGCACCCGCGAGAAGCTCACCGAGCAGATCGAGCAGCTTGAGAGTGAACTCTCCGAAGCACGAGAGACGCTGAACGAGCAGCGCGAGCGGGCCGAAGGGTTGCGCAAGGTCGTCAGCAAGCGCGCCGAGGCGGTTGGGGATCTGCGCGAGAAGGCGCAGGCGCTCGAGGCCTCGGGCCGGAAGCTCAGGCGACTGCTTGAAAGCCAGCAGGAGAAGGTGCAGCGCACGGAAGTCGCGCTTACCCGCGAACAGGCGCAGATCGAGAGCGTCCGCGAGCGGCTGTCGGACGTCTACGAGGTCACGCCCGAAGAGGCGCTGGAGGCCCTCGGCGAGGATGTGCCGAGCCGGCAGAAGCTGGCGCGGGATGTCAACTCGCTGAAGAAGAAGATCCGCAAACTGGGACACGTGAACCTCAGCGCGATCGATGAGTGCGAGCGCCTGACGGCCCGGGAGGAGTTCCTCAAGCGCCAGCGCGAGGACCTCGAAGAGGCCCGGGCGGATATCCTGCAGATCATCGAAGAGATAGACACAGCAGCCGAGGAGGAGTTCATGGAGACCTTCGAGCAGATATCGGAGGCCTTCGAGGACACCTTCACCACGCTCTTTGAGGGCGGGAACACCGAGCTTTCGCTGACCGACGGCGACAACCCGCTGGAGTCGGGTGTGGAGGTGTTTGCCCAGCCGAAGGGAAAGCGCCCGAAGCATCTGAGCCTGCTGTCGGGCGGTGAGCGGGCGATGACCGCACTGGCGCTGCTGTTCGCGATGCTGAGGGTCAAGCCCAGCCCGTTCTGTGTGCTGGACGAGATCGACGCCGCGCTTGATGCGACCAACACCGACCGTTTCGTGGGGCTGCTCAAGGAGTTCGGCGAGCGCTCCCAGTTCATCGTCATCACGCACAATCCCCGCACGATGGAGGCGATGGACGTCCTGCACGGTGTGACGATGCAGGAGGCCGGCGTCTCCCAGCGCATCTCCGTGGAGCTTCGCGACGCGCAGGACATGGGCCGCCGGCAGCAGCGACAGGAGCGCCGCGAATCGACCGAGGCGCGCGAGGACACCGCGGGCGTCAAGGGCTCCGGATAGTCCGTCAGACAGACAGAAGCGCGGCAGTGCAAAACATACGCTGGCCGAAGCCGGGGAGCATG
This sequence comes from uncultured Armatimonadia bacterium, assembly GCA_964484945.1. Classification (GTDB taxonomy): domain Bacteria; phylum Armatimonadota; class Zipacnadia; order Zipacnadales; family UBA5352; genus UBA5352. The sequence goes on along the minus strand of CAZAHB010000040.1, from coordinate 14,950 downwards.
TTGCGATCTGAGCGCAGATGGGAGCGCGGAGGGTGGCGCAGATGGCTGAGGGACCGCAGAGACGGCGCGAGTGCGACGTGCTCGTCATCGGGGCGGGCGTGTCCGGATACTGTGCTGCGATACAGGCCGGCAGATGTGGCTGTGAGACGATCCTGGTCGAGAAGGACGAAGTCCTCGGGGGCAACGCCGGCCCCAACCTCGGCGTGGGCATCACCGGGGCAGCGCGGTACAACCCCTACGCCACCGAGACCGGTATCCTGCAGGAGATCCGCGAGGAGGCGTGCTGGGCGGAGGCATTCACCCACACGATCGGCTACACCACCGGGTACAACATCTCGCGGCGGTTCGAGGCGGTGGTGCAGCAGTTCCTCGAGGACGCCGGCGTCACCGTGCTCAAGCGCCACTACGCCCGTGAACCGGTAATGGACGGTGACCGGATCGCGGCGGTCATCGCCGAGGACATGGCGGCGTTCGAAACAGTCCAGATCGACGTGCGCGATTGTGTCGTCGAGGCCTCCGGCGATGGCGAAGTTGCGGTCCAGGCCGGCGCGGACTACGACATGGGCAGCGAAGCCCGCGACGAGTTCGGCGAGCGCTCCGCGCCACCCGAGCGCACCGACGAGGTGCAGGGGACGAGTCTGGTCGCCATCGCCCACAAGCTCGATCGGGAAGTGCCCTTCGTGCCGCCGCCGGGCACCGAAGAGCTGACGCCGCGGGTGTGGATGGGAAGTCTGTCATCGTACCTGAACCATCACGGTGGCTGGCTGGCGGGCAAGGAGCTGATGTTCCTCTACATCACCGAAACCGGCGGCCGGCGCGACACCGTGAAGGATGACGCGGAGATCTACGAGGACCTCCTGAAGCAGCTGTGGGCCGAGTGGAACCATATCAAGAACGGCCCGCACGCCGAGGAGGCGGCGAACTGGGACCTGCTGTGGGTCAGCCCGAAGGCCGGCAAGCGCGAGAGCCGCCGACTGCTGGGCGATCACGTCCTCACTCAGGAGGACGTGGAGCGGGGCCGACGCTTCCCCGACGACATCGCCTACGGCGGCCACGACCTCGACGACCACAAGCCCCTGCGCGACGGCAGCAATATCGTGGCCATCAGCATCCCGCCGATGTACGGCGTCCCCTACCGGTGCTGTTACTCTCGGAATATCGACAATCTGTTGCTGGCCGGACGCCTGATCAGCGCCACCCATATCGCACACTCCAGCAGCCGTATCATGGCCACGGGCGCGGCCATCGGCCAGGCCGTGGGAACCGCCGCGTGGCTCTGCCATGAGGATGCGTGTACGCCACGTAAGGTCTATGAGCAGCACATGGGGCGGCTGCAGGAGATGCTCCTGGCCGACGACGCGACGCTGCTGGCCAGGCCGTCGGTGGCCGAAGACGACCTCGCGCGTCAGGCCACGGTCAGTGCGACCTCGGAGCTTCAGTTCAACGATCACGAGCCGGCACAGTTCGTGCCGCTGATCGCGGACGCGGGCGTGGTCCTGTGGGACTGGCCTGAAGTCCTCGACGATCTTGAACTGTACCTGCGCAACGCGGGCGGGCAGGACGAAAAGCTGGCTCTGCGGGTGGATCGCGCCACCGACGATCGGCGCTGGAAGACCAGGGACGAGTATCATCAGTTCGGGCGCAACGACCTGCGCGACAAGGCCTTCGAGCGTGTCGGCGAGAGGACCTGCACCGTGCCGGCGGGGCATGAGGGGTGGCTGCAGGTGACGCTCGATGGCCTGGAAATCGGCGCGAAGGACGCGGCGAGCGAGGACGATCGGCTGCTGATCTCCGTTGCTCAGAACCCGGAACTGGAGTGGGCCGTGACGGAAGACGGGTCACCGATCGCGGAGATGGTCGAGCACAGCCATTCGTCGCCCCGATGGCGGCAGGTGGGCGAGATGGTGGCGCTGCGGCTGCACCCTGCGCCGATGGTGGGCGAGGCCACCAACGCCGTCAACGACTTCACCCGCCGCTTCAGCACCGCGCCGACGAACATGTGGATGTCCGACCCTGGCTGCGGCATGCCCCAGGAACTGCAACTGCAGTGGGGCCAGCCGCAGACGATCAGCCGCGTCGAGCTGATCTTCGACACGCTCTACGAGGATCGCCACGATAATCCATGGGAGGCGCACACGCGCGCCGCGGCGATGTGCGTGCGGGACTACGATGTGATCGCGTTGCACGGCGAGCGGACGCTGAGCATCGCGCGGGTCTGCGACAACTATAAGCGCCGCCGCGAGCATCGCTTCGAGCCGGTGGCGGTGACTGAGCTACGCATCCGAGTTCTCCGCGCCCACGATGACAGGTACGGGGCCCGCATCTACCGGGTCAGCGCGTTCGCGTAAACTGCTGAGATTGCTCCTGTGCGCTACGGTCGGCTGCGCTGGCGCTTCGCCGCCTCGACAGTATTCTTGAGCAGCATCGTTACCGTCAGGGGGCCGACGCCGCCGGGGACGGGCGTGATGACGTCCGCAACCTGCTTCGCCTCGTCGAAGGCCACGTCGCCCACGTAGCGGCCCTTCGCGCCATCCTCGCCCGGCACGAAGTTCATCCCCACATCGATGACGACCGCGCCCTCCTTGATCATGTCGCCGCGGATAAGCTCCGCCCGGCCGATCGCCACCACCAGGATCTCCGCGCGCTTCGTGTGGAAGGCAAGATCGCGCGTGGTCGAGCGGCAGATCGTCACCGTTGCGCCCCGATCCAGCAGCATCAGCGCCGCGGGCTTGCCCACGATCACCGAGCGGCCGACCACGACCACTTCGGCGCCGCGGATCTGTGCGCCCGACTCCTCGATCAGCCGCACCGCCGACTGTGCCGTGCAGGGCGCGAGGGCCTCGCGGTCCGCCGCGACGAGTCCAAGGTTCATCGGGTGGACGCCATCCACGTCCTTCTCCGGCTCGATCGCGCCCTGCGCGGCCGGCTCGTCAAGGCCACGTGGAAGCGGGCTCTGCAGGATGATGCCATCGATCACCGGGTCTACGCTCAACTTGCGGATCTCATCGCGGAGCGCCTCGTCGCTGATATCGTCGGGAAGCTCGCGCAACTCGTAATCGATCCCCACGTCCTCGCAGCCCCTCGCCTGCATGCGCGCGTAGGCTCGGGCTCCCGAATCGTCGCCGGCCATGAGCGCGACCAGCACCGGCGCGCGGTCCATCTCGTCGATCTGCGCCCTCAGGTCAGCGCGGATCTGCTCGGAAATCGGCTTGCCTTTGAGGATTGCAGCGGTCATTGGATCAGTCCTCCGGGTGGGTGGATGTCGGGAACGGCCGCGGGCTGGAAGCCCGCGCCACGAGTTGATACTGATAGTGGATGAAGCGGCCGCACCTCTGCGCCACCGGCTTCCGCGACAGGCGCTTGATGATAGACCGCGGGTCAGCCCGTGATCTTCGCGCCGACGGCCCACCAGACATCATCGCAGGTGCGCTGGCACTCGCGCAACGCCCCCTGCAGACGGGCGCGCTTTGCGGTCACGAACGCCTCGTCATCGATCAGCGAGAGGTTGACCTCAACGTTCAGCCAGCCGCACTCGCAGGCGGCCTCGCACAGCTTCGCGGCGACGCCGACGTCGCTGACGAGATTCTGGTTGCCCTTCTCGGTCAGCGGCATGAGGTGCTCGGCCAGCCGGGCGCAGGCGTCCACGAGTTGCAGCGGCACCGCAGCGGCCTCGCGCAGGGCATCCTGGATGGCGGCCGAGCGGGCCTGCTTCTGCTCGTCGGTCTCGCGCGGCATGGCGTAGGCCTCACCGACCTCGCCAAAGGCCACGACGTCCTCGTGGGTGAGCGCGAGCATCTCCTCGATAATCTCGTCGATGGCATCGAGGTGCCCCTGGACTTCCTCCTCCACCTCGGCGTATTTCTCCTTGCCGGCCGTGAAGCTGCCCTGCATGCGCGCGGAGGCCGCCGCCAGCGCCCCGGCAAGGGCCGCCGCGGAGCCGCCGCCGGGCGAGGGCTCATCGCCGGCAAGGCGCTCGACGTATTCGCGAATTGTAAGGTCGGGCATTTGTTCGGGCATGATGTGTCCCTCCGGGACATCTACAAGCTACGAGCGACGAGCGGCGAGCAAACGGCCAACGCCAACGCCGACGGGCTGGAAGTCCGTGCTACAAACGACAGTAACGACGCCCTTTGTCGTTCCCCCATTCCCGGTACCCGGTTCCCGTTTCGCGGCCGTCAAAACAGCCCCACGATCTCCCCGTTCTCGTCCACATCTACATCCTCGGCTGCCGGGCGCGTGGGCAGGCCCGGCATCGTGCGGATTGAGCCGCACATCGGGTAGAGGAAGCCCGCGCCGACTGACGCGCGGATATCCTCGATCGGCACCGTGAAGCCGCGCGGCCGGCCCTTCAGCTTCGAATCGTGGCTCAGCGACAGGTGCGTCTTCGCCATGCAGATCGGCAGGTCGCCGAGGCCCTCGTCCTCGAAGCGCTGGATCTTGCGCTCGGCGGTCCGGGAGTAGTCCACGTCGGCGGCCCCGTAGATCTCGGTGCAGATCGTCTCGATCTTCTCCTTAATGGGCGCCTCCAGCGGGTAGAGGAACCGGAAGTCGCTCGGCTGCTCGCAGGCCTCCACGACCGCCTCGGCCAGGTCTGCGCCTCCCGCGCCGCCCTCAGCCCAGACAACGCTCTCGACCGCCGCGTGCGCGCCGGCCTCCAGCGCGGCCTCCCTCACGGCGGCGATCTCCGCGTCCGTGTCGGTGGGGAAGCGGTTGATCGCGACGACGATCGGCACACCGAACTTCGCGGTGTTCTCGATATGCGCCACAAGATTCTCGGCGCCGGCCACGACAGCCTCCACGTTTTGCTTCTCGAACTCCTCCAGCGGCGGCTTCGTGCCGGGGCGGAAGTCGAAAGCGCCTCCATGAAGCTGCAGCGCGCGGACGGTCGCCACGATGACCGCCGCAGAGGGCTCGTAGCCGGCCCTTCGGCACTTGATATTGAAGAACTTCTCGGCTCCGCAGTCCGCGCCGAAGCCCGCCTCGGTGGTGACGTAATCCGCTGACTTGAGCGCCATCCGATCAGCGAGAATAGAGTTCGTTCCGACCGCTATGTTCGCAAACGGCCCCGCGTGGATGAACGCAGGCCCGCCCTCGAGTGTCTGCACGAGGTTCGGCTTCACCGCGTGCTTCATCAGCGCGGCCATCGCTCCGGCGGCGTTGAGGTCCTCGGCGGTGACCGGCACACCCTCGCGCGTGAGCGCCACCTGTATCTGCCCCAGGCGTTCGCGCAGGTCCTGCAGGCCCTCGGTGAGCGAGAGGATCGCCATGACTTCGGAGGCCACGGTGATGTCGAACTGGGTCTCGCGCGGGACGCCGCCGCGGCGGCCACCCAGGCCCGTGACGACCTGGCGCAGCGCCACGTCGTTCATGTCCACGCCGCGGTTCCACGAGATGTTCTGCGGGTCGATTTCGAGCGGGTTCTTGTGCCACAGGTGCCCGTCGATCATCGCCGCCAGGAGGTTGTTGGCTGAGCCCACCGCGTGAATGTCGCCGGTGAAGTGCAGGTTGATGTCCTCCATCGGGACGACCTGCGCGTGACCGCCTCCACATGCTCCGCCCTTGATGCCGAAGGTCGGGCCCATCGAGGGCTCGCGCAGCGTGACTGCGGCGTTCTTCCCGGTATGCCGCAGGCCCTGCGCGAGGCCAATGTTCGTGACGGTCTTGCCCTCACCCAGCGGGGTGGGCGTGATGGCGGTGACGAGGATCAGCTTCCCGTCGGGCGCTTCGGCGAGGCGCTCGAGCAGCGACAGATCGACCTTCGCCATGTGGTCGCCGTAAAGCTGAAGCTCCTCGCGGAGCACCCCCGCCTCTTCGGCGATCTGTGTAATGGGGCGCATCTGTGCCTGTTGCGCGATCTCAAGGTCGGTGAGCACGAGGCATCATCCTTTGGGTCGTTCGTGAGCAGGCGTCGGAGCGGCTGAAGCCCCTCCGCTCCGTACGACACGGCAAAGGTCCACTTACAACGCCTCCAGCACCGCGTCGAGGTCCACGGCGCGCTTGACCACGCGCTGGCCGGTCTTGATCTTCTCGGTGTCCGACGGCAGCATCTTCCCGACCACGTCCGAGATCTCCGAGGCCACCTCGTAGGTCCCCTCGCGGATGGCGATGACCGGCGCCTGGCTGCGCTCGATCAGCCGCAGCACGCTGTGGTGAGGCATGATCCCACCGGTGATGCACACGCCGATGGTCCCGGCGGTCTCCGACGAAAGCTCCTCGGAACTGATGGCCGCGAGAATCAGGTCATCGCGGTCGCCGGGGATGATCGCCAGCACGCCTGGCTTGAATGACTGCAGCAGCCGGTGGGAGTACTGCGCGCCGATGATACACTCGGTGATCCGTCGATCCAGGTACTGCTCGCCGTGGATGATCTCCGCGCCGGTCTCGGACGCGATCTGGCGCATCGTCAACTCGCTGAGTATCGCCTCGTAGGGCACCACGCCCAGCAGCCGGGCATCGTCGTCCGCCAGCCACTGCGCCAGCAGCGGCTTGAGTTCATCGATCTTCTGCGGCAGGAACTTGTTCGCGACCATGCCGATGATGCGGCAGCCCTCCTGGTCGAACATGGCCTTGTTGAGCGCGAACTCATCGACCGGTCGGCCGAGTCCGCCGCCGGTGACGATCATCGCGCCGGTGCCGAGGATCGCGGAGACCTGCGCGTTGCCCATGCCGATGATCGAGCCGACGCCGGCGTGGCCGGTGCCCTCGACGATCACCAGGTCCGCGTCCTGGGAGATGCGGTCGTAGCTGTCGAGGATGCGCTTGATGAGCGGCTGGCGCGACTTGCGCTCGCTCACGAACTCGGTGGTGAAGCCGCTGGGGATGGTGACCGGGTTGCAGTCCGCGGGGTCGTTGTCGAGGTCATAGACGGTGTTGATGAGGATAACGTCCTCGTCCACGTGCGCGCCGTTGACCTCCACGGTGCGCTGGCCGACGGGCTTCATGTAGCTGACCTTCAGCCCTCGGTCGCGCAATGCCGCGCACAGCCCCAGCGAGACGAGGGTCTTGCCGGAGTGCTGGCTGGTCCCCGCGATGTAGATGCCTGGACAGCGATCGGAGCCTGACATATGTGCCTCCTGAAAAGCGCCAGGCGCGATAGCGCCGGGGCGCGGATCTGCGGTGGTGAGAGGTGAGTGTAACACGTTCGCGTAGTTCGCGGCAATCCCGCGGGGGACCTGCGGGGGAGGTGGCGGCGGCCGTGGTCGCGAAGACGGGTTCCCGACACAACGTCCGGTATGTCCGGGGGGTCTTCGATGCGAACAACCGGCTCAGTCGCCGCGGTCCTGATCATCATGGCCATCACCTGCGGGTGCCAGCGCGAGGGTGCGCAGCCCACCGGGCCTTCCCCTGCGCCGGAGATGTCCCTGACTGATGCACGCACCGTCAACTCGTTTGATTCGCCCTGCGATCCATGGTCAGGCAGGTGGGGGAAGCCCCCTGACCCTGATGCCATCGGGCGACACGCGCAGGAGATGCTTGACGCCAACGGTTTCGTCGTGCTCCCCGGTCACGCCATCTTCAGTCTCACCGGCGCCATACGCGCGCAACGCCCGTACATCACCTGTGACAGCATTCTCTATGTCCTCGGCTCACTTTTCCGCGGCGGCATCTCGGAGTACGAGCGGCAGAAGCTCCGCCCGCTGCTGGTCGAATTCGCGGAGCAGGGCCTGGGGGCCGCGAAGAGCGACTGGCGCTCATACCGCGAAGGGCCGCTTGCTGAACCCGCGCGGCGAAACCTCGTGCTCTTCGGTGTGGCGCATGCGCTGCTTGGGGGCGATCCGCCTGAGCCGGTCGCCGATGACGTGCGCCTGATCACCGGAAAGATCATCGAGGCACGAGAGACAAGCGTTTACCCCGGCGAAGACTACACGATCTACCGCATTCGCGGTGCGTATGAGAACCACCCAGCCCTCGCGGGCTACTCCCGCACGCGGAAGTGGCTGAGCCGCTACCTGATGCCGCTGGTGCCCGGTGTGGAGTCTGCCGACGAGTCCGACCTGCGCCTTCGGCAGGCGGTGCTGCTCGGGCGGATGATGCAGAGCGATGATGTGATGGGTAGCGCATGGCGGTCGTGGCGAGAGGCGAGCGCCGACTTCATCGGCCCCCCGACGCGATCACGCCGCCCCAGGTCGCCGAAGGAGCCGATCGCGCGCTCTCATCGGGCTATGCCTCAGGCGCGCGTCCCGAACTCGCCAACGACCGAGCGTTGCAGGTGCTGCGCGCCGAATTCGCTTCCGATCGCTACGACACGTCGCGCATAGCGTCCGTGCCTCAGGACGAGCCGGGCAACCTTCCCAAGAAATACTGTCAGGTGCTCGGTGAGCGGCACATTATCGACGGGGAGATCACCCAGCGAACTGTCTCGCCGAACGTGAGGCAGCGCTTCCTCCCGAGCGGGCTCGACGTGGCGGCGACGGTCTTCGGCTCTGAGCGTGCGAAGCAGCACCTGCAGCCGGAGTTCGCGTACCATCCGGACCTGAAGCACCAGATCGAGACGCTTCGGGCGGAGTTCGGTCCCGGCGGGGAGCGCGCGTCGTTGGCCGATGGCACTATCTATGACCGGTGGCTGCGGATGCTATCGCTCTTGGACGCGCCGCCGCACGAAGACGCGCCCGCGTTCATGCAAAGCGATGCGTGGCGAGACAAGCAGCTCAACGCCGCGCTGGCCTCGTGGGCGTGGCTGCGACATGACTTCGTGCTTTACGCCAAGGAGACGATGGTGCCCGCGTGCGCGCCGCCCCAGTCGCTGGTCGAGCCGGTGCCGGAGTTCTACGCCGCCGCCGAGACACTGGCGCGGCAGCTCGCGACGAAAGGCTTCCCCGGAACGAAGGCTCTCGCGGACCTCTGCGATGACCTCGAACTGCTCTCACAAGCGGCACTGGGGGAGACAGACTGGCTCGACCGCAAGCGCGTCGAGGACGCGTCTCGGGCCGCCATGGGCTTCGCAGGATGGCTGGATATTCACTTGAGGTCGCACGTGGCGTGGGAGGACCCGACGGGCGTGGTGGACGTCTGCTCAGATACAAACACCCATCGGGTCCTGCATGTGGCGACGGGGCCACTGCATCCGATGATCGTGGAGGTTGAGGGCCGCAACGGCGTCGCGCGCCGCCTCGGCTATGTGATGAGCTACCACGAGTGGGCCGAGCCGGACTGGCGCCGCCTGACCGACAGCGAGTGGCGCGACACGATTCGGGCCGGCGATCACCACGACCGCCGACCCGAGTGGACGGAAAGTTTCATGGTGCGGTGAGGGCTCAGCCGAGCGCGTCCAGCGCCTCCCGGATGTACTCCACGCTGTCGCGGGTGCCGCGGACGACGTCCTCGGCCTCCTCGTACTCGATGGCCCAGTAGCCGTCGTAGTTTTCCGCGACCAGCAGCGCGAGGATCGGCGCCCAGTCGATCACGCCCTCGCCCACCGCGCAATACTCCGGCTCGCCATCAACGTAGCGGACGTCCTTCCAGTGCGAGTAGTTGATCGTCTCGGCGGTGACCATCAGCGCCGAGAGCGGGTCCTCGCCCGCGTGGCGGAAGTTCGCCGGATCGTAGTTGAGGCCCAGCGGCATATCCACCGGAAGCGTCGGAAGCCGGTCGATGGTCTCCTCCAGCAGGCGGTAGCACTGCGCTCCCGTAGCGGTTATGCCACCGTGATTCTCCATCGCCACCATCACGTGGTGGGCACCGGCGTGCTTGGCGACCTCCTCCAGCGCCTCCGAGACGCGCTCGAAGGTCCTGTCGGTGTACTCCGCGGCGCTGACCCATCCGGCGAAGATTCGCAGGATCTCCGCGCCCAGCGCCTCGCACATGTCGATCTGTGACTCGACCTTCGCGATCTCGGCGTCGAGGTCATCGGCGGCGAAGTTGTTGCCGCCCGCCAGCGCGACGATCTCCACCCCGGCATCCTCGGCCTGCCGGGCGGCGGCGTCCAGTTCCGCGTCCGAGGCATCGAACGCAAGATGACCGGGCGAGTTTGGCCCGAGGTTCACCTCCACGTAGTCGATCCCGAGGCTCTTCACGGCTGCGAAGTACTCCTCAAGGTCCATCTCGCGAAAACCCCATGCGGCAGATGCGAGTTTGATGTCGGCCATTGCCGGTCGCTCCCTTGTTCGGACTGCTGAAGATGCTGGTCTGTTGCTATGCGGCGCAGGCTCGTCGCGCACGGCGACGATGTCAGCGGATCCCTGATGTCAGGTCCTCCGTCTGCGCGAGTTCCCACGTGTCGCCGCCGTCGGGCGACATAATGACTGCGCGCCGGTCCCCCGGGTGGTCGTTACGGTAGAACCAGTGTGTGGACCAGTAGTCATACGAGACGAACAGCCGGCCCTCCTGGTCGATGGTGAGGCGATGGTAGAACACGCTGTACTCCGAGAACGCGGCGCGCACGAGGATCCGCGGCTTCTCCCACGGCTGCCCGGGCTTCTTGCGCTGATAGGCGAGGGTCGCGTGGCTGCTGTGCGGGAAGGGCTCACCGTAGCGCCACAGGCGGAAGACCACGTGCAGCGTGTCATCGGGCCCGCACACGAAGCCGATGTAGGTCTGGTTGAGGCCCTCGCCCGCCAGGACCGGATCGGTCCATTCCGAGCCATCCTCCAGCGGCCGGGAGTACTGGAAGGGCCGCCCGTGGGTGCCGATAAGCACGTGCGGGGCGCCGTCGCTGTCCATGGTGATGCTCGGCGAGTTGTGTACGTCATTGGGCGGCGGGCCGTAGCCGATGAGCGCGGGGTCGCCCATCGTAGCGGTTTCGCGGTCGTACGTGCCCACGTAGGTCGGCACGCCCGGGACGTCCTCGTTCGGGTCGGTCGCCTCGCCCCAGGCGACGTGGATCGAATCGCCGCGCGAGACCACAGATGAGGGAATGCCCGAGTGCGCCGACAGCCCGATGCACTTGCGCGTAATCAGGACAGGATCGCCAATCTGCAGCTTCCCGTCCACCATCCGCGGCACGAAAAGCTCCAGGTCATTGAGGCTGCGCCAGTGCAGGTCCGGATCCTTCTTCGTGCGGCGGAAGCGCACGAAGGGCGGCGGTCCCTCGGGCGTGTTGTGGCCGGAGAACTGATCGATGTCGATGGAGCCGCGCGTCCCCGGCACCGCGGAGAGCGCGAACGTTTGGCCCCCGTCCGCGGAGTGCACGATCGCGTTGCTGCCGCCGCAATAGGCGGGGAGGTAGATGCCGCCATCGCGGTCGAAGGCGATCTTCGTCGAGACGAGCCGCACCTGCCGGCCCTCGAGGTCTTCCGGGCGCGAGGTGATGGCGTCCGCGACGGCGGTCTCGACCCACTCGCCATCGCGCCACGTCGCGATCCCCGAGCGGGTGCGCATGTACGGGCGGTTCTGCGGATCGAAATAGGTCTGGTACTCCAGCGGGTAGTCGGGCAGGTAGCCGAACTGCGCGTTCTCGTGGGCATACGGCTGCAGTTCAATCGGCATCTCCACCGGCTCGGTCGCCGGAGCCTCGCCCGGGTGCAGGATAACCGTGGCGTACGTGGAGACTTCGGGGGTGTCTGCAGGGATGACGCGGATATGGGCCTCGTGCGGGCCATCGCCCTCGGGCATCGTGTATCGCACGGGTACCCGGGCGGCGCCGCGCGCGGGGACGGTCAGTTCGTATGTCTCGAGCCCCACCGGGCATGTGTCGCCGACGAACTCGACCGCAAGCTCGAAATTTCGCTCCCAGGTGGCATTGTTGTGCGCGCGCAGATTGATCGCGCCCTCCTCACCGGGTTGCGCATAGACATGCCGGTGATAGGGCGTGAGCAGCCAGCGGTTGGGGATGAAGCGGAACCACGAGTCCGGGTCGGGTGTCCACAGGCAGGAGTTCTGGATCGGGTCGCCGCTTCCCCATCGGGTGAGACCATCCGCCTCGATTGTCCCCCAGGCGACGGGCAGGCGCAGCTCCCACGGGATCGCGTGGCGATGCTCGTTCGGCGGGACGGTCAGTATGAAAGCACCCTCGTGGGGCGTCAGTTCGCCCACGAGCGTACCGTCCGCGGCGTAGAGCTTCGGCGCGGCGGCGTCCTCGGGCATCTGCGAGACCTCGATGGTGAACTCGCCGTCGCGGGGATGGAAGGCCACGGTGGCGGGCTGCTCGCTGTTGAGGACAATCGGCTCCTCGTGGCGGCGGTCGCGGTGCCCACGGGCGGTCTCGATGATGTACTTCTCGCAGTTGGTGCGGAAGCCCCAGCGCATGTGGTTACCATAGCGATCGCGCGAGACGGTGATGTTGAGCGCGTAGATCCCGCGCCGCTCGACCTCCGCGCGCAGGGTCACGGTCTGCGGCGGGCCGAGGCCTTCACCGGTTGGCTCCCCGTCATCGGGAATGAACTCTTTCTGCAGCACCTCTCGGTCGGGGCTGACCAGCAGGGCCTGCAGTTCGGTGGTCACGTCGCGCCGATTACGATCGCGCTTGACGACCTCCACGACCAGTTCGCCGGGTTCGGCGAGGAAGTATACGCCCCCGCATCCGCCCATCAGCGGCTCGAAGTCAGACTTCACCATCTCGACCTCCTGGGCGAGGCCCTGCCCCGCCAGTGCGGCTGTGAGTGCAACGATGATTGCGAGTGTGCGTGTCATGGGAAAGCTCCTCTGTGGGGTGCGCTCGGTCTGTCGCTGCCGTTTGTCTTTGCCGTCTGGAGGGGCCGCCCGCTCTCGCCCCCCCAAGCCGGGGTGGAGCCGCCCGAGGGGGCAAACGACACCCCTCGGGCCTCCTCGCCGCAAACGACGCGGCTCGGAGCGGCCCCTCCATGACGGCTACGACGCAGGCTTCCGCTATCCCAACCCCAGTATCCGCTGCGCATTCCTGTGTGTGACCTTGTCGAATGCTTCGCGGCTGATGTCCCCGCTCTCGACGGCGTCTTCGAGGAAGTTCTTGAGATTGATCAGCACATCGTCCCTGTTGCTGGGGCGGCAGACGTCCGTGCCGAACAGAAGCTGGTCCTGGAACTCCTCGATGAACTCGTAGCCGAACTGCGGGTCGCGGCTGACGGCGTTGAAGCCGCTGCCGGCTGACATGTCCCCGTGCAGGTTCGGGTAGCGGCGGAGAAGCTCAGGTACGCGCCCGCCCTCGACCACCGGCCCTTTCGGGTAGCCGCCCCATTCGTCCTCGCCCACATCACCGCTCATGAACGCCCACCACGACTGCGAGTGCGCGAGGAAGGTCAGGTCCGGGTGATCCGCCACCTGCTGCTCGAGCTTCGGGAGGCCGAACTCGTCTATCAGACCATAGATGTTGCCCTCCCGTGTTGCCACATGGAACGTAACCGGTAGCCCGACACGCTCAGCGTGATCGAACAGGTTCGTCACGCGCGGGTCATCCCACCACAGATTCGCGGTCATCTCACCGATGCCCCTGCAGCCCTTCTCCCTGTAGTGCTCCATGACCCAGCCGAAATCGAAGTCCGGGGAGTTGGTGCACAGCCTCGGGTCGATGTTGCAGAAGGGGATGAAGCGGTCCGGATACTGCTCGGCGATCATCAGGATGTCCTCGTTGCTCTGCGTCAGCGCATTGCACTCCGGGATGGTCAGCGGCAGCATCACGCCTTTGTCGATGCCGACCTCATCGTACATCTCGATGAACTGCTCCGGTGACGCCGGACCGTCCCCGCCTTTCGTCCAGCCCAGGTCCGAAATCTGCGCGATGTGAATGTGTATGTCGATGAACATTGTATGTGCCTCCAGCGTAAACGTCGTTGTCGTATGCCCGGCCCCCTACAACCCCAGCAGCCTTACCGCATTATCACACGTGACCTTGTCGTATACCGTCTGCGAGATATCGCCCGCTTCCAGCGCCTCGTCAAGGAAGTTCTTGAGGTTGATCAGCACGTCATTGCGGTTCTTCGGGGCGCACACGTCGGTCCCGAACAGCAGCTTGTCCTGCGCCTCCTCGAGGAACCAGTATCCGAATTCGGGATCGCGGCTGATGGCGTTGAAGCCGCTGCCGGCCGAGAGGTCGCCGTAGACATTATCGTGGTTCAGGATAAGCTCGGCGGCTTTCCCGCCCTCGACGACCGGCCCGTCCGGGTAGATTCCGCGGTTCTCCTCGGTCACATCCCCGCTGATCTCCGACCAGAACGCCTGCGAGTGGCACAGGAAGACCAGATCCGGGAAGTCCGTCACCGCCTGCTCGAAGCGCGGCAGGTGCAGGTCATCGAAGAGACCGTAGGTCCCGTCTTCCCGGGTACCGACATGGAACGTGACCGGCAGCCCGACCTCCTCGGCGTGGTGGAAAAGGTTGCGGACCATCGGGTGGTCGAAGGGCATGTTCGCGGTGACCTCGCCGATCCCCTTGCAGCCTGCGTCCCTGAACCAGCGCATCAGGTAACCCAGGTCCGCGTCCGCGGAGTTGCCGACCTGCCGCGGGTGGATGTTGCAGAACGGGATGAAGCGATCGGGATACTCCTCGCAGATATCGAGGACCTCCTGCACCGACTGGATGTGAAAGGAGCACTCCGGGTTCGTCCCCGGGAGGATGACGGCCCTGTCGATCCCCACGTCATCGTACATCTCGATAAGCTGCTCGGGTGTTGCGTATGTCTGGTCTGTCCCCGGCCGGTTGGGCCCGGGCGTGTTGCGCGTGTGAACGTGTACGTCGATAACCATGTCGCTTCCTCCGGACGGGCGGCGTCGGTGGTGACCACTGTCTCCGCGCGTTTCGCCGCGAGGGGCGTGGGACCTGCTCACGGCGGCAACGAAAGCAAATGCAGCAACGACAGCAACAACGTTGATGACGGGCGCCCCTGCCGGAAGGCCCTCACTCCCTTCCCGGCGAAGACACGCCCATCACCTACGCGATCTGTGGGAGGCTGCCACCATGCGACCGATCAGGGCCGGTTTCGTCGGATTCGGGGAGATCAACACGCCGCGGGAGATCATCGAGCGCAAGGTCTCTGAGGCACAACAAAAACTGGAGGGGCCGGAGCTTGAACTTGTCACGACTCCGCCCGTCAGTGATGACCCG
>CAZAHB010000039.1:0-30820 GCA_964484945.1 uncultured Armatimonadia bacterium | reverse complement strand
TGCAGTACGGGCGGTACGAGTAGAGCCCCGCGCCTCGCGACAACCTGTGACCCTGGGGTCTGTATCAACGATTAACGGTTACGTTCACAGCGCGCGTTTGTTGTTCTCCCCCCTCGTCCCGCCGGCAATGTCGTCTATCGCAGGGGGGTGAGGCCCGGCCTGCCGACACGTTGTGGGTCAACCCTTAGATTCTGACACGCACCTGTGACCTTATGCAGGACCTGTAGCCTCTTCCGAGAAATTGCCCTCGGTGACGAATGTACGCGACCGAGGGAGGCCCCATTATGGTCATCGACATCCACCACCATCTGCCGCGCAACTGGCGGGAGTACATGCCGAAGCTGCGTGAGAAGTGCGCGGAGCTTGATATCGACCGCGTCGCGCTGTGCACCTCCGGCCCGCCCGGTGCGGGCAACCTGCAGCTTTACGAGGCGCTCCAGGAAAACGAGGACTTCATGCTGGCTCTCGGCTACGTGCGCATCGGCGAGGAGGGCCCGGGCGCGGTGGACCGACTGCACGCCATGGGCTTTCACGGCATCAAGGTGATCCGCCCCACCGTGGACTATGACGACGACCGCGCTATGCCCGTATACGAGCGGTGCGCGATGCTGGACATGCCGGTGCTGTTTCACCTGGGCATCGTCGCCGCCTCGCGCACGCACGACCCGCTGCGCGACGTCTCGATCCGCCGCATGCGCCCCGCGCACCTCGACCGCATCGCCCGCAAGTTCCCATCCCTGTCGCTGATCGGCGCGCACCTGGGGAATCCGTGGTATGACGAGGCGGGCGAGGTCGCGCGGATGCACCCGAACGTCTACTTCGACCTCACCGGATCGACGATGAAGAAGAAGGATCCTCAGTTCCTCGCGGACGTCTTCTGGTGGGCAGACAACGAGCAGTATGGGCTGATGGGCGACAAGCACCCGTATGAGAAGATCGTGTTCGGCACGGACGTCTCCGCTGACCTGATGGAGGATGTGCTCGACGACTACCGCGAGTTCTTCCACCATGTGGAGATGTCCTTCGAGCACCGCTCCATGATCATGGGCAACACCGCGGCGGCGATCTTCGGGCTGGGGGAGTAGCGTCTTTGTCGTTGTGGAGAGGCCGGCCCCCGCGCCGGCCTGTGTCGTTGCCGTGCCTTCCGTTCGCAGTGGCACACCGAGGCCGACAGGGGAGGCCCAACCATGACCCTTCGCACTCGCACGCTGATGATCGTCTGCGCGTTGATGCTGGCCGTGACGGTCGGCGCGCAGGAGGGCCCGATCACGTTCCACGTCTCGCCGCAGGGCAATGACGCCTGGTCGGGGCGCGTGGCCGATCCCGCCGACGGCGACGGCCCCTTCGCCACGCTCCAGCGCGCCCGCGATGCCGTCACCGCTCTGAAGGCCGAGCAGGACGGCGTCCTCGACCAGCCCGTGCGCGTGCTGCTGCGCGAGGGCACGTGGCGCCTCGAAGCGCCCCTGGAGCTTGGCCCGGAGATCTCCGGCAGCGAGGACGCGCCGGTTACCTTCGCGGCCTACCCCGGGGAGCGTCCGGTGCTGTCGGGGGGCGTGGTGATCGATGGCTGGAGCGAGCAGCCCGACGGCTCGTGGCAGGCGCGGGTGCCGGGCGTTGCCGAGGGTGAGTGGGACTTCCGCCAGCTTTTCGTCCGCGAGGGCGACGATGCGCCGTGGCAGCGCCGTTACCGCCCCACGATGGGCGCTTTCGTCATCGCGGGTCTGACCGACGCGCCCGAGTTCGACTCCTCGATGCGCCACCGCCAGAGCCAGGACGAGTTCCGCTACCATCCCGATGACATCCGGCAGTTCGAGAACCTCTCGGAGGTCGAGGTGGTGGCGCTGCACTCGTGGAGTTCCTCGCGGCTGCGCATCCGCGAGATCGACGAGCAGGAGCACGTGGTGCGCTTCACCGGCCGCCCGGTCTACCGCATCGGGCACTGGTTCCGGGCCGGGCGCAACCCCTACTTCCTCGACAACGTGAAGGAGGCGTTCGGCGAGCCGGGACGATGGTATCTCGACGAGAGCACCGGCACCGTGTCCTATATGCCACTTCCCGGTGAGGACCCGGCGCAGATGACCTTCGTCGCTCCCCGCGCGCAGCAGCTTCTGCGCATCTCCGGCGACGCGGAGGCGGGCGAGTTCGTCGAGCACCTGCGCTTCCGGGGCATCGAGTTCGCCCACTCCGCCTGGGAGCTTCCCGAGGAGGGTTACTCGGCCGGCCAGGGCATGACGAACCTCCCCGCGGCGGTGAAGGTGACCCGGGCGCGAGACTGCGCGTTCGAGGACTGCACGGTCGCGCATACCGGCGCCTATGCGCTGTCGCTGGGCGAGGGCTGCCATGATAACGAGGTGTTGGGCTGCCGGATGTATGACCTCGGTGGGGGCGGCGTGAAGGTCGGCACCGGCGCTCGCAACGCGGAGCCGCCCGCGCTCGCGACCGGGAACGTCGTCGCCAACTGCGCCATCGCCGACGGCGGCCTGGAGCACTTTTCCGCGCACGGGATCTGGGTCGGCATCACCGATGGGACGCGAGTGGAGCATAACCTGGTGCGGGACTTCCTCTACTCGACGGTCTCGGTGGGCTGGAGTTGGAGCGACGCGCCGACCTCGTGTAAGAACAACATCGTCGAGGCCAACCACCTGCACGACGCGATGAAGCTGCTGTCCGACGGCGGCGGGATCTATTCGCTGGGCTTTCAGCCGGGGACAATTCTGCGCGCCAACCATATCCACCATGTGCATGAGAGCAAGTTCCATGGCGGCGCGCCCAACAACGGCATCTTCCTCGACCAGGGCAGCAGCGGCTTCCTGATCGAGCGCAACATCTTCCACCACATCGCGCACTCGCCCATCCGCCACAACCAGAACAGTCCCGACGACCACACCTTCCGCGGCAACTTCATGGATGTGCCGCCGGAGTCGGATGAGTTTCCACGCGCACTGGCCGAGCAGGCCGGTCTGCAGCCGGAGTACGCGCATCTCGCGGACCTGCCGGAGGTCCCGACCACGCCGGTCCTGCTGATGTCGCCGCCACCGGAGCCGCCGCTGGACGAGGACTTCGAGGGCGTTCCGGTCGGCACGATGCCGATGTCCGGGCGGCGGCAGGGCGTGGAGGAGCCGGCCTCGATCGCGGTCACCGACGAGTATGCGATGTCGGGTGAGCGCAGCCTCAAGATCCAGGATGCGGAGGGCCTGAGCAAGCCCTTCTACCCCTACGCGATCTACTATCCGGAGTTCGAGGAGGGCGTGGTGACGATCGCGTTCTCGCTGCGGTGTGAGGCGGGCGCGAAGGTATGGGTGGATGCGCGCGATTACGGGCAGGGCTTCACGTCGGGCCCCAGTGTGCGCTGGGCGAATGGGACGATGACTGTCGGCGAGCACGAGGTGGCGCTGCCGGCGGATAGATGGGCGCGGGTGGAGATGACAGTGGCGCTTGGCCCGGACCGCACCGGCACATGGAGCGCGTCCGTCACCCCCGAAGGAGGCGAGACGCAGCAGTTCGCCGATCTGCCGCTGAGCGACGATTTCGCGGAGTTGGAGTGGGTGGGCTTCATCGCCGAAGCGCAGGCAGACGCCGCGTTCTACGTTGATGACGTGAGCGTGCTGGCGCAATGACGGAGGCCCCATGACCCCACGCGAAATCGTTCTGCGTGCGCTCAGCTTCGAGGAGACCGTCCGCGTCCCGGTCGCGGGAGGGCTCATGCAGCATGTGCCCTTCATGGCCGGGGTGCTGGACCTCTCCGAGGCCGAGTGGTGGGAGGCGCCGCATGAACACCTCTTCGCCGCCTGCCGCGAGATCGGCTGCCACGCCATCCTCGGGCCGGTCATGCCCAAGCTCCCCGACGAGACCACCATCGACGCGCAGGGCCGCCCCACGGACTTCACCCACCGCGCGAAGCGCCCGGATATGCTCACCACGCCCGGGGAAGTCGCCGAGCACGCCCGCAACGCGCCCTCGCCCGAGCAGGTGCGCGCTCAGTTCGACGCGGAGGACGTCGAGGCCGAGTATCGCCGGCGCGCCGTGGATACCGCGCGGGAGGCCGGCGAGATGCTCGTGATCCCGCACATCCTCGGCTGGGCGCCGCAGTTCCCGACCAGCGACGGCGCCTTCAGCTACGAGGCCTTTCTGATGGCCTGTGCGCTGCACACCGACGACATGCAGCGGCTCTTCCGCTCGTGGGGCGAGAAGTCGCGACTGCGCTTCGAGGCGGTCGCGCGGGTCATCGAGCGCCACGACCTCCCGCGCATCGCGTGGATCGGACAGGACCTGTGTGAGCGCAACGGATCGGTGCTGTCGCCGGAGTTGCTGGAGCGCCTCTACTTCCCGCAGATCGCGCACGCCATCGCGCCACTCAAGCTTGCAGGCATCACGGTCGTCTGGCACGCGGACGCGAACTACCGGGAGATCCTGCCGCGCCTGGTCGAACTGGGCATCGATGGGGTGCAGGGGCTCTACGAATCACCGGGCGGGATGCGCCTGGAGGACGTCGCGGAGATGCGAACTCCCGCGGGCGATCCGCTGGTGATCTTCGGCAGCATCTCCACGCACCTCGTGCTGCCGCAGGGCTCCGTGGCGGACGTGGAGGCGGCGGTCGATCGGTGCATCGACATCGCGAGAGGGCGCGGCGGCCTGCTGATAGCCCCCTCGTCCTCCATCGGCCCGGAGGTACCGCCCGAGAACATAGCGGCGATGTACCGCCGGGTGCGGGAGCGCAATGCGGAGGTGGGATAAGCGCGCCGCCGTCCTGCCGTTCGTCTTCTTGTCGTTTGTAGGACGGGCATCCTGCCCGTCGCCGGTCCTCCGTGTGAAAAAAGGATCATATCTGACGGCATTGACGGGCAGGGCGCCCGTCCTGCAAACGGCCTGTGCTTCGCGCGAGGGAACGGCGGGCTTCGCCGCGAAGGACACCTCAGATGATCGTGACTCCCGCCGAAACGAGGGCGATTGATGGTCGAGACGAATGACATCGTGATGTGGGGCGCCGCGTTCGTGGCGCTGTGGTGGCTCTTCGACTGGATTCATGGGCGCCAGGAGGGCGAGCGCCTGCCGATGCGCCGCGCGCCGATGCGCGTGCTCGGCGACGTGCTGCCGAAGCTGTGGCGCAACAAGACATTCATGCTCGCGGTGCTTTGCCTGTGGCTGATCGGCGCGACCGTGGCGGGCGTGCAGGGCTACTTCATGCGCGTGAGCGCACGCCCAGGGGCTGCAGAGGCAGCGGCGCGGCAGATGGATCGTCCGGCGGCGCTGGCCGACGCGATCCCCCAGCTACTGACACAGGAGCTGCCCGAGGCCCTGCCGCGGCTGGTGGAGGTGCCGCTGGGGACGTGGGCTGCGATACTCTTCGCGGTGCTGCTGATCCTGGGCATGGTGCGTATCGCCATCGACCCGCCTGACGCGATCGAGGAGCACACCGCGCGGGGGTTGTGGTGGCCGGCGGGGCTGCTGGTGCTGAATCTGGCTGCAGGCATCGCGCTTCTGGCCGCGCCGCGCGATTTCCTCGAAGGACTTGGTTACGGTGGAAGCGCGCCACCACGAAGCGCGCTGATGGCAATCGGCACGCTGGTGATCATGCCCGCGCTGGTGGCGCCTGTAACAGCGCTCCTGTGGCATCTGGTGCTGGAGATCGCCCGCAAGGGTACGTGGAGCTTCGTCTCTTCGATCCGCGCTCTCGCCGAAAGCTGGCTGCCCATTGTGGTGGTCGTGATCGCAGCGCAGGCGCTTCACGTCCCCGCGACCCTGTCAGACCCGCCCGGTCAGAGATGGTGGGGGATCGCCTATATGCTCGTTCTGGTGGTGCTTGCGCTCGCGCCGTGGGCCATCCTCGATCGGAAGGAGGGTGTGCTCGCCGGGCTCAGGCGAAGCTGGCGCGTGGTGCGTCTCAAGCCCGTGGACGCGCTGGCGTTCGGGCTGCGGTTTACGCTGCTTTTCGCGGTGCTGGGAGGCCTGGTGGCGCTCGCCGAGCCGCCTGCGCGTGCGGTCTGGGCGGCGTGGTACGCGCCGCTTTTGGACGTGGTGCGCAACGCGCTGATTCTGCTGCAGGCGCTGGTGCTGGCGCGGTTCTACCTGCATCTGTCTGAGGGGCTCGGCGAGGATGAGGCCTGCGCGGGATGCCCCTCCCCGCGGACGGCCGAGCGGCTCGGCGAGCAGAGGGAAGAGGAGTAGGTCCCGCGGCAAACGGCGTCGGGCCTGGGCAGGCCCGACCTCCGGACGGCAAAGCAGACGACACAGGCGATGGCGTCAGGCGCAGGAACGCCCGGTCTCCGGACGGCCACAGCGACGGCGTCGTTGTCGTTCGGAGAGGGACCAGGCCTGCGCGGGATGCCCCTCCGCGCGGACGGCCGAGCGGCTCGACGAGCAGAGGGAAGAGCAGTAGGTCCCGCGGCAAACGGCGTCGGGCCTGGGCAGGCCCGACCTCCGGACGGCAAAGCAGACGACACAGGCGATGGCGTCAGGCGCAGGAACGCCCGGTCTCCGGACGGCCACAGCGACGGCGTCGTTGTCGTTCGGAGGGATGGCCTGCCGAGGCCATCCTCGCGCGAAGCGCGAAGGGCGTTCGTCGTCTGCCCCCCATTCCCGGTTCCCGATTCCCGGTTCCCGCTTCCCATGCAGGCCACTCGCCCCCGCGCAGAGAATCTTCACACCGCAAACAGCCGATCATCCTCGCGAAGGGGTTGAGACGCAATGGAATACGTAGTCTTCGGCAACACAGGACTGAAGGTCTCGCGCTTCTGCCTGGGTGCGATGAACTTCCCGCTTCAGTGTGATTTCGAGACGACCGTCGCGACCTTCCAGGACGCTTTCGACGCCGGCGTCAACTTCATCGACAACGCGGATGCCTACGGCCGCGGCGAGTCCGAAGAGGTCATGGGCCGCGCGCTGAAAGAGACCTCCGTGGCGCGCGAGAACCTTGTCATCGCCACGAAGTGCTGGGTGAAGATGTTCGACCGCAAGGGCGGTGGCGGGCGCAGGGGCGGGGGCTGCTCGCGCCGGCATATCATACAGGCCTGCGAGGATTCGCTGACACGTCTGCAGACCGACTACATTGATCTGTACCAGCTTCACCACCCGGACCCGATCACGCCGGTCGAGGAGACACTCGAGGCCCTCGACACGCTCATCAAGGACGGTAAGGTGCGGTACGTGGGTGTGGCGAACCACTACGCGTGGCAGATGGCCGAGATGCTCGGGAAGGCCGCGCTGCGCGACCTGCAGCCGATCGTCTCCGCCCAGGTGCGGTACAACATCATGGACCGCGTGATCGAGAACGAGACCATTCCGTTCTGCAACAAGTTCAACGTGGCGATCATGGGCTATGGGCCGCTGAACGGGGGTATCCTGACCGGCAAGTACAGGCGTGGTGAGGAGCCGCCTGAGGGCTCGCGGTTCTCCAATCCGCGCATGCGCGAGAAGTATCTCACCGACGATGTCTTCGACACGGTAGAGGAGCTTGAGGATATCGCCGAGCGCAACGGGATGCTGATCCACCAGCTTGCGATGAAGTGGGTGCTGAGCAAGGACTACATCACGACGCCGATCATTGGCGGGAGCAAGCGCGAGCACTTCCAGCCGATGTACGAGGTGTTCGACATGCAGGTCGATCCGGCGGACATGGAGCGGATCGACGAGCTTTCCGAGCAGTATCGCTATCAGGCCTACGCCAATCAAGGGCAGGTGGCAGGCTACCCGTCGGCGCCCGGTTACTGGTGAACGGCAGCAGCGAAGGCAACGACGGCAACAGCAGCAACGAAAGCAATGACCACGACACGGCCGCGCGGCGAGCGAATGACGCGCGGCCATCGTGTGTACCGCACGCGCGGAGGTCCCTCGCCCTTCCCGATGGAATACGACTGTGCGATTCGTCACTCGATGCGTCACTACCGGGAGGCAGGCCATGAGCGAGTACACCGCTGCTGTCATCGGCACGGGCGGCGTCGCCAACAGACACGCACAATACTATGAGCAGAGCGACAGGGTGACGCTGGTCGCCGGCGCAGATATCAACGACGAGCGGCTCAGCGAATACTGTGACCAGCACGAGATTGAACACCGCTACCGGGACCACGAGGCGATGCTCGATGAGGTGCAGCCGGATATCGTCAGCGTCTGCACCTGGAACCCCACGCACATGGACCTTGCGATGGACGCGATGGAGGCCGGCGCGCGGGCGGTCGTCTCCGAAAAGCCCATGGGCGACGACCTCGGCAGGCCGATGGACGCGGTCGCCATGGCCGAGGAGACTGGCTGCTACTTCGTGGTGCACCACCAGACGCGCTTCTCGACCGGTCACAACGCGGTGAAAAAGCTGCTGGCCGAGGGCGCGATCGGCGAGCCGGTCAGCGTGCGCGTCAGCAGTGGCGGCGGGCTGCTCAACATCGGCTCACATCTCGTGGACAATATGCGCTGGATCCTGGGTGATCCGGGCCTGGAATTCGTCATCGGCTGGATCCAGCGCGAGACCCATCGCTTCGAGCGCGGCTCGTACGCCGAGGAGAAGACGAACGCGTTGATCCGCTTCGAGGGCGGGGACGAGATGACGCTGTCGCTTGATATGGAGGACGGCGTCAAGAACAAGTTCCACCAGTTCTCCGGCCCGGAGGGCACGATCGTCTTCGACCGGGAGGAGGCGGTGCTGATCGATACGGATGGCAGGCACGAGCCGCTGGCCATCGAGCAACCGAGCTATCTGGAGGAGCTTCTGGTGTGGATGGACGGCGGCCCGGTGCATCGCAATGTGGCCTCAGAGGCGCTGGAGGCGCAGCGGATCCTGATGGCGATCTACGAGTCGGCGCTGTCTCACCGGCGGGTTGATCCACCGTACGAGAGGCGAGTGTCACCGCTCGCGGAGGCCGTGGAGGCGGGCGAGCTACCGTGTGAGGGCGAGCCGTACGATATCCGCATCGACGAGGCGCTAAAGTACGCGATCGAGCAGGGGCATGTGAAGCCATGACCGTCTCAGAACGCTTCCGGGCAGCCATGCGCGGGGAGCCGGTGGACCGGCTCCCGATGGTCGAGTGGGCGCCATACTGGGACCAGACCCTCGACCGGTGGGTGAGCGAAGGGCTCCCCGAGGGCCTGTCGCGCTACGAGGTGCAACAGCACTTCGGGCTCGACCCGATCTACTGTGTGCGCATGTCGCCGCTGGGCCCGGGCTGCCCGGCTCCGCCGAAGCACGGGGCGCCGCGGATGCCCGACCCGTCGCAGTACGATGACCTGCGCGAACACCTCTACCCCGACAACGAAGCGCGCATCGAGGCACTGGAGGAGCACCTGCGCACCCACGAGCGCGAGAGCTTCGTGCTCTGGATGGTGGTGGACGGGTTCTTCTGGTTCCCGCGGAGGCTGTTCGGGATCGAGGAGCATTTCTACGCGTTCTTCGACCACCCGGAGCTTATGCACCGGATGAACGCGGACCTGGCCGAACACTCCATCTCACTTCTGCGCCGTATGGGGGAGATCGCGACCCCGGATTTTGTGACCTTCGCAGAGGACATGTCATACAACCACGGGTCGATGCTGTCGGAGGAACTCTTCGACGATTTCCTTGCGCCCTGCTATCATCAGGTCATCCCCGTGATCGAGGAGATCGGCGCCACTGCCATCTGCGAC
The DNA here is from genome assembly GCA_964484945.1 of uncultured Armatimonadia bacterium. GTDB lineage: Bacteria > Armatimonadota > Zipacnadia > Zipacnadales > UBA5352 > UBA5352. The sequence goes on along the minus strand of CAZAHB010000039.1, from coordinate 21,211 downwards.
AGTGACGGTGACGTGACGGAGATGATTCCGTGGCTGGAGCGCCTCGGTCTGGAGGGGGTGCTGCTGCTGGAGCGCCAGGCGGGTGTGGATGGCATGGACATTCGCGAGGAGCAACCGGACTTCATCCTGATCGGGCATTACGATAAGATGGTCATGAATCGAGGCGAGGAGGCCATCCGCGGGGAGTTCGAGCGCCTGCTGCCGCTGATGCGCAGTGGGCGGTTCATTCCCAGTGTGGACCACCAGACCCCGCCGGGTGTATCGCTGGAAGAATACAGGACGTATCTGAAGCTGTTCGAGTATTACGTGAACGTGGGGGCGGAGGCCGAAAGGGGATCACGATGACCAGGCGGACAGTCACTATGTGTATCGTACTGCTCGCGCTCTCGACCACCTGCCTGGCGCAGGATGGCGGGCGGAATCTGCTGATGAATCCCGGCTTCGAACAGGATGGTGGCTGGGGAATGCGCCCGGCGGAGCTGATCTCATGGGATGAGACCATCGCGCGATCCGGTGAGCAGTCGCTGCGCATATCCGACCCCGCGGGGCAGTCGAATCCGTGGGCGCCGCAGTCGGTTGAGGACCTCCAGGGCGGTGCCACGTATGCGTTCAGCGCATACTACCGCACGCCCCCGGCGGGAATGGGCGAGCAGTGGAGCGCGGCGGTCAAGATCGAGTTCTACAACGAGGACGGCGAGCACACGAGGGGCGTGTACGCGCGCTCGACGGAAGCCACAAACGGCGAGTGGCGGACGATATCGCGCACCGCGGTCGCGCCACCGGATACCGCGCGCGCGTCGGTGCTGGTGCGGTTGTTTGGCAGTGGCACCGTCTGGTTCGATGACTGCCGGTTCGTGGTGGCTGAGCCGGCGCCACCGGTAACGCTCGCGCCCGCTCATCAGGCCCCGGACGTGGGGACGGAGCAGTTCACAGTCACCGCAAGGTTCGCTGAGGATCTCGGCGACGACTCGCCCCCGCTGGATCTCAGCGTCCAGCAATCGGACGGCACTGCGCTCGACAGCGAGTTCTCGCTCTCGCGCATTGCCCCCGATGCCGTCGAGGTGACCGTCGAAACACCGCCCCTGCAGTCGGGCTCATATCGCATCGACCCAATGTACGATGAGAAGCCGGGAGCCGGCGCATGGGTCCATGTGCCGCTGACCGAGCGGAAACCGAGAAATCTGACAGACAGCGGCACGATCCTGGTGGATGGTGAGCCATTCTTCCCGATCGGCCTCTACCACGTGTCCGGCAGCAAATATCAGATGGTGGCCGAGGCGGGCTTCAACTGTGTGCAGGGAAGCGGCACGATGGACCTGGAGGCATTTGGCACATCGCTTGACGCCGCCCACGAGGCCGGGTTGATGGTTGATGTGCCGCTGTACTGGGAGGGGAAGGTCCTCGAGAACCTCCCGACCTCGCTGCAGAAGATCGAGCAGTACGCGGACCACCCGGCGGTCTTATGCTGGAAGATCATTGACGAACCCGATCTGCGCGAAGACGTGATGGAACAGGTCCCGTGGGCGTATACGCGGCTCAAGGAGGCCGACAGGCGGCACCCGATTGAACTGACCATCGCCAGCAGGCGCACCTACGAGTACTGGGCGAACTTCTGCGACATCCTGCAGATCGATCCCTACCCGCTGCCGGAGAATCCGCTCACGATGGTCTCAGACAAGGCCGATGCGGCGAGGGCGCATCTCGAGCCGTGGCAGAACCTGACCGCGGTGCTGCAGGCGGGCTGGCGGAAGAAGCCGTGGAACCAGCCGACGCCCGAGCAGGCGCTCAGCGAGGTCTACCTGGCGCTGATCCACGGGGCGAAAGGCATCTTCTGGTATTCGCTGCACGATCCAGGCTGGCATCTGGAGGAGACGCCGCTGTGGGACGCGTTCCCGGCGATCAACGCCGAGGTCGAGGCGCTGTCGATGCCGGTGATGGTCGGGGATCACGATGAGCGCGTCTCGGTGGAGTCGGAGGGCGACCTCGTGCACTGGCGGGCGTGGCGGTATGAGGGGCGCACCTGGCTGCTGATGACCAATCCGTTCGAGGTTCCCGTGACGGCCACAGTCTACCCGGGCGGTCGGTGCAGTGTCCGCGATCTGCATGGTGAGGGGCTGGAGGACCTCACGGACACCTTCAAGGTCGATCTCCCCGGGTACGGGGCGCAGACGCTGCTGCTGGAACGTGAGTAATCACCTGTGAGAACGCTGCTTGAGGCGAGGTCTACAATGACATCGAACTCCGTCGCCCGCCGAAATCTGACCATCGCGCTCGTGATCGTCGGCCTGTTGTTGTCCGCCCTTGTGGCAGCGGCACAGACGCTGGTCTTCAATCCCTATGAGGGTTTGGACTGGAACGCGACGCAACAGAAGGCGAACCTGCACACGCACACGACGCAGAGCGATGGTGCGATGCCGCCCGCACGGGTCATCGACGAGTATCACGAGCGGGGCTATGATATCCTGGCGCTGACCGATCACAACCTGTGCACGTATCCGTGGCAGGACTACGGTCGCGATCCATCGGCCCTGAACATGCTGGCCATCTCGGGGAATGAACTGTCGCGGCATCACCACACCGGCAGCCTCTTCTGCGAGCTTGAGACGGATGAGACCGACCATAACGCGGCGCTGAACGAGGTTGCGGCGCAGGGCGGACTGGCGATTCTGTACCATCCGGGGCGCTACTGGCGACCGGCGGGTGATGCCCCTGAAGCAGTCCCCGCGGACGTCCTCGAGCGCTATGCCGGGCTTTTCTCCCGGCACGGTCACCTCGTGGGCATGGAGATCATCAACCAGGGGAACCGTTACCCTCACGACCGCCTGCTGTGGGATGCGCTGCTGGGCGAGATGATGCCCGACCGCCCCGTGCACGCGTTCTGCGATGATGACATGCACGGGACAGGTACACTCGGGCGCGACTGGACGGTCTTCCCTCTCCAGGCGCTGACAGAGCAGACCGTGCGGGAGGCGCTGCAGGCGGGCGCGTTCTACTCCGCCAGCGTCAGCACCCATCCGAAGGCCGAACGCTCCGTCGAAGGCACGCCGGTGATCGATCACATCGTACACGATCCGGAGATTGGCGTGCTGAGCGTCTACGCATCCGTTGGCGGAGAGCCGGTCGAGGCCGCGGGCTACCGGTGGGTCAGCGAGGGTGAGGCGCTGCACGTCGGGCCTGAACTGCAGTACCAAGAAGAGGACGGTATTGGCAGCTACGTACGGGTGGAGATCGTAGGACCGGGCGGAACAGCCTTCACGAACGCCTTCGGCTTCGCGCACGAGTAGGCGGCGCGAAATCGCTCGGAGGGGACGATGCTCGTACACGAGGTGACAATATGACGCATCGCACAGTCATCACACTGGTCGCACTCCTCATGTTCGCGACAGCGGGCTTCGGGCAGCAGGACCCCGTTGCGGTCGAAATCACCAACCCCGGCTTCGAGGACGGGCTGAATGGCTGGTCAATCGTGCATCCGCCCTTCACGTCCCTCGACACAGAGGTGGCCCACTCGGGGAACAATTCGCTGCGCCTCAGCGATGCCGAGGGCGCCTCGAACGCGTTCGTGGCGCAGGTCGCGAAGAACCTGGAGGGCGGCGGTACGTACACGCTTCGGTCATGGTATCGGGGCGAATCGCCCACCGGACGCGCGGCGGCCGCGATGAAGATTGAGGCCTACACCGCCGAGGGCAAGAACACACTTGGCCGCTACACCCGTGAGAGCCTGCCCGAGACCGCCGGCGAGTGGCAGCAGATGGAGCTTGAGGTGCAACTTCCACCTGACATCGTCCGCGCGACCCTGCTGCTGCGGCTCTTCAACGCGGGGACCGCGTGGTTCGATGACGTCACCTTCGAGATGACAAAGCCCGCGCCGGCAGTGGTGCTGGGGCCCGAGCGCCAGGCGCCCGATCCGGGTACCGAGGAGTTCACGCTCAACGCCCGCGTCACGGAGAACTGGGGCGAGACGCAGCCGCCGCTGCGGGTCACCGTGGCTGACGCGGACGGAGGCGAAATCCCCACTGAGATCGACCCTGCGCGCGTGTCCTCTGATATGTTCGAGGTGACCGTCCAGACACCGCCGCTGGAGGGCGGCTCCTATCGCGTGGAATCCAGCTTCGCGGGCAAGCCCGGGAGCACGGTCTGGCTGCATGTGCCCCTGAGCGACCGAAAGCCGGCGAATCTCACCGAGACCGGCACGATCCTCGTGGACGGAGAGCCGTTCTTCCCGATCGGTGTCTACCACTGCTCGCCGAGCCACTACCCGATGCTCGCGGAGGCCGGCTTCAACGCCGTGCAGGGCATCGGGCCGCAGAACCTGGAGAACTTCGGCGAGGCCCTCGACACCGCGGCGGAAAACGGAATTATGATGGACGTGCCGCTTTACGCAGAGCACCAGGTGGCGAAGAATCTCGAGGACTCGCTGGCTGGGATCGAGGCCTACGCGGACCACCCCGCACTGCTGTGCTGGAAGATCGTGGATGAGCCGAACCCCCGGATGGAGATCGCGGACGAGGTGCCGCCGGTGTACTCGGCGCTGAAGGCAGCGGACCCGGCGAATCCGATCGAGTTGACGCTCTGCCAGCCGCCGGCGTTCTCGTACTGGGCGAACTTCTGTGACATCGTGCAGGTGGACCCCTACCCGATCCCGCGCCGGCCGCTGACGATGGTAGCCGACTGGGTGGACACCGCGAAGGCGGGGATGGAGCCGTGGCAGAATCTGACCGCGGTGCTGCAGGCAGGCTGGATCCCCGAGCCGATGAATCAGCCGACGCCCGAGCAGGCGCGCAGCATGGTCTATCTGGCGCTGATCCACGGTGCGAAGGGGATCTTCTGGTATTCGTTCCGGGACCCCGGATGGGCGCTCGATAAGACGCCGCTGTGGGAGGCCTTCCCGAGCATCAATGCGGAGGTCCAGCAGCTTTCGATGCCGGTGATGGTGGGCGAGGCCGACGATCGCGTGTCGGTCACGTCAAAGGACGACACCGTGCACTGGCGCGCATGGCGACACGAGGGAAAGACATGGCTGCTGATGACGAATCCGCTGGAGGAGCCGGTAACGGCAACGGTCGATCCGGGCGGGGCGTGCTCCATTTGCGGCCTCAGCGGTGAAGGCCTCGAACAGATCGACGGGACCTTTACGGTGGATATGCTCGGCTACGCCGCGGTGGCGCGGGTGATTGAGAGACAGTAGACACAGAATAGATCGCAGGGCGGGGTCTGGAGGTGAGCCCGCCCTGCGCAGAAGGGGAATGGACGTCTCGTGTTGCAGGTTGTGCAAGCACTACGCCGTGGGGCTTCTGTGGTTCAGGTCTCGTCATCGCAGAAGTGGCACTTCTCGTCGATCATCTCGTCGAACTCTTCCTCGCCGATCTGCTCTCGGACCCAGTTCTTCCGCGCCGACTGATCGGCCTTGGCGGTAGTGTCCACGACCCGCGGCGTGAGCGTATCGTGCAACGTGCCATCCAGGCTTGCAAGCTGGTGGTGCATGTCAGGATCGCGGGCGAGATCGTTCAACTCGTGCGGGTCATTGCCCACGTTGTACATCTCGTGGCCGTACCCGTGATAGTGGATCAGCTTCAGATCATCCTTGCGCACCAGAAACCAGCCGTTGCGCACGCCGTGGCCATGATACTGGCTCATGACGACCTTCGGCAGGTCATCGTCATCGCCCTCGCGGGCCATCGGCAGCAGGCTCACGCCCGGGAGGTCATCGTCCTCGCTCTCCAGTTCACACTCGGCGGCGTCCACGATGGTCGGGGACATGTTCACGGGGCTCACCGGGTGCTCGACGCGCTCTCCCTCCTGGATGTCGGGCCCGGCCATGATGAGGGGCACGCGGACTGAGGGCTCGAACGGCGCGCACTTCCACCACATTCCGTGACTGCCGAGCATCTCACCGTGGTCGGAGGTGAAGATGACGATCGTGTCATCGGCGAGCCCCTCCTCCTCGAGTGTGTCCAGCAGGCCGCCGACGAAGTTGTCGATGTAGCTGATCAGGCCGTGATAGCCGCGGATGTTGCGCATCCACGTTTCCTCATCGACCAACTCGTCCACCTCGAAGTGATAGCGCAGGTCACGGTTGAGTCGGTTGAGGGTGCTCGCATCACCGACCGGCGGGAAGTCGATCTCGTCCTCGTCGTACAGATCGTAGTACTCCTCCGGCGCGTAGTGGGCGAAGTGGGGATTCCGGTAGCTGCTCCAGAGCATCCACGGGCCGTCCTGGGCCTCGGAGGAGCGGAGGAATTCGATGGAGTTTTCGTAGATCTGCTCGTCCACATTCCCGGAGATATCTTTTGGCCCCGCGTTGTCGAGGCGTTTGCGACCACCCTTCCGCTGACACATCGGGTCGCGGAACATGCCACAGATGTCACCGATCTCGCGGATGCCCGGTTTGAACATGCGCTCGAAGCCATGATCGCCGCAGGGCTCAACGAAGTCGATCTTCCCGAAGGTGGTCACCGGCACACCCTGGTCCTCCAGCCGGTGTCCGAACGTCCCCCAGCTTTCGTCGAAGGATGACCCGTTGTCCCAGCAGTGGATTTCATTGACGTGCCTCCCGGTGACGAAGCTGGCGCGGGAAGGAACGCACAGCGGGCTCGCGCAGTAGGTGTTCTCGAACAGAACGCCACGTTCGGCCAGCGCGTCGAGGTTGGGGGTATGCATGGTGCTGGCGCCTTCCCCATCCCATCCCGCGCATCCCATCTTCCGGCCGTCCATTTCGTCAACCATGATCAGAAGCACGTTCATACTGCCATCTCCCACTATATCCGTCTCGCAAGCGGGCGCCGGGCCCGCCGCTGGTGATCAAGGCGTTTCTACAATCCACGATATGTGACGACGCCGCACCCTCTATTTCGGTGCTACAGGGGCGAATACCTTTATCCCGGGGCCTCCCCCGGTCTTCACGCAGGAGACTGTGGGCTGGTTGTGGAACAGGTTGTGACCACAGGCAATTGCATCGGCCTTCAGGAGCCACCACATGACCCGCCGCGCAATAATCATCGCAATCGTCCTCGCGATCATCTCCGTGGCGTGGATCCACCAGGCGTCGCTGGTGCAGACGCCCGGTCTGCGCTTCGCTCCCGTGTATCTGTGCTCGGTACCGCCCGTGCCGGCGCTGATGTTCCTGGTGGGTCTGATGGCCCTGAAGCCGCTGCTGGAACGCATACCCCGACTGCGCTCCCTCTCGCGCAAAGAGTTGCTGGTCGTCTACGCCTTCCTGGTGGTGGCGATCCCGCCGGTGACGTTCGGCATCATCGAGCTACTTCTGCCCTGGATAACCGCGCCGGGATACTTCGATACCCCGCAGATGCAGACGGCCGAGCTTGTCGCGGACCTGCCGGACTGGTACGCGCCCGATGATTCAGAAGCTATCCGGACCATGTACGAAGGCACCGAGGAGGGGACGGTGCCCTGGGGCGCGTGGCTGAAGCCGCTTGGGGTATGGACGATCTTCCTGACGCTGCTTTTTGGCACAGGCCTGTGCCTGGTCACGCTCTTCCGCAAGCAGTGGTCCGAAAGCGAGCGGCTGCGCTACCCGCTGCTGCTGATCCCGCTGGACATCACCGCCGAGAGCGCGCAGTCCGAAACGGCCGAGGCGGTGCAGGGGTTCTTCCGCAGCCCGATGGTCTGGGCCGCGGTCGCGGTGGTGTTCGTCCACCACGCGCTGAATGTCGCCAACGCCTACAATCCGGCGGTCGTGGCTCTGGGCGATCGCTCCCGGTTTGGGCAATTCTTCACCGAGGCGCCCTGGACGCCGTTCAGGCGGCTGTCCTTCTTCCACCGGCCCGAGATCATCGGTTTCGGATGGTTTGTCTCTCTCGATGTGCTCTTCTCCGTATGGTTCTTTCACGTGATGCATCCGATGGTACAGAGTCTCGCGCAGGCGATCGGTTATCGGGCCAGTCCGGGCTGGCCGTACATGCAGCAGCAGGGCATCGGCGCCTTCCTGATGATGATGGGTGTGCTGGCGTGGACCGCCCGCGGCCACCTGGCGGAGATGGCGCGCGCGGCGGTCGGCCGCGCAGACATCGACCACACCGAGGAGCCGATGGCGCCCGCGTGGAGCTTCTGGGGCTCGGTCGGCGGGTTCACGGCGATCGTGGTATGGATGGTCATCACGGGGATGTCCGCGCTGCCGGCGATCGTCTACTTCGGCATGCTGCTTGCCTTCGGGCTGGTGTACGCGAGGATACGCGCCGAGACGGGTGTCCCGACGATGTGGGCCTATCCCTTCGATCAGGCGCGCAACGCCATGTTCTACACCCTCGGGGGCGAGGGGTTGGTCAGCCCCAACCGCGGGAACCTGCTCGGCGTCTCGGGTTTCGCATGGATTGGCCGGGGCTTTTTCATGTCGCTGATGGGCTATCAACTGGAGAATGAGAAGCTTGCCGAAGAGGGCCGCCTGTCCAGACACGGAATGATATGGGTAATCCTTGGCGCCTTTGTGGTGGGCATGGTGCTCGGCTACGTGTTCAACCTGCGCAGCTACTACGAGTTTGGCGCGAATGTGCTGCATGGGGGCACGACCGGGGGCGGGTATAATGTGCAGACGGCCGTGCGCGAGTGGAGTAGTGCGGCCGGTGCCGTGAAGAACCCGTCTATGCCGGACTGGGGGCGTATGCAGGGGGCGCTGGGTGGCGCGATCATGACGCTGGGGCTCGTGATCGCGCGGTTCCATTTCCTCCGATCGCCATTCCACCCGATCGGCTACGCCCTGTCGCTGAACTATGGCTACGCGCTGTGGGGTCCGTTTCTGGCCGTCTGGGTCATCAAATCGATCGTGCACCGCCTCGGCGGAGCGCGCTGGTTCCGCCGGGCAATGCCGTTCTTTTTGGGTCTGGCGTTCGGGGACCTGTTCGCGGGGGGCTTGAGCTGGATCGCGATGGCGATCTTCGGCCCGGAGGTGTTTAAGGGATACCTCATACAGTTCGGGTGAGGGGCGAGGGAATGGGGGACGGCTGAACGACCGAACATCTTTGTCCAGTCGTTCGGGAGGGGCGGCCCGAGCGACCGGTGCCTGCTACCGGCGCGAGGGTGAGGAACGTCGGCCGTTGTTTGCGGGCGCCACAACCCTCCCTGGCCCGCCCGCCGTTTGCCCTGGGGGGGTTCAACAACAAACGAGGGGGGGGCAAGAAATCTGCCTCGCTGGCGCTCGGCACCCTCCTTACGGCTTACGGCCCAACAACGCACGGGCGAGAGGCGCCCGCGCCACGGAACGAAACGATCAGTACACTGGAGGCTACACAGATGAAAGTCGCAATCATCGGCGCGGGGAGTGCCGCATTCTCGCGCCGCGTTATGATCGACCTGATGACCATCGAGGGCATCACGCCCGACGAGATCGCGCTGATGGATGTCGCGGAGGACCGCCTGGACCTCGTCCAGCGCTACGGGCAGGCCGTCATCGACGAGCGTGACGCCGATACGAAGCTGACCGTCACAACCAGCAACCGGGAGGCTGTCACCGGCGCCCGCTACATCGTCATGTCCATCCGCGTGGGCGGCTTCGCGCCAAGACCGGCGGATATCGACATCCCGCTGAAGTACGGTGTCGATCAGTCCGTCGGCGACACGATCGGGCCCGGCGGGATATTCCAGGGCCTGCGCAACGCCCCGGCGCTGCTGGAGACCGCCGACAACATCCTCGAGCTTTCAGAGCCGGGCGCGATGATCCTCCAGCACTCCAACCCGATGGCGATCAACTGCTGGATGATGAGCGTCGCACGGCCCGAGGTCCCGCACTACGGGCTCTGCCACTCCGTGCAGGGCACATCGAAGCAACTTGCCGGATATCTGGACGTGCCCTACGACGAGCTTGACTACTGGGTGGCCGGGATCAACCACATGGCCTGGTTCCTGCGGCTGGAGCGCAACGGCGAGGACCTCTACCCTCTGCTGCGCGAGAAGATGCAGGATCCGGAGATGTTCGCCAGGAATACGGTCCGCTTCGAGATATTCAAGCACTTCGGCCACTTCGTCACCGAGAGCACCCGGCACATGTCCGAATATACGCCCTGGTTCCGCGACCGCGAAGAGATCATGGAAAAGTTCGACCTCGAGCCGCGCGACATGGAAGCCATGGAGAACAAGTGGAAGGTCCGCGCGGATAAGATGGAGGAGGAGCTTGCCTCCGACGAGCCGCTGCCGTCCGAGCGCAGCCACGAGTACACCACGATGATCATGGAGGCCATCGAAAACGATGCGCCGACGCAGGTGAACGTGTCGGTACCCAACACTGGCCTGATAACGAATCTGCCGGACGGCTGCGCGGTCGAGGTCCCATGCTACGTGGACGGCCGGGGTGTGCACCCGTGCCACGTGGGCGCGCTGCCGCCGCAACTTGCGGGACTCAACGAGAGCAACGTGCGCTCCCAGGCGCTGGCAGTGAGGGCCGCTCTGGAGGGTGACCGGGACGCGCTGTACCAGGCGATCATGCTTGACCCGCTCACCTCCGCGGTGCTGTCGCTGCAGGAGACCCGCGACATGGTGGACGAGATGCTCGAGGCGCAGAAGGAGTGGCTGCCACAGTTTTAGCGTCGGGAATCGAGAATGGGGAACCGGGAAACGGGAACGGCGTAGTGGCCCAACTGTCTGGTGGTCGGGCCTGCCGTGGCGCGACACCGTTTCCGTCACGGCAAACGACTTCGCGCTACGCGCGGGGATGGTCTCGGCAGACCATCCCTTCGAAGGGCATATGATGTCGTTGCCTGGTCGTCCGGTGGTCGGGCATGCCCACGCCCGACGCCGTTGCTGGTCTCCGACGCCTGAACCCACCGACCCGTGGGAGAAGAGGCACCACAATGGCCGAGCGCCCGAATTTCCTGCTATTCTGCTGCGATCAGCTTCGCGCCGATTGCCTCGGCTGCGAGGGCAGCGAGATCGCGCGCACGCCCCACATCGACGGCATCGCCGACCAGGGCGTGCGCTTCTCACGCGCGTACGTGCAGAGCCCGCTCTGCTCGCCATCGCGCGGGACCATGATCACCGGGCGCTACCCGCGCAGCCACGGAATGCTGTGCAACGGGGTGCCCCTGCCCGAGCGCGAGGTGACGCTGCCGCAGGTGCTGGGCGAGGCCGGATACTCCACGTGCTCCTGCGGCAAGGTGCATCTGCGGCCGCACGAGGTGAGTCTCGACGATCACACGTGGATCCAGGAATACGAGGGCGAAGGGCCCTACTACGGCTTCGCCCGCGTGCACCTGACCGATGACTACAAACTCGGCGGCTACCTGCGCTGGATCGACGAGCAGCATCCGCAGTGGTCCGACGAGGCCCGGGATATGCTCCACGGTCAGTCGCGCAGCGGGAACTGCGAGTCGTGGCACTCGCAGATCCCCGCCGAGCTTCACCAGAGCAGCTGGATCGCCGACCGGTCCATCGACTTCCTCGAAAGCGCGGGCGACGAGCCCTTCTTCCTGTGGTGCTCGTTCGTGGACCCGCACCACCCCATGAACCCGCCCGCCCCCTACTCCGAAATGTACGACCGCTCCGCCATCGAGGTGCCCGAGCGCCCGGACCTGTCCGCCTTCGGTCCGCACTGGGCGCCGCGGCAGCAGGCCACTGCAGACATGACCCGCGAACAGTGGCGCGAGACCATCGCGCTTTACATGGGCATGATCTCGCTGATCGACGACTGCGTGGGCCGCGTGCTGGGGGCGCTGGAGCAGCAGGGCCTGGCAGAGAACACGGTGGTGGGCTTCGTGAACGATCACGGCGAGCTTCTCGGCGACCACGGCCTTCTGTTCAAGGGCCCGTTTCTGCTTGAGAGCATGATCCGGCAGGTGCAACTGTGGCGCGGGCCGGGTATCCGGGAGGGCGCGGTCGATGACGGCATCGCGGAGTCGGTGGACATCGCGCCGACGGTGCTGGAGATGGCCGGCGCCGATGCGCCAGCGGGAATGCAGGGCCAAAGCATTGTCCCGAGGCTGCAGGACGAAGCTCCCGGCAGGGAGGCCGCGCTGGTCCAGTTCTCCCCATGGACGGCGTATGACGGTGGCGGCTTCCCCGGCGGGCCGGACCGGCTGCACCTCAACGCGCTGGTGACCGAGCGCCACAAGCTCGTGCACTATGCCGGGCAATCCTTCGGCGAACTGTTCGACCTTGCCGAGGACCCCGGCGAGATGCGCAACCTCTACAATGACCCCGCTTACGCGGGGACGCGGGCGAACCTGACCGACCGGTTGCTGGATCGGCTGGGCCAGACCGTCGATCCGCTGCCGGAGCGGACTGCCCGGTACTGACCGGCCGCCCCTACGCGGTAGTGCGCGGCATCGAGAACGAGGGAGCAAATCGTGATGAGAAGACAGCTTATTGTGGCCCTGGCCATCGCGGTGGCGGTCCCGGCGGGAGCCTCCGTCATCGCCGAGGTTGACTTCAACGACGGCGCGCTGGAACCGATGGTTCCGGCGGATTACGGTGATGGCGAGAGCTCGGTTGAGGTGATCGCCGACGCAGGGATTGAGGGAACTTTCTGCGCGCGGATCGCGAATCTCGACGAGACCGCGAGGGGGGGCTGTGAAATACACCATGAGCTACAGGCGCGGGCACGTCTACACGATCAGCTTTATGGCGCGCGCCGAAGAGGGGGCCGCCCGCGTATCCGCCTACCTCGATGCCGGCGACTGGCGGTTGAAGTACGGTGGCGGCTACTCGCCCGACGTTGAGGTCGGCGATGAGTGGCAGCAGGTCACGTGGAGCAACGTCCACCTGCAGGGGCGAGGCTACCTCGCCAACGTCCGCAATAACTTCCAGACGCCGGTGCTTGTCGATGACATTGTGATCCGCGAGAGCGAGGCGCCGGTCGCCATCAACCACGCGCTGGGCGAAAATGGCGGCGAGCCGAGCGCCGACAGCCTCTACGCGCAGTATCGTCTGGAGCCGATCAATGACGGGCTTCACAGCCACGTGGGCGCGAGCTTCAGCCGCCGGGCCACCGCGACCGCCGAGAGCGCGCAGGAACACTGGGTTCAGGTGAGCTTCCCCGGTCCGCGCCCGGTCTCTCGCGTAATCGTCTACTGGCCGGTCGAGGACGGCACGACGTACACCTCCGGACAGTTCGAAGTCCAGTTAATGATCGATGACGCATGGCAGACGGTCGCCCGGGTGCAGGAGCCTGAGCCGACCGCATTCTCGCTGGCTCAGTTCGAACAGGTGCAGGCGACCGCTGTGCGGATAGTGCAACCGCCCGGCGGTGGATCGGCGCAGCGGCCGAACCTGCTGTGGGTGGGCGAAGTGGAGGCGTATTGAGGGCAGGGCAGAGGGGATAGGGCAGAGGGGATAGGGAACGGCAATGGCGAGGCCGTTACGTGCCGCGGGAAGACCTGAAGGAGCAATCATCCCATGACACGCACAATGATCGGTGCAATCACACTGAGCGCGCTTGTCGCCGTTGGTGCGGCGGCGCAGACCGTGCACGAGATTGAGGCGCTGCCCGGCTGCGTCCCCGCACAGGAGTTCGTCGAGGCGCTGGACGGCTTCGCGGTGGTGCTGGAGGAGGGCGCGTCGCTGGAGATAGCGGTCCCCGTGGAAGCAGGGGCGTCGCGGATTGCGATATCCGTGATAGCCCTCGGCGAGACAGCAGCGTCGCTGGATAGTGTGGTCGAGGATGAGACGCAGGGGCGGCACTTCGTGCCTGCCGGTGCGTGGGGCACCGTCGGCATCGGTGTGGAGACCGGGGCGGTCGGTCGCGAGGCCGATCTGCGGCTGACCGCATCGGGCGGCGCGGTCGCGCTGGACCAGGTGACCGTGGAGAAGCTGGAGGAGGCGCGCGAGACACTCCCGCTGGTCAGCGCGGGGGAGCTTCACCGCGAGACGCCGCTGATCGTGGCGGGCGAGGCCGCGGCGACACTGCTTCTCCCGCGGATGGAAAAGTACCGGGCGGTCGCGGAAGAGTTCGCGGCGGATTTCGAGGCGCAGATGGGCGTGGCGCTGCCGACGCTCGACGAGGCCGAGGCGACAGACGAGCAACTGGCCGAGACCACCGCGATCATGGTCGGTAACCTGGCGACAGGCCCGCGCTCGCTGCAGCTTTACGCGCGGCGGCTGATCTACTCCGACGGCGCGTTCCCGGGCGCGGGTGGATATGAGCTTCGCACAGTTCATGACGCGTGGGGGCCGGGCGCGAACGCGGTGTACCTGGGTGCGAGTGACCCGGAGGGCTGTCGGGCGGCGGCGGAGGCGTTCCTCGGGCGAATCGAGCAGGCGGAGGATGTAACGCTTCCGGTCATCGTGGACTGGCAGTCGGAGGAGACGAACTTCGGGCCTGTCAGCGAAGAGCGCATTACCGAAGAGGTGGCGAAGCTCAAGGACTACCTGCACAGCTTCAGCGGCGCGTATCAGTATAAGTCCGCGGCGGGACGGCCCTCGGCGTGGGCCCGAGCCTACTACCTCGGCGGCGCTGAGAGCCACGCGCGGATGTACGCGGAGATGGTGCGCGTGCTGGCCGAGTATTATGAGCAGGAGAACCCTGACCCGCCGACCTTTACGCTGGACGCGATCGTGGCCGGGCTGGACCAGATCGAGGAGTGCGAGGCGCTGACGGACGAAGAGCGGTTGATGGCGCAGGAGTGGGTGCGGCAGATCGTCGAGGACAGCATGGACTTCTGGGAGATGCGCGAGCCGATCCGGCGCGCGGAGGCCGGCAAGCAGGCGCCCACGTGGAACCATCAGACGCACCCGGCGCTGGGGATCGCCGCGGCCGCGGAGTACTTCGACGCGCACTTCACGCTACCTCCGGTGCAGTGGTGGGCGGAGGTGGTGGACAATCTCTTCGAGGGCCAGGAGACCGCGTACAAGCCGCTGGAGGACTCGGCGAACTACCAGTGGATCACGATCGCGCACACGATGAAGTGGGCGCTGATCACCGGCGACATGGATATTTTCGAGAACGGGACGGTGGCGAAGACCTGCGAACTGGCGATCGCGTGTCACGACAACTTCGGGAACGAGGCGACCTTCGGCGACCCGTGGATCGAGTTCGGCTCCAACGCGCGCACGCTCATGCGCATCGCCTCGCTCTACTACGATCGCCCGGAGTTCTGGTGGCTGACGCGCAGGCTGGACGCGAACGCGGGCACCGAGGAGGTCCTCGGGTACTACAACTGGAGCGGCGAGGCGGCGGTGCCGGAGGAGCAGATCGGCCTCACCAGCTT
Source organism: uncultured Armatimonadia bacterium (assembly GCA_964484945.1). Classification (GTDB taxonomy): domain Bacteria; phylum Armatimonadota; class Zipacnadia; order Zipacnadales; family UBA5352; genus UBA5352. The sequence continues at coordinate 6,062 of CAZAHB010000039.1, read as the reverse complement.
CATCCTCGATCCGGCGGTCTACGAGCAGTACGATTACTCCGGCCCGGTGCCTGCGGAGAGCGCGCTTGACAAGGCGGTCTTCCGCGATGGCTTCGATCCAGAGGACAGCTACCTGATGCTCGACGGCATCTCGATGGGCATCCACGACCACGATGACGCGAACGCGATCATCCGGTTCACCGCCAACAATCGGCTGTGGCTGACGGACATGGACTACATTCGCGCCACGCCGAAGTGGCACAACTCGATCCTGCTCTCGCGCGACGGAGAGACGACCGCGATGCCGGGGCTCAGCGAGCTTGTGGCGGAGGCGGAGTTCGGCAACGCCGGCATCGTGCAGTCACGCGCGCCGGGATACGCGTGGGCCGACTGGACGCGGACGGTCTTCTGGATGGGCGGGCCGCGCTCTTTCTTCCTGGTGTTCGATCAACTGACCGCGCTGGAGCCTGGCGACTTCCGCGCCACGGCAGTCTGGCGGACGCTGGGGGAGACGGAGATCGTCGGCAACACGCTCGAGGTCGAGCAGGAGGGCGAGCACTTCCGCATCACCAGCGCGGACGGATCGCGGCTGTCGCTGCGGGAGACGTGGGATCGCGGGCACGGGAATGACCGGGGGTACTACTCGGAGTATCCGCACGCGGGGAAGATGACGCAGGTGCTGCACCAGGATAAGCAGGCCACGCTTGATGCGGGGGAGAGCATCCGGTTTGTCAACCTCTTTGAGGCGGGCGACGAAGCCGAGGGTGCGCTTGAGCCGATCGGGTCGGACCTGCATGCGATCGTGACGGATGGTGGCGTGGTGGGCGTCTTCGGCATCGGGCCTTTCGACCGCGGAGACGTCCGCATCGACGCGGCGGTCTGGATCATTGGTGAGAACATGGGGACATTTGTCGATCTGCGCGAAATCAGCTTGCCGGGGCTGCAACGCACCGCGGACGCTCAGGACCTGCAGATCGACCAGCCTGACGTCTTCGGCCCGCTGATGGAGCGGCTTGCCGCGGATGCACAACCGCCCCCCGCACCCGCCGAACTGCAGCGCCCGGAGCTTCCGCGCGACCTTGACGTCGCGTGGCGGGCCGAGCTTCCGTCGGATGTGCGCTGCACGGACGTCTGGGGCCTCAGTTCGCCCGCGCAGATCGCGGCCGGGACCGATGGCGGCGAGATCGCGCTGCTGTCGGCCGATGGCGGCGAGATCGCGCTGCTGTCGGCCGATGGCGAGGTGCTCTGGACGCGCGAGGCCGAGGGCATGGTCCGGGCGGTGCGCTTCATCGACCTGAACGCGGACGGGACCCCGGAGCTTCTCTCCGGCGCCGATGACGCGAAGTTGCGGGCGTATGATCTCAGCGGCGATCTGCTCTGGGAGGTCGAGATAGAGGGCTATCACGGGCGCTCCGGCTCGGTGGCGTCGGTCTGCGCGGCGCAGCTTGATGACGACGCGGCGAGCGAGGTCGTGATCGGCTCGGACAACTGGCATCACTACGGCTTCGACAGCGACGGGACCGAACTGTGGCGCACCAATACTACCCATGCGAGCACCGTCTGCGCCACCGGCGACATGGATGGCGACGGGCGCGACGAGGTGGCGGCGGGGAGCGAGTATTACGGCTCGAAGGTCCTCGATGATACCGGCAATCGTATCGGCAGCGTGAGCGGCGGACCGAACTGGCCCGCGGCGGCGATGGTTGACATCGATCTCGATGGCGCCGCTGAGGTGCTGTTCGGGGCCGACGACGAGATCGTGCGGGCGCTGGGACACGGGAACGAGAAGCTGTGGGACGCGAACGTTGGCGGCAGCGTCACGGACATCGTGGGCCTGGCGGGGGATGGATCAGAAGTCGCGGTCGCGGTATCCTCGGAGGCAGGCAGCGTCTACGGCTTTGACGCGGAGGGCGCACTCGTCTGGCGCACGGAGCTTCCCGAGCAGGTCAGCGACCTCGCCACGCTCAACACGCAGGTCGCCGCTGCCTGCGATGACGGCACGGTCTACCTGCTTGGCGCGGATGGAGCGATTCTCGGCGGCCACCGTGCGGACGAGCGCCCCGCCGGCCTCAGCGCGGGGGATCTGCGCGGGGCAGGCTCGGCTGCGATCATCGGCGCTCGGGGCGATGAGGTGCTGGCTCTGAGCGTTGACTGACAGCGGGCGGTCGCCGAAGCGGTCATTCAGTCTGGCGGCACGGTAACGGTGAGGGTCGTGCCGCGCCCGATTTCGGACGTGATCGCCACCGTGCCCCCGTAAGCCTCCACCACTTCCTTTACGATCCGCAGGCCCAGTCCGAGCCCCTTCACCTGCCCGGTGGTGACCTCCTCGATCTGCAGGAAGCCCTCAAAGACCCGGTCGAGGTGCTCGTGGGGGATGCCCGGCCCGTCGTCGCTCACGGAGATCGTGACAGGCCCCTCCGGTTCGCGATCGACGGAAACCGTAACGCGCACTGCCTCCTCCGCGAACTTGACAGCGTTGTCCACCAGTTCTTCGACGATCAGGCGCGCGTCGTCTGGGGAGAGGGGCGCGGGTCGGGCATCATCTGCTACCTCGGCCTCGAACGAGATCGCTGTCTCGGGGTACCGCTCGCGCACCATCTCTTCGACCTCGGGGATGATCTCACGCAGGTCTGCCTCCCGCATGCTGGGCGTCGGCTCTGCTGCCGACAACTCGCGAAATTTCAGCAGGCGTTCGATGGTCTCCTCCAGGCGCCGGACCTGGCGCAGGCAGATGGGCAGCAGGCGCTCCCCGGCCTCCGAGATGCGCTCCTGCGGGAGATGCACTATCACGTCAAGCGTGCCCCCGATCACCGTCAGCGGTGTGCGGAGCTTGTGAGAGATTGAGTTCATGAACCGCACTTCCCGCTTCCGGGCATCGACCTGGTCGGTGACATCGCGCAGGGTCACAGTCACGTCCCTGAGGTTTCCCTCGTCATCGAAAAGCCGCGTGATGTTCGCGTCGATCCACAGGGTGACACCTTCTCCCTCGCGCGCAAGCTGCACCTCGGTGGTCTCGTCGGTGCTTTCACGAAGGGCCTCTGGTGTCACAGAGGGATCAAAGCGACCGAGAACCTCGTCGAGCGCTCGGCCCTCGTAGTCGCCATCGACAAGATTCAGCAGCAGTTCAGCCGCGCGGTTGGCCCAGGTGATGCTCCACTGCTCGTCGGCGGTGAGGATACCGTCGGACATGCCCTGCATGGCCGACTGGAAACGGGCTCTGTCGGCCAGGCGGGCCTGTGCGGCGGCGAGGCGGCTCTCGCGACGGGCAAGCTCTCGATGCAGCCGGACCACCCGCACCCCCACATCCACCCGGGCCCGCAACTCCTCGGGGTCGAAGGGCTTTGTAACGTAGTCATCGGCGCCTGCCTGCAGGCCCTCGACGATGTCGTCGGGTCGCGCGTTGGTGGTGACCATGATCACGTAGATCATCCGGGACTGGTCACCGTCGCGAATGCGTCTGCAGATCTCGACGCCGTCGAGTCCCGGCATCATCCAGTCCAGAAGCACGATGGAGGGGGCGTCCGGCCCCTGCAGCAGCTCCCAGGCCTCCCGGCCATCGGCGGCGAGCACCGGTTCGTGCCCCCACTTCCGTGTGCTCACCTCAAGCAGGCGGCGGTTCATCGTCTCATCCTCGGCAATCAGGATTTTCATGCCCGCTCCTCCTTCAGTGCTTCGAGCGCGTCATCCAGCCGCTCGAGGTAGCGTTCAAGGCGATCAAGGACCTCAGCGGCCCGCTCCAATTCATCGCCCTCCCGGCCGATCATCTCCAGTTCCAGCGCGAGATCAGCGCCGCCTCCGGGATCGAAGTTTCCGACCATCCCCTTCAGGGAGTGGGCGGCGCGTCTGAGGCCCTCCGCGTCCGCATCGGCGATTGCCTGCCGACAGCGGACCAGGTGCTCTGCGTATGAGTCATGGAACAGATCGATCATTTCCTCCAGCAGCGCCCGGTCGTCCATCATGCGACGCAGGACAGCGTCGGTATCAATCTCGGGGGTGTCAGCCGCCTGGCGGTCGTTATCAGGGCCGGGAGGTCCCTGCAACCCGCCCGCAGACTCAACCGCCTGTATGAGGTCCAGCGGGCTCAGCGGCTTGGCGATGTATGCGTCCATCCCGGCTTCCAGGCACCGTTCCCGGTCACCCGAGAGTGCGTGGGCGGTCATGGCGACGATGGGAACATGCCCGCCCTCGCGGCTCTCCTGTGCGCGGATGGCCTCGGTCGCCTCGAAGCCGTCCATTCGGGGCATCTGGATGTCCATTACGATGACGTCGAATCCAGTGGAGCGCGCCATCTCCACAGCTTTGGATCCATCGTCGACTGTTTCCACCTCATGTCCTCGCTTCTTCAGGGCGAGGGCGGCAATTCGTCGGTTCACCGCGTTGTCTTCGGCGACCAACACGCGCAGCGACCGCGTGGGCGGCGCGAGGTCGGCGAATTCAGTCGCCCCGCTCTCGGACCGTCGCTCAGCACGTGCGCCTGTAGAATTGATGATCGCATCGAGAAGCTCCGACTGTTTCACGGGCTTGATCAGGAAGTCGTCGATCTCCAGATCGGAAGGGCGCCCGGCCTCACTGGCGGAGGCCGATGACAGCAGGATGAGGGTGGTCTCCCGCAGCTTTTCACGATCCCGGATCCGTTCGGCGAGTTCGAAACCGTCCATTCCGGGCATCATGACATCGAGCAGCGCGATGTCGAAGGGCCGCTCCTCCCTCCGCGCACTGATGAGAATATCGAGCGCTTCCTCGGCGTTGCCGCACGCGTCGGTTTTGATGCCCCAGCTTGCAAGCAGTTCGGTGAAGATGCGGCGGTTGGTGCCGTTGTCGTCCACGACGAGGACGCGAAGTTCCTTGGCGTCAACCAGGTCCGGCAGGTCCCTGCCCCCGTCCTCGATCGCGCGCAGCCGCACCAGGAAGTGGAAAGTGCTGCCCACCCCCGGTTCGCTTTCGAGCCACATCCGTCCCTCCATGGCCTCGACGATCTGCGAGGAGATAGTGAGTCCGAGGCCGGTGCCGCCGTGGCGCCTGGTCGTTGAGCTGTCGGCCTGAGTAAACGCCTGCAGGATCCGCTCCTGCTGCTGGGGGTCGATCCCGACACCGGTGTCGCGGACTGATACGTGGAGGACGACGTGACCGTTCTCCCGCGCGTGCTCCTGCACGTCAACGACGACTTCGCCGCTTTCGGTGAACTTGATCGCGTTGCCGACCAGGTTAACAAGCACCTGGCGCAGACGCCAGGGGTCGCCGCCCAGATGATCGGGGACCTCCGGGGCCACGCGACAGGCCAATTCCAGATCCTTGTCATGGGCCCGCACGGAGAGGGTTTTGAGGGTATCGCCGAAGCTTTCGCGGAGGAAGAAGTCCGTGTCCTCCAGTTCGAGCATCCCGGCCTCGATCTTGGAGTAGTCGAGGATGTCGTTGAGAATTCGCAGCAGTGCGTCAGCCGATTCTTTGACCATCATCAGGTACTCGCGCTGTTCGTCGGACAGGTCCGTATCGAGAGCGAGATCCGCCATGCCGATGATGCCGTTCATGGGGGTGCGAAGTTCGTGGCTCATGTTGGCGAGGAACTCGCCTTTTGCCTTACTGGCCGCTCGCGCGGCGTCCCGGGCCTCGCGCAGCTTCTTCTGGGTGACCTCGTGTTGCTCGATCTCAGCATGCAGGTCCGCGTTCGCCTGCGCCAACTCGGACGTGCGCTCGTCCACCCGGCGCTCGAGAGACTGGTTGGCCTCCACGAGCTTCCGGGCCATGTTATTGAATGCATCTGCGAGCTTCCCGATTTCATCGGGACGCGCGATAGCCACGCGCTCATCGAGCGCACCGTCGGCTATCTGGGAGGCAGTATCAGTCAACTCGGTGATGGGCCGGCTGATCGTGGCGCTGATGACTGCAGCGACCAGTCCCGTCAAAAGTGCGGTTCCAAGCATGGCGAGAAGCAGCACACGGCGCAGATTGGCGACCGGTTCGAGTGCTTCTTCGCGGTCGATTTTCGCCACCAGCCCCCAGCCGACCGGCTCCACGTAGCGCGTGGCGGCCAGAACAGCTCGCCCGCGATAGTCGGTGCCCGCATCGATGAGCACCTCCTGGCC
>CAZAHB010000038.1:0-31620 GCA_964484945.1 uncultured Armatimonadia bacterium | reverse complement strand
ACGAGCTACGAGCTACGAGCTACGAGCTACGAGCTACGAGCTACGAGCTACGAGCCAACAGCCAACAGCCAACAGCCAACAGCCAACAGCCAACAGCACGGAAAAAGTGGTTGATGGCTGGTGGTGCTTTGGTGTGCGGTCCGGGGCGGTGAGGAGGAAACGTGCCGCTGCGGCGCGAAGATGAGGGTGACGCAAGAGGGTTACACAGACACAGGGAGGTCATTGAACGATGCCTACGGTTGTCACCTACGGAGAGATTATGCTGCGTCTGGCGCCGCCGGATCGCCAGCGCTTTGTACAGGTACGCTCGTTCGACGTAATCTACGGTGGCGGAGAAGCGAATGTCGCAGTCAGCCTCGCCAACTACGGGATGGATGTCCGATTCGTGACAGCGCTGCCGCCTCACGAGGTCGGAGACGCGTGCGAGAACTTCTTGCGCCAGTACGGAGTGGACACATCGTACATCCTGCGCCAGGGCGATCGACTGGGGATCTACTACCTCGAGATGGGCGCGATGCAGCGCGGCTCGAAAGTGATCTACGACCGCGCACACTCGGCGCTGGCAGAGATCGAAGAGGGCGACGTGGACTGGGAGCACGTCTTCGACGGCGTGGACTGGTTCCACTGGACCGGAATTACTCCCGCGATCAGCGAGGGCACTGCCGCGGTGCTGCGGGAGGCCGTCGAGGCAGCGTCCGAGCTTGGCGTGACGATGTCGTGCGATCTGAACTATCGCAGCAAGCTGTGGAACTGGGGCAAGGAACCCCACGAGGTGATGGAGGGGCTCGTCGAGCACGTGGACGTGGCGGTTGGCAACGAAGAGGACGCCGACAAAGTCTTCGGCATCAAGCCCGAGGGTGTCGATGTCGAGGCCGGCGAACTCGATGCCGCGGCCTACGAGAGCGTCTGCACGCAGCTTATGGAGCGCTTCCCGAAGATGAAGAAGTGCGCAATCACCCTCCGCAGCAGCATCTCCGCCTCGCACAACCGCTGGAGCGGTGTGCTCTACGACGGGGAGACGCTGTATCAGGCGAACGAGTATGACATCACGCATATCGTGGATCGGGTCGGCGGCGGCGACAGCTTCTGCGGCGGCCTGGTTTACGGCCTGCTGTCGGGCAAATCCGACCAGGAGGCACTGGAATTTGCGGTGGCGGCAAGCTGCCTGAAGCACTCGATCTATGGTGACTTCAACCTCTCCTCGGTCGATGAGGTGGAGGAACTGGCCGGCGGACCCGGTACAGGGCGAGTGCAGAGGTAGTCACGTCATCAACGGCCAGCATACAATAGCGCACGGCAGCCGGTGACGGGTTCGCCGTGGGGTCTGACCAAGTTTTGCAGGTTGCTCGGGCTGACGGCTCTCGACGGCCTCACCGACCCACTAACTTCGTTCGGAGTTTGGGGGTTGAGCCCTCTCTCGGTGGCTCGGCAGACGGCGCCTCGCAGGCGGGAAAGGGGAGAACACAACTGTGAGCGTCAATGCTACACGTTGCGGCTGATAGATTGCGAGAACTGCTTCCCCCTCCCGCCAGGAGGTGTCGTCTACCTCCGAGGGCGGGGGAGGTTGTCGTTGCCGCTACCTGCAGAATTCGGTCGCCCCGCTCGCCGTGGCTGCGGTTGACCGTCCGGGGGGCATGTGGTAGACTGCATGTCCCTCGAAAAGGGTACAGACGCACGCACGCGGCATCGTTGCCGCGGGCGAGAATCTGACGTGCAACGTCGGCGCTACTCGGCCTGGTACGCTCGCTCGATGAGCGGCAGAGGGCCGAAGCGCTTTGACGTGCAGCCGTACAGACGGCTGTGGAATGGAGGACAAAGACTTTGGCACTTGTGACGATGAAGGAACTGCTCGAAGCCGGCGTGCATTTCGGCCACCAGACGCGTCGGTGGAACCCCAAGATGAAGCCGTTCATCTACCACGAGCGTAACGGCATCTACATTATCGATCTCCACGCCACTCTGCGGCTCGTAGAGACCGCGTATGAGTTCGTGAAGGAGACCGTTGCCGATGGGGGCACAGTGTTGTTCGTGGGCACCAAACGGCAGGGGCAGGAGTCGATCGAGGAAGCCGCTGAGAAGTGCGGCATGCCCTTTGTTACGAATCGATGGCTCGGCGGCATGCTGACAAACTGGCAGACGATCAGTCAGCGGATCGATTACATGAAGGAGTTGCACGAGGCGCAGGAGCGCGGTGAGTGGGAGCGGCTCACCAAGAAGGAAGCGCTGAAGCTCTCACGCGAGTTGGAGAAGCTGGAACACTCGCTGGGCGGGATCAAGGACATGGACGGGCCGCCTGAAATCGTCTTCGTGGTGGACACGAAGCGCGAGGAGACCGCGGTAGCGGAGGCGGATAAGCTCGAGATCCCGATCGTCGCGGTTATTGACACGAACTGCGATCCGGAGCCGATCGACTACCCGATTCCGGGTAATGATGACGCGATTCGAGCGATCAGGCTCTTTGCGAACCTCGTCTCAGAGGCTGTCCAGGAAGGGCAGCTTGAGTATCAGCAGCAGCTTGTGGCGGACGCGGATTCTCTTGATCAGGCGGAGGCTATCGCGCGGCGTCAGGGCATTGAACTGGACGAACAACTCGTCGAGCGGCTTGTTGAAGAGGAGAAGGAGCGGTTGGCCGAGGAGGAAGCGGTCGCCGAGGAGTTCGCCGGGGCTGTAGAAGACCAGTTCGTGGAAGAGCAGTTGATCGAACTGATCGACGAGGAAGACGCGGAAGACGACGAAGACGACGAAGACGACGAGGATGACGAAGACGAGGAATAATAACAGAAGCCTGCGCGGCGGCGGCTGAAACGGCGCCGCCGCCGTGACAGTTCATCAGGAGGACAGGCAATGTCAGCGAGCGTTGAGAAGGTCAAGAAGCTGCGAGAACAGACAGGCGCGGGGTTCATGGACTGCAAGAACGCGCTCGAAGAGGCGGACGGGGACATGGAGAAGGCCGTTGACCTGCTTCGCCAGCGAGGCATCGACGTTGCGATGTCGCGCGAGGGGAAGGCCGCCGAAGAGGGCGTGATCGCCTCCTACGTGCATGCGGGCAATCAGATCGGCGTGCTCGTGGACCTGCGCTGTGAGACCGATTTTGTCGCGCGCACCGATGAGTTCCGGGAGTTCGGCCGGGATGTCGCGATGCAGGTCGCCGCGATGCAGCCGGAGTGGATCGCGCCGGAGGACGTGCCCGAGGATGTCCTCGAACACGAGCGCGAGGTGCTCACACAGCAGGCGCTGGAAGAAGGCAAGCCGGAGCACATCGTGGAGAAGATGGTTGAGGGACGGCTGGAGAAGTTTTACGAGGACGTGTGTCTTCTCAAGCAGCCCTTTATCCGTGACGACAGTCTCACCATCGAAGACCGGCTGAATGACCTGCTGGCTCAGACAGGTGAGCGCGTGCTGATCAAGCGTTTCGTCCGCTACCAGGTGGGCGAGGAAGCGGAATAAGAACGGACAGGTGGCGCGAGTGAGCGGTGAAAGGACTGAGCCGTACGGGCGAGTGCTGCTGAAGCTTAGTGGCGCCGCATTCAGCGGTCCGGATACCGGAGGCATTCATTGGCCGACGGTTGATCGGATCGCCGATGAGCTACAGGATGTCCACGAGTCGGGCGTCGAAGTAGCGGTGGTCGTCGGTGGCGGGAATATGTGGCGCGGCCATGAGGCGGCGGCGCAGGGAATGGAACGCGCGGCGGCCGACTACGCGGGCATGGTTGCAACGGTGATTAATGCGCTGGCCCTGCAGGACGCACTGGAAGGGCGCGGGGTCGATACGCGCGTTCAAACAGCGATCGAGATGCGCGAGGTCGCGGAGCCGTTTATCAGGCGACGGGCAACTCGTCATCTTGAGAAGGATCGTGTGGTCATATTCGGCGCAGGGACGGGAAATCCGTTCTTCACCAGCGACACCGCGGGTGTGCTCCGGGCGCTGGAGATAAACGCCGAGGCGATCATGAAGGCGACGGATGTTGACGGGGTGTATGACAGCGACCCCGGCGACAATGCGGGCGCTGAGTTGCTGCCGGAAGTTACGCACCTGGAGGTCTTGAATCGCGACCTGCGGGTGATGGATGCCACGGCGATCTCGCTGGCGAAGGATAATGGCTTGCCGATCATCGTCTTCAACATGAATGTGCCGGGGAATATCCGGCGCTGTGTGGTGGGAGAAGAGATCGGCACAATTGTCCGGTAGTCGGTGACCCCGCTCCATGGAGGGAAGACCAATGGACCGACTGATTGCGCAGGCAAAGAAGGATATGGGCAAGACGGTCGAGGTCGTGAAGAGGGATATCTCGGCCTTCCGCACCGGTCGCGCGTCCCCTGCTCTGGTGGAGGGGCTGAAGGTAGACTACTACGGATCGAAGGTGTCGCTGAACGAGATCGCCTCGATCCAGGTAGTCGATACGCGGTTGCTGGCGATCACGCCCTGGGACAAGAACGCATTGTCGGCAATTGAGAAGGCCATCATGACCTCGGACCTGGGTTTGATGCCGACGAATGATGGGAAGGTTATTCGACTGGAGATCCCCTCCCTGACCGAGGAGAGGCGCGAGGAACTGTCGCGCCAGATCCGCAATCGGATCGAGGAGGGCAGAGTGGCCATACGGAACATCCGGCGGTCAACCAATGACGACATCGACAAGATGGAGGACAATGAGGGCCTGTCGGAGGCCGAGGTGCGAGTGGGCAAGGAAGAGGTCCAGGAACTGACGGACGCCCACATCGAGGCGATCGAAGAGATGGGCGAAGAGAAGATCGAAGAGATCATGGAGATATGAGCGACGAGGTCCCCGACACAATCGGGTACCCGCTCGACCGGGCACGCGAACTGTTGCGTGCGGTGAGGCGCGAGACTGCTGAACTGGTCCGGGTGGGGGTTGTGGAGGATGACCAATCTGAGGATAAACGCCTGATGGTGATCCGGCAGCGCTCGTTGGAGGACGGGCGTATCGAGTTGACAGTTGCCGCAGAGTGGCGGACACCGCAACGGCATGAGCAGTAAGTGGTGATGCAGGCCCGGGGCGGCAAGATGCCCCGGGTCCGTTGTTTGCCTGGGCGCAGGAATGGAGTATGTGGAGATGAGTGAAGAGCAGGATCAAGAGCCTCAGCACATCGCCGTGATCATGGATGGAAATGGGCGCTGGGCGGTGGAGCAGGGCCTGGAACGGGAGGAAGGGCACCGTGCAGGACGGCACGCGGCGCGGCGCTTCATGCGTGCCGCACAGGCGCGTGACATCGATGCGGTGTCGCTGTATGCGTTCAGCACGGAGAACTGGATGCGCCCGGGGCCTGAAGTTGATGCGTTGATGGAGCTTATCGAAACGGCGCTGCTGGTGGAGCTTGAAGAGTTGTGCCGGCACGGGGTGCGGCTGAAGGTATCAGGACGTCGGTGGGGGCTGCCGAAGCCGTTGCAACGCGCGCTGAAGAATGCTGAGGCTGCGACAGAGGACAACACGTCGATGATCCTCAACCTCTGCGTGAACTATGGTGGGCAGGTTGAGATAGTTGACGCGACGAAAGGGATTGTACGCGACGTGGTCGCGGGTAAGCTGGAGATAGATGACATCACTGACGAGATGTTCAGCGATTATCTCTACGTGCCCGAACTTCCGCCGGTCGACCTGTTGATCAGGCCGGGCGGAGATATGCGGGTGAGCAACTTCCTGCTGTGGCAGATTGCGTATGCGGAATTCTACGTGATGGACAAGTACTGGCCGGATTTCCAGCCGGACGACCTCGATGCGGCAATTGAGGAATATCAGCGGCGGCAACGCCGATTCGGTGGCTTGGCACTGGATGACTGACAGACGGGGGAAACCCGAGCAGACAGGCACACAGGAGGTTCAAGCAGATGCGGAAAATGATGACTGTGGCATTGATCGGTTCGTTCCTGGCATGCTCAATGGTGGTGGGGTTTGCTGATGACGCTGAGGGTACCTCCGACAAGGCCGCTGTCGAGAAGAGCACCGAGGCAGCGGAAGAGGTAAAGATCCTGGCGGGTGAGGATGAGAAGCCGACGACGAATGCGAAGTACACACCGGACGTCTTCGACATCGGCGTGAATGGTGAATTGTTCTTCCGGATTCGAGCGGAGGCGGCGGGATTCTCGCCCCACCAGCGGGCGCGGATCGTCAACACGCGACTGGTACACATTCTCTCCTATGGTCCGTTCGACGCCGAGGCGGTGCACATCGAGCCGGTGCGAGGTAAGCCGACGATCTACGTCGGGAATGTCCGGCTGATCACGGTGTATCCCAGTGACGTAGAGGCCACCGAGGCAGAGTCCATGGAGCAGCTCGCTAACGTGTGGGCTGCGTCAACGGCGTGTTGCATTGAAAACATTGCCCCCTGGCCGCATGTCGCAGCTCAGTAGCAGACAGCGAGAGTTTCGCGCACACAGAGAGTGGCGTCCCCGTTGAGGGGCGCCGCTCGCATTTGTGAGGGGCAGTACGCCTCAGGAGCCGTCGAGCAAACGGTGATACAACGCAATGAGGGCGCGGGCCGCTCGAGTGGGGTCGAATCGTGCCACGCCGACGGTTTCATCTGTATCGGATTGTGCTTCTTCTCGGGCACCCGGGGTAGCCCACGAACTGTCCGTATCGTAGAAGTCCTTTGAGACAAGCAGCGAGCTTGCCTCCACACTGTGCGTGGCAGCGCTTCGGTCAGGCTCCATGAGCTGAGCGGCGGCACGAAGGCGTCGAATGATCGCCTCCCCCAGCGCCGAGGGACCGTCAGCAGGCGCAATCGTCACGTAGGGGCTGCCCATCAACATCTCCGCGACCTCACCGTCCTCAATGGCCACCACGCCGACGTCGGCGGCCAGAGCCTGCAAGGCGAGCATGCCTGAGGGCCATCCTCGCTGAGGGGTGACGAGAATATTGAGCGCAGAGATCGCGCGGCGAAAACGCTCACCGGGGTCAACGAAGACGGCGGCTCCGAACAGACCGCGCTCGTGGGCGAGGTCATGATAAAGGTCGCGGTCGACATCGCGGCCGATCAGGGCGAACTCAAGGCTCGGGTACTCCATACACAGGGTTGCCGCAGCGTCCATGTACGTCTCCAGCGCCCCCTCTGCGAGACCCTCCACGACACATCCGATGACCACCGCTGATTGTGTGATTCCCAGAATCTTTCGGCGACGCCCCAGATCGAGGGTGTCGGGTTGAGTGCCGATTGGCCGCGGGTATGGGACAAGCTCGGCGCCCTCGCCGGCAATTTCGCTGAGGTCGCAGAGGTCATCGCGCTGCGTTTCGCTGGCGATGACAATTGCGTGTGAGCGATCAAGGATCCAGCGGTAGCCGCGGCGCCTCAGCCCCAGGCGCGGGTCCTCGTGGAGGCGGTGGGGCAGCAGATGAGGTGAGATGACCACGGGGGGAGCCGGGGACATGCCTCGACGGGCCAAAAGGCCGGCGAAGGCTGCGCGAAAGCCGTGGGCGTGTATCAGAGAGGGCGCGTTGTCGGCTATCGTCCGGGCGAGGTCCCTGGCATCGGACCAACCGGCGCCCGCGGAATCTCCGGACGGTTCCGGAGAGTTGTGTGTGGGCACGCCGGCGGACCCGATGCGCCGGCGGCCGTCGCGTGTCAGCGGCCCGATGGCACGCACATCATACCCCCACGAGCGGAGGACGGCCGATTCGGCCGCAACCTCCTCCTCCGCCTGGTGGGATACGGCGCCGAGAACGTGTATCAGTCTGTCGGAATCGGTCACATCGGACACGTGTATGACCTCCTGAGGATCGCTGCCTCCCTTATATCACACCGACGCGGGGGGCGGCAATGTAGTTCGGCACACAGGCAGGAGCGCTTTGTGTGGGCTCACGGCCACGACCACCTGGCGCTCCCCGCCCCACTCGACAAGTGCGCGTATCGAGTGTATCATGTCTGCGGACACATGGGGGCCACAACATCCCCATCAGATTGCGCCGGCAGATCCGGCGTTTGTCACTTCCCAATTCCCGACGTTCGCCGCAAGGTGATTCAGATGGCCATGGAGCCGATGATCGGACTGGAAGTGCACGCGCAACTCGACACTGACTCGAAAATGTTCTGCTCGTGCTCGACACAGTTTGGGGCAGAGCCGAACTCCAACGTCTGTCCGACATGCCTCGGCCTGCCGGGGTCGCTGCCCGTGCCGAATCGCACGGCCGTGGAATACGTCATCCGTACGGGGGCGGCGCTCAACTGCCAGACGGCCGACCGCTGCCGGTTCGCGCGGAAGAACTACTTCTACCCCGATCTACCCAAGAACTTCCAGATATCGCAATATGATGAGCCACTCACTTATGGCGGCCACATCGATCTGAATGTTGACGGTGAAGAGGTGCGCATCCGCATCAAGCGCGCACATCTTGAGGAGGACACCGGCAAGAACATCCACCTCGAGACCGGCTCCTCGCTCGTGGAGTACAACCGCGGCGGTATCCCCCTCATGGAGGTCGTGACCGAGCCGGATTTCACCACCGCCGAACAGTGCCGCGAGTATCTTACTCAGCTTCGACTGATTCTGCGCTGCATCGGCGTCTCCACCGCGAACATGGACGAGGGCGCGATGCGCGCCGAGCCCACCGTGAACCTCAACGACCGGCAGACCGGTGAGGCGACGCCGAAGGTCGAGATCAAGAACCTCAACTCCATCCGCTCGGTCTATGAGGCCGTCAGGTACGAGATCGAGCGACAGCGCAGGGCGGTCGCCGAAGGGCGCGAGGATGAACTGTTCCAGCAGACCCGTCGCTGGGACGAGGAGAATGGCGTCACGGCGCTGATGCGGCGCAAGGAGACCTCAGAGGACTACATGTACTTCCCCGAACCGGACCTGGTGCCGATTGAGCCGGACCCGGAGTGGGTGCAACAGATCGTCGGAAGCTGCCCGGAACTGCCCGCCGAGCGCTGTGAGCGGTTTTGCGAAGAGTATGGCGTGCCGGAATATGATGCAAAGATCCTCACCGAAAGCCGCGAGTTGGCCGACTTCTTCGAGGGCGCCTGCGAGGCGTTCGGCGGAGAGGCCAAGACAGTCAGCAACTGGCTCATGGGTGATGTGATGAGCCTGCTGAACGATGCTGGTGTCAGCATCGATGAGAGCCCGATCTCCTGCGAGAACCTCGCGGAACTGCTCCAGCTTGTCGAGGAAGATGTAATCTCCGGCAAGATCGCCAAGGACGTACTGGAGACGATGTTCGAGACGGGCAAGTCGGCCGGGGAGATCGTGGAGGAGGAGGGCCTGGAGCAGATCTCGGACAGCGGCGAAATCGAGAGCATCGTGGACGAGGTCATCGAGGAGAATCCCGGCCCGGTCGAGGACGTGCGCGGCGGCAAGGACAAAGCGATCGGCTTCCTCGTCGGCCAGGTGATGCAGAAGACACAGGGCCAGGCGAATCCGCAGATGGTGAACGAGATGCTGCGGGAGAAACTGACGTAAGGAGGACGGGGGATGGGGGAGTGGGACCGGGGACGACGACGGAGGTCAAGTGAGGTCGGACAGGGCATGGCTACCACCACGCTTGAGAGAGACAGGCTAATCGAAGCGATCGCCGATTTCATGCGGCGCGTGGATGTCGAGGAGGCGATCCTCTTCGGCTCTCGAGCGCGTGGTGAGGAGCTAAGCAGCAGTGATGTGGACCTGATCGTCATCTCGTCGCGTTTCGAGGGCACTCGATTCACAGATCGCATTGCCCCGCTGCTTGAGGAGTGGCCGCGCGACTTGCCGACGTTAGAGGTGCTCGCCTACACACCGCAGGAGTTCGAGCGCGCCCGGCATGGCACCAGGATCGAACGCACCGCGGACGAAGAGGGCGTGCGGCTGCGATTGCAGGACGACGCAGGCGGCGTCTCGGTCATCAGACCGCCAGGCGCTCAAATGGGAGGGAGACGCATGCTGGAGAAGACACGGCTATGGTTCACAGAGGCGCAAACGCAGAAGCGTGCAGCGGAAGCGATGGCGGAAGCGGGCATCTACAACCAGTCGATGTTTAACGCTCGCCAGGCGGTTGAGTTGATCCTCAAGGCGGCGGTGCTTGAGTTGCAGCGAGAAGAGCGGCCGCGCACTCATTCCCTGGGGGAACTGCTCGCACTTGTGGACGATGATCCGCCAGAGCAGATTGAGGCGGCCGTCAAGGCACTGGATCCTCACTACATAATGACGCGCTACCCGACGGAAGCAATCCCGAGCCCGACCAGCTACTACGAAGAGGAGGACGCCGCCAGGGCTCTGGAGCAGATGGACCTCGTTTTCGACTGGGTGCGCGAGCAGCTTCCTGAAGAGGAAGAGGCGGACGGTGAAGACGTAGAAGCCACCGATGAAGACCCCGAGGCCACCTGAGCGATGCTCACCGAGCGCGAAAGAGGCTGGGTTGATGATGCGCGGATTGACCTGGAGGCCGGGCGCCTGCTGGCCCGGCACATGATCCCCAACCACGCAGTCTTCCACGCGCGGCAGGCCATCGAGAAGCTCCTCAAGTGCGGCTACCCGATCCTCCACGAGCGCCCCATGCCCCGCGAACACTCCCTCCAGGCGATGGTCCATGACGTTTTTGGAAGGATACCGGACCCGATCTGGGCAATCATCAAGAGGCTGAACCCGTTTTACATGTCCACGCGCTACGTGGACGCCGCCGGCGGTCCGCCCTCGGAGCGGTTCGAATCCGAGGATGCGCAGGGAGCAGTCCAACTCGCGGAGGAGGCCTTCGAATGGATCGAGACACAATACCGCGAGAGAAGCTGATTGAGGAGATCCGCGCGTTCATGCGCCGGGTGAAGGTCGGCGATGCGATCTTCTTCGGATCGCGCGAGCGGGGGGACGAGCACCCCCACTCGGACCTGAACCTGGTGCTGCTGGCAGACCGCTTTGAGGGCCAGAAACTCAGCAGGCTGCTGCCGGAACTGCAGGACGCGTGGAAGATCGACCTGCACCTGGAACTTCTGCCCTGCTCGCCGGATGAGTTCGATGAGATGCAGGACTGGAATCCGCTCGCGCGTGACGCGGCCGAGAACGGGCTCAACCTCCACGTTGACCTGAGCGAAGATGAGGAGAGCAACCGATGAGCGATGTACTGGATTTTGACGCGCTGGACGTAGCCGCTGAGGCGGAGGTCGTGGTAGTCGGAGGCGGACCCGGCGGGCTGTGCGCTGCCGTGGCCGCCGCCGAGGAGGGCGCCGACACGCTGCTGATCGAGCGCTACGGTTTCCTCGGGGGCATGGCGACCGCGGGGCTGGTGAATCCCTTCATGACCTGGCACGCGGGTGGCCAGCCGATCATCCGGGGGCTTTTCGAGCGGATCCTCGAGCGCCTCGACGACTACGGCGGCTGGGGCGGCCCGCGCCAGTCATCGGCCTTCGACGAGGAGATGTTCAAGTTCGTCGCCGAGGACCTCTGTGAGGAGGCGGGTGTGCGGCTGAGCCTCCACACGATGCTCGCCGATGCCGAGGCCGCCGACGGGCGCGTAGAGCGAATCGCGACACTCAGCAAATCCGGCCTGCGGGCGGTGGAGGGCGATATCTTCATCGACGGGACCGGTGACGGCGACCTCGCCGCGTGGGCGGGGGCGGAAGTGGAGACCGGCCGCGAGGAAGACGGTCACTGCCAGCCGATGACGCTTTGTTTCCGCATGCAGAACGTGGATATCGACCGACTGCCCTCCCGGGCGGAGATAAACGAATTGTATGACGCCGCGAAGGACCGTGGGGAGATCGACAACCCGCGCGAGAACGTGCTCAAGTTCTACACTCCGCACGATCGCGAGGTGCACTTCAATACCACCCGCGTGGTCATGCACGATGCCACCGATGCCGAGGAGATGACCGAGGCAGAACTGATCAGCCGGCGGCAGGTGCGGCAGATGGTGCGCTTTCTGATCAATGAGGTGCCCGGCTTTGAGAACGCGTGGCTTTCGGAGGTCGCGCCGCAGATTGGTATCCGCGAGAGCCGCCGGGTCATCGGCGACCACGTGCTGAACGTGGACGAGGTGCTGGGCGCGCAGAAGTTCGAGGACGGGATCGCGCGCGGGTCCTACGCGGTGGACATCCATAATCCGGCGGGGACCGGCACCGTCATCAAGCGCCTGCCTCCCGGCGAGTCCTACGACATCCCATACCGCTGCCTGACGCCGCGCGGCTTCGACAATATGCTCATCGCCGCCCGCTGCATCTCCGCCGATCACGGCGCTCACAGCTCGCTGCGCGTGATGCCGATCGTGATGGCTATCGGCGAGGCGGCCGGCTGTGCAGCGCAGATGGCGCTGGCCGATACGGACGTGCGCTCGGTGGACACCGACGCGCTGCGCGAGGGGCTCGTGGAGCGCGGGGCGAGCATCTACGGACTCAGTGAAGAGTGAGAAGTGAACAGTGAAAAGGGGGCGGCTTCGAGCGTTACCACCCGTGACACGGACGGTAACGGCGGCAGGCTGGAACTCATATTCCAGAAACTGCGAGGGCATCAACGGAAGTCGTAGGGCTGCTTTTCGCGCCTCAGGCGGGAAAAGTGGCGCCCGAGTGTCCGCTGTCGTTTAGCGGCACACGGGCGACAGCTTCCCTGCCAGCCCGTCGTTCGGCCTGCCACATACATAACGGACAACAACGGGCGGGCAAGCCGCCCCTCCTGACGACAGCAACGCGCTCACTCATTGTCAACTCAGATTCGGATCACTTTGACCAGTTGCGAATTGCTTGAATATGAGTTCCAGCCTGCGGGTTGTCGCATATGTTGGCGAAGCTCAAAACCGCACCAGCGACACATCGTCGATCCAGTACGTTCCCGGGCGGTGGATGAAGACCGTCACCGTGAACCGTTTCGTGCCGGGCAGCGTGCGGAAGACGTGGATGTGGTCGGCCCATCTGCCGTCCGCCGCCTCGGCCGGGGAGCGCTCCCACGAGTACTGATCGGTCTCGGAGACGGCCTTCCCGTTCTCGTCGCGGAAGATGATCCGCGTGATCGGTACGTCATGCAGCCGCTCATTGTCAGGCGGCGGGCCGAGCGGGTCCGCGTAGTAGCGCATCGCCAGGCGGTAGCTTCCCGGTTCGACGCTCGCCGGATAGTACGTGAAGCTGGCGTGCGAGTCCTCGCCGACCGTCACCTTGATCGACTTCTCGCCCTCGTACGCGCGGTCGTCGGCGATGGTGATCGAGTAATCGCCACGCCCTCCGCCGCGCAGGACCTCCTCGCCCTTCGCGCCGACCTCGAAGCCCTCACTGCTCCACCTGCGCAGCACGTTCTCCCCGCTCGGTGGATTGCCGAAGTTCAGTGTCGCGAACATGTTTGGCTGATGGAAGCCGCCGAGGGTCGGCGACAGCGCCTGGTACTCATCCGGGTCGGCCGTCGAGCGCCGTGTCCGGTGAACGTTGAAGCGCCACGTGTCGCCCTTGGCGATATCCTGCACCTCAACCGATGCCAGCGGCACCGCGATCTCGACGGTCCATCCGTCCTTGCCGATAGCGACCGCGCTGTCCCACGGCAGGTTCCAGTCAGGGTGCGTTGTCTCCGCGTCGGGGTGGTAGCCCTCCCACTCGGAGCCCCCGGCGTTCACGGCGAACTGATAGTAGCCCGCATCCGGCCCACCGGGCGCGAGGATAAGCTCCACGTTGTCGGTCTTGAAAAGCTGTGAGTTGTCGTGGCCTGCCGTTTCGACTTTCAAGGAGCCCATGTTCGGTTCGGAACACTCCACCAGCAGGTACACCGCGCTGTCGTCGAAGGTGAGCGCCACCTGCGTGGCTGCCTGCGCCTGCTTCGCGCCCATGTTCTCGCGCATCTCCCCGCGCGGCACGCCCTGCCACGCCGCGTCATCGGCTGCCCCGTCGATGGTCGGTGCCTCCTCGGCGCGCGGGGCATACAGGCTCTCGCGAGCGGCCTCGCCCGCCAGTGCGAAGTATGCGGCGCTGGGTCGCAGCGGCGAGCGGGTGCGATCATCGGTGTTGCGCACCCAGTCGCGGAAGTGCGGCGACCAGTCGTTGCCGATGCGCTCGATGACCGCCTCGCGCCGCTCGATGGCCTCTCTCACGCGCGTGCCGATGGACGGATCGGGATCGCGCGACATCTCGAACCGCGCGATGCCCTCCAGCGCCAGCGTGGACGCCTCCGCGAACTCGAACTGGTCCATCACCCGCTGCACCCGCGCGCGATCGTCGTCGCTGTCCGCATCCTGCAGCGCGGCCTCGAGCGTCTCGCGCGCGTCCTCGAGGATCGGGCGCCAGGCGTAGACGATCACGCCGCGCATCTCGCCGGTCCCCGCCGTGTCCAGGTAGTGCTGCGCCTCCGGCGAGGGCTCGCCGAGGTCGCGCGCCATGGCCCTCACCCAGCGATCCTCGATCATCTCGTCGTACGCGCGCACCTCATCGGCGGCCGCGCCGTAAAGGTCGGCGTAGTACTGATCGACGATTGCATCCGCATCCGCGTCGGGGTCCCACAGCAGCTTGCTCATCAGGTAGGCACCGGGGCCGAGGACCTCCCAGGTGGGACCGATGTACAGGTAGCCGCCCTGGTAGCCCAATTCGTCGATATGCTCGAAGTATTTCTTTGTATGCTCCACGATCGGCGCGGGGAAGCCCAGTTGACGGCTCCCGTGGTAGAAGATATCGTACATGAACATGTAATCGTGGACCTCGGCCCAGCCATCGATCTTCTTGCGGTCCTCCGCCCAGAACTCGGGCGTGCCGCCCCTCCACGCGGAGTTGATCGCCAGCACCAGCGCCAGGTTCGGATGCGGCTTCACGCGCTCGGGCGGCAGCGAATAGTATGAGTAGACGTACGCGCCGAGCGTGCAGTCAGGGAAGACAGCGGAGGTCTGCTCGGCGATCTGGTTATAGAAGGTCATCATCCGGTCGGCCATCAGCGGCTTCCCCTCGCGGCCTGAGCCCTCCGGCCACGTGCCCGGATCGAGCGCTCGGCACTCCTTGCACTGGCAGAAGCCGCTGCCGTCATTGGGGGAGACCGCGCACATCGTGCGTCCAGGGTGCTGCTCGAAGTACTCGATGCAACTGTCGGCGAAGATGTTGATAACCTGTGGATTGGTTGTGCATACCTGCCCGCCATGGTGGCCGGAGTAGTAGCGTGTCACCCGCCGGCCATCCACCAGCGCGTAATACTCGGGGTGCTCGGCCGCGTACTCCTCGATCGGCATGTGTCGGAAGAACGCGTGCGAATGGTAGGTCGAAATGCTCTTTCCGAGGCGGTTGCGCCGCCCCCACATCCCACGGGCCACCTGCTCGCCCTCAGCGTCGCGAGGGCCGTACGGGAGTGAGCGGTAGATGAAGTGAGGCGCCTCCTCGTAGTTGAGCGCCGGCACGGTCAGGGTCTCGCGCTGCGGCACGATCGTCCCCAGATCGTCGTGCCAGTACCAGCGCACGCCGACCTGGTCTTCGAGGAAGTCGTAGACCGCGTTCATCGTCCCACAGGAGGTCGGGGCCGTGGTATGCGCGATCTCCCGGGGGTGACTTCCGTCATCCAGCCCCACCAGCACCAGGTCTTCGCCGACGGAACGGACCGCGAACGCTTCGCGTTCGAGCGCGGTGACATCGAC
Source organism: uncultured Armatimonadia bacterium (assembly GCA_964484945.1). GTDB lineage: Bacteria > Armatimonadota > Zipacnadia > Zipacnadales > UBA5352 > UBA5352. The sequence continues at coordinate 16,120 of CAZAHB010000038.1, read as the reverse complement.
GCCCGCGTCCTCCGGCAGCGCGGACTCGCCGACGAAGATATGCTTGCGCGCCGGATCCGCCCCGGCGACAATCGGAAGCTCCACGCCGGTCGCCTCGGCGAGCCAGTGCTGCAGCTCATCGGCGGCCACACGGGCGACCTTTGCGGGCCCATCGCCGAGCACGATCTGGTAGTCGCTCTGTCCGTCGGCGACGATCGTCAACTCCCGGGCGCCCGCGCAGGCTGCAAGGCTGACGAGCACGGCGATGGCGAGTAATCTGGCTCTCATGGCGACCTCCGTGGATGCGCCTCGTTGGGATAAGGAAGTTCCCGGCGCGAGGCCGTGGTTCCTGCCCTGCTATCGTTGGCGTGAGTGTTGTTGCCGCTGTCTTTGCTGCCGTTGGCTTCGTTGCTTCTGTTGCTTCCGTTAGCTATAATGCGCGCGATCCGTCACAATGAGTGAGGAGCTTGATAGTATGCCTGATCCCGCATGGACGCATGTTGATGATGCCGAACCGGACACATTTGACGACCGCCGCTCCGCCGACCTGGTCGGCACCGATGAGATCCCCACAACATCCGGCTTCAACGTCGGCGTGGCCTGGTACACCGCCGAGGAGTTCGGCGAGCCGCAGGTGCACGACGACCAGGAGGCCGTCTACGTGGTCTCCGGTGAAGGTGAACTGCAGGTAGGCGACGACGTGGTGACACTCACCCCTGGCACCGCGGTCTATGTCCCTCCCGGCACGGCCCACGGCGGCCGCCGCACCACCGCTGAGCCGGTCGTGGTGGTGTACACTCACGGCGCTGTCTGAGCCGCAGCCTGATCTGGACCTCAATGTGACCTCGATGGAGGGGCATGAATGCAAGTTGCCGACGACCAGGTCCTGCTGGACCTGATGATGGACGACATGAAAGAGGCTGATGAGCTGTACCGGCCTACCAGCTACTGGGCGACGTATGAGAAATCGGTGCTGCCTGAACTCAGAAAGCTTGGTCTGAAGGACTTCCGTCGTCGCGAACTGTCAACGCTGGCATCATCAGGTGCGACTGACCCCTGGCTGCCTGGCGGTATCTCGTTTCTTCGTCGCGTCCGAAACAGGTGCTGGGAATACAAACATCGCACCGGTCGGCGCGTCACGTGGCCGATCTCGCTCGCGAGGACAATCGATCGCGCGATGAATGCAGTGCTGCCGGTGGATCTTCCGTGGAAGCTGACACGCCAGCAGCTCGCGGATCTTGCCGGCGAACACTGCCGCCTGCGCGCGGAGGTCGCCGGGGCCAGGTATCCTGATGCCTATGAGCCCTCCATGGCCGGCAACCCCGACGGGGTGTTCCAGGTCAACGGGATCCAGCACACGATGAAGACGCTGCACTACTACCTGCGCTACGTCGCATGCGCGAGGTTCGTTGATGTCGAGCAGATCGGCGTGATGGTTGACCTGGGGTGTGGCGCGGGAAAGCAGATCGAGGTCTTTCGGAAGCTGTATCCGGAGATGGTCTTCGTCGCTTCCGATATCCCGCCGCAGCTTTATGTCGCCGAGCAGTTTCTGACGACAGTGTTCCCCGACGCGGTCATCTCCTACCGCGAAACGCGCGATCTGGGGTCCCTTGACGAACTGGGGGACTTGGCGCCGGGGACGATCATCATTCTGCCGACGTGGCAATTCCCGCTCGTCTCAGAGCTGCAGATCGACCTGTTCTGGAACGCTGCGAGCTTCCAGGAGATGGAGCCGCGCGTGGTCCGAAACTATCTGAGCATCGTTCGCCCCGTGTCCGAGTGGATATTCCTTCAGGAGCAATTCTCCGGCAAACCGCGCCTCGAAGAGGGAGGCGTGACCGGTGTGGTCGAGCCCGTTACGCTGGAGCATTACAGGGATGCGCTTGACGGCTTCGAACTCGTCGATATGTCACAGTCATGGGGGCCGCTGGGTTTGATCAGTGAAGAAAACGTATACCACGATTCGGTCTGGCGGAAGAAGAGCGAGGGGAGTTCGGCCGGCGACACCCAGAATGGATAGCTCCGACGAGGAACGCTTCGAATCCAGAATACCCGACTCCGAGATGCGGACGACCTCCGCGATCGGCCTTATCGGGGGCAGTTCGTACATCGGCCTCGTGCTTGGCGTCGCGCGGTCGATCATTGTAATGCGGCTGATCGGTCCGCGAGGGCGCGGCATCCAGCGCCTCGTGGGGATCTGGAAGGGCTACCTCAGCAACGTCTCCATGCCCTGGCGGAGCGCGGTCAGTAAGGAACTGCCCGTCAGCATCGGCGCCGAGGACACGCAGCGGGCCGCCGAAGTCGAGGACGCGGGCTTTTTCGCCACTACCGCCTTCAGCGGGCTGGGAATGCTGGGGATGATTGTCTACGCGGTTTTCATCTCCGGTGGAAGCTGGGAACACCGCCTCGCCTTCGCGATCGGTGGCGGGATCCTTCTGGCCGAGGACATGATCTCGCTCTACTGGGCGACGCTTCGCTCATGGGGCCGCTTCCATCTGCTGGCGGTCGGGGAGCTGTTCCGCGCAGTCGTGCAGCTTGCTCTGATGGGCCTCGGCGCGTGGCTTCTGGATATTTCGGGCGTGATGATCGGGTGGCTGGGGGCCGGTCTGTTGGTCCTGGGCTACCTCGAGGCCGCCTCGAAGATCGGGATTCGGGTGCGGGTTGACTGGTGGCAGGTCTGGCGCCTTGTGCGCATAGGATTACCCGTGGCGGTGGTCTCGTTCTCGGGCGTGTTTCTCCGTACCGTGGACGGACTGGTGCTGGAGCGTTACTACGGTGCGGAGCGCTTCGGCCTTTACACGCTGGCCATGCAGATGGCGACCTACCTTTTCAACCTGCCCCGGTCGGCGGGGTTTGTCATCTGGCCGAGGGTGATGCAGTCGTACGGGGGCGATGATTCGGCGCAGAAGCGCCGCCGGGTGCTGCTCCCGACAGTGGGCATGGCCGCGGCCATGCCGGTCATCGGTGGGCTGGCCTGGGTGATGCTCCCGTCGCTCGTTTCGGCGATCGTGCCCGATTTCTCGCCGGCGGTGCCGGCGGCTCAGATCCTGAGCCTGGGCGCCACCCTTCTCGCACTTCCGCTGGCAACGGACGCGGCGCTGGTCGCGAGCGACCGCGAACCTGTCGTGATCGCCACCAGGCTCATCGGCGCGCTGGTGGCAGCCGGTGGCACCTGGTACATTGTGACACGGGGCGGTTCGCTGGAGGCCGTGGCGGTCATGGCCTGCGCGGGCTTCGCAACTGCCGCGCTGCTGTCGCTGTGGATCAAGCTCAGTGAGTTCGAGCCGCGGCGGATCCGGCGCCTCGGGGAGATCGCGCTCGCGATCGTCCCGACCATCTGGGTCATCGGCTGCATATGGCTGGTCGAACAGTTGGTGTCAATGGTCGGACTGAGCATGGGCAGCTTTGGTGGCGCAATCCCGGCGGCGCTGGCGTTTCTCGCAGTGAGCTTTCCCTGCCTGCTTTACGCCCACTACAGGACAGGTATCGGCACAGAGATCTGGAATATCATCCGCAGGCGAATTGGACGCTGACGCACTGGAGGGCGCAGATGAAAAAGGGAACTCTTGATCTGCTGGAACAACTCACGTCCGTGAACGGCGTTCCGGGCTTTGAGAGCCGCGTGACCGCGATTATGAGGGAGCGGCTCGACGAGATCGCGGAGTGCAGCACCGATAACCTCGGCAGCCTCATCGCGAGGCTCGATGGGGCAGCCGAACAGCCGCGCGTGATGCTGGCCGGACACGTTGACGAAATCGGCTTCATGGTGAAGCTCGTCACCGAGGACGGCTTCGTGAAATTCGCGAGCCTCGGTGGCTGGTGGGACCAGGTCCTTCTGGCCCAGCGCGTAGTCATCGAGACCTCCGGTGGGTCCGTTACGGGCGTCATCGGCTCGAAGCCACCGCATCTTCTGCCCGACGAGGAGCGCAAGAAGGTCGTCAAGGCCAGGGATATGTTCATTGACGTGGGTGCGGAGGACCGCGAGGAGGCGACAGAACAGTTCGGGATCCGTCCCGGCGATCCGATCGTCCCCTGCTCTCCGTTTGAGGTGCTCAGCAGCGATGACCGACTGCTGGCGAAAGCATGGGATGACCGCGTTGGTGTCGCGCTGGCGATCGAGACGCTCGAAGCACTGGATGATACCGACCATCCGAACACCGTGTACGCGGTGGGCACCGTACAGGAGGAGGTCGGCCTGCGCGGGGCCGAGACTGCCGCGGATGCGGTGGACCCGGATGTGGCGCTGATACTCGAGACCGCGATCGCCGGCGATGTGCCGGGCATAAGCGACGACGAATCGAACGTTGAACTCGGCGCCGGGGTGACGCTTTACGTGCTCGAGGGCTCCGCAATACCGAATCTGCGCCTGCGCGATCTCGCCATCGACATTTGCGAGAAGCGCGACCTCGATTACCAGCTTACCGTGCTCGAACGCGGGGGCACCGACGCCGGCCGCGTGCATCTGCACGACACCGGTGTGCCGTGCCTGGCAATAGGCGTCCCGACCCGGCATATCCACACACACGCCGGGATTATCAGTGCCCGGGACTACGAGACGACGCTGCGCCTGATCACCGCGATGTGTGAGACGCTTGATGACGAGACGGTCGCACAGATGACCGACCGCTGACGGGAGGGTCAGATGATGCGAACATCTCTCAACACCGCCACGACGCGCGGGAAGCCGCTCGATGACGACATCCGCCTGTGCGGGGAGGTCGGCTTCGAGGGGATCGAGATCGACACAGGAAAGATCGAAGAATACACCGAAGCCGGCGGGACTGTCGCGGAGCTTCGGGAACTGCTCGACGAGTCCGGGGTCGAGTGCGTCGGACTGATGGCATTCGCCTTCACGCCCTTCAGCGACAACGAGGAGGAGCTTGAGCGGGTGCGGCGCTGGGCGCCGGTATGCCGCGACCTCGGCGGTGGGCTGCTGCTTGCGTACATTGCCGAGCAGCCGCAGGCGCAGATGCCGCGGGACGAGGTCATCGAGCAGGCAGCGTACGCCGCGACCTCATACGCGGAAGTCGCGCACGATTTCGGCTTGAAGGTGGCGCTGGAGCCGATCGGCGGGCGCGAGTTCATGGGCGGGCCCGACGACGCACTGGCGGTCGTGGACGAGGCCGGCCACCCGGCGCTCGGGATCATGGTGGATACCTTCCACTACTACAAGTCCGCGGTCGAGCCCGAGCGCGTTGCCGAAATACCGGCCGAGCAGATGCTCATCGTGCACATAAATGACGCTGAGAATCTGCCCCGGGAGAGCCTCACCGACGCAAACCGCCTTTATCCGGGCGGTGGCGTCCTCCCTCTGCACGGCTACCTCGACGCGCTTGAGCAGGCCGGGTACGATGGCTTCCTTTCGGTGGAGATCTTCCGCGAGGAGTACTGGCTGGATGAACATGAGAGCATCATCAGTAACGCGAAGACCGCTCTCGATCAGGTCCTTGAGGGAGATCGGACGCTGAGGGAGGAGGCGCAACAATGACCCCGGTGCGGATGGGCTTCGTGGGCGCCGGATACATGGGCCAGCTTGCGCATATCGGCAACTACGCGGGGCTGGATGGCTGTGAGTTGGTGGCGCTGGCCGAGCCCCGCTCGAAACTGGCGCGGAAGGTCGCCGACAGCCACGGCATCGAGCGCCTCTATCGCGACCATCGGGAACTTGCCGCCGACGAGCAGGTCGAAGCCGTCGCGGCGATCCTTCCCCAGCAGCGTGTGACGCCGGTCGTGCGCGATCTGCTGGAGGCCGACAAGCACGTGATCACGGAAAAGCCCATGGGCGTGCGCTCCGGGGACTGCCGGGAGCTTGCGGAGATGGCCGATGAACGCGGGCTGATCTACCAGGTCGGCTACATGAAGCGCCATGACACGGGCGTGCTGCTGGCGAAGCAGATGATCGACGAAGCGCTCGAGACCGGGCGCCTCGGCGAGATCACGATGGCGCGCGCGTGGTGCTTCGGAGGCGAGTGGAAGTTCGGCATCGAGGAGCCGATCACGACGGATGAGTCGGTACCGGATGGCCTCTCCGAGGCGCGGACGTTCCCCGAGTGGATCCCGGACGATCTCCGTTCCCTGTTCAGCCGAACGCTGAACGTCGATTCGCATGTGACCAATCTCGTGCGCTTTCTCATCGGCGACTACCGGCTTGAGCAGGCGGCGTGGCGCGATATGTCACGGCCGCTGGTGCTGCAGGGATGGTCTGATTCGGGCGCAAGCTGCGTCTTCGAACTCGGGAAGCTCCCCGCACCGCGCTGGCACGAGGGCGTGGAGCTTTTCTTCGAGGGTGGGACGCTGCTGATCGAGCCCCCGCCGCCGCTGCGGCGGCAGTCCGCGGCGCGGGTGGTGCTGCGCGAGATGGGAGAGAGCCCGCGTACGATCGAGCCTGAGGCCGAACCCGGCTGGGCATTCGAGGCGCAGGCGCGGCACTGTCTGGCCTCCGTCCGCGGCGATGAGCAACCGGCATCTCCGGCATGCGACGCCATGCGCGACGTAGAGCTTGCTGAGCGGGCAGTGCGGCTGGTGATGGAAGAGCGCTAATCTCTAACGGGTCGCGCTGCCGTTCGCACGGACCGTTGCCCTCGAATGTTTCACGTGAAACATTTGTTCGACCAATCATGTCGCGTTGAGGAACCCCTGATGCTGATTGACTCCCACGCACATCTGACCGACCGCAGGCTCAGGTCTGACCTGCGCGCGGTGCTGAGCAATGCCGCCGAGGCCGAGGTGGCGGCGATCATCACCATCGGCACCGACCCCGCCTCGAACCGCGAGGTCGCAAGTCTCGTGGAGCAGGCGCCTCGAAAGCAGGCCGAAGCGGGTGCGGACTGGCCCGCGATCTTCGCCACCGTAGGCGTGCACCCACACGATGCGAAGGTCGTCACAGACGAGGTGCTCGCGGAGATGGGGGAGCTTGCGCGGGCCGAGCACGTTGTCGCGATAGGGGAGATCGGTCTGGACTTCTACCGCGACCTGTCGCCGCGCGACCGCCAGGAGATCGCGTTTGTCCGCCAGATAGAGCTTGCGCGGGAGCTTGATCTGCCGCTGGTCGTACACAGCCGCGACGCGCATGAGCGAACGCTGGAGGTGCTCGCGAGGGAGGCGACCGGGATGCGCGGGGTCGTGCACTGCTTCTCCGGCCACCAGGGCCACGCCAACCGGGTGCTCGACCTCGGGATGTACATCGGAATCGACGGGCCTGTGACCTATCCCAACGCCGATCGACTGCGCGGCGTGGTCGGCGAGGTGCCGCTGGATCGGCTGCTGGTGGAGACCGACTGCCCGTATCTCACGCCCCAGCAGCACCGCGGCGAGCGCAATGAGCCGGCGTACGTGATGTACGTGGCCGAGGGCATTGCGAAGGCGAAGGGCATCGGCTTCGATGAGGTCGCTCGCGTGACCACGCAGAATGCGCGCGATCTCTTCGCGCTGCCGGCGGGCTGAGCGCCGCGCTACTGGATGTAGCCCATGTCCCTGAGCCGGTCGCGCACTTCGGGGCTGAGGCCGCTCGCCGCGTCTTCACCGGCGTGTCCGGCCATCGCGCTCAGTGACATTTCGGTGAACGCATCCAGCCGTTTCGTGAGCCGATCGACCTCGGGCGTATCCACCAGGCGCATCACATTATGCTGCTCCCGGGGATCCTCGGCGAGGTCGTAAAGCTCGTAGCTGTCGTTACTGAGATCGTGGATCAACTTGTAGCGCTCGCTCATCACGCCCTTGCGCACCGACCCCCAGACGCAGCTTTCGAGGCATAGCTCGAAGTCATCAAGCTCACCCGAGCGACCGTGGAGCAGCGGCACCAGCGAACGCCCTCGCATCCGTTCGTCGGGCCGCAGACCGGACATTTCCAGCACCGTCGGCATCACGTCCAGAAGGCTGACGGGCGCCGTCACGGTCGTCGCGTCAGTCGCGCCGGGCGGGCGGATCATCAGCGGCACATGCAGCAGCTCGTTGTAGAGCGTGTGCCCATGCTCCCAGCCACCGTGGTCCCAGAACTCCTCACCGTGGTCGCTCCAGAACACGATGAGCGAGTCCTCCCACAGGCCCGCGGCCTTCAGGTCCTCCACGAGTACGCCCAGCCAGCGGTCGAAGTACTCCACTTCCGCGGCGTACGCGCGCTCGTAACGCTCTCGCTCCGGCGCGGTCCGGACAGACAGCCCGGCCATCGTCTCTGCTTTCTCCGGCACGATTTGAAGTTCGGCGTCCGCGTCGGGTGCGTCGTAGGGCTCGTGGGGATCCATGTAGTGCACCCACAACAGGGCGGGGCGGTCCGTCAGCGCGCGGATCATAGCCCGTGCGCCGGTCTGCACGTCATCCGCGCGCTCCAGCTCATTCAGGTCATGCGCATGGTGCAGGCCTTCCGGTGCCAGCGGGCCAAGCAGGTCGTCGATCATCGACAGCGAGCGCTCCCGCAGTCGCGGCGACAGCATCGCCTGACTGACATGTAAAAACGAGTCAAAGCCGCGTGACGAGCCCGCCTCTTCGGTGAGGTTCCAGTTCGTCACCACCGCCGCGGTGGCATAACCGGCCTCCTGGAACTGCTCAGTGCCCGTCGGTGCGTCCGTCCGCCACACGTAGGGCGTGATCTCACAGGACTCGCCGGAGAGGCCGAGCGAGCGAGCGACGCCAAGTTCGGACGGGTAGCGGCTGGCGAAAAAGGATGCGAAGGACGGTCGCGTCCAGGGAGCTGTCGAGTAAGCGCGGGTGAAGACGGACGCCTCCTGTGCGAGGCGATCGAGGTTCGGGGTCCGCGCCGCGCCGCCGGCGTATCCCACCGCATCCGCGCGGAGGGTGTCCACGCTGATGAGGATCACGCTTGGGGCGTCGGCCTGTGCATCCGGCTTGGTCACCGGCTCAACGGCCGCGGGCAGGCCTCCCACCCACTGGATCACCGCGAGCGCCGCCAGCATCACGACGATCCCGGCGCCCACGCCGAGCACAATACCACCGCCACGCGGAGTTTTCCGTGCCGCGCGCTGGTGGGCGATCATAAAGCCCAGCGCGACCAGGCCCGCGAGGAGGATCATCCCCGCCAGCCCGACTCTGCTCGTCGCCACCTGACCGACGGATCCGGACAGCCCGAAGATCACCAGGACACCCAGCAGGGCCCCGACGAGCGTGCGGAGGAGCATGCTGACCGCACGGTCGGCATCATCTGAGGGTCTCGGCACCACCGCCAGCCCCGCCAGCGCCAGCAGCGTCAGCGCCAGTAGCTCGACAACGCCGGGGATCGGCTCCTCGGTGGCGAGAGCGCCGGCCAGCAGGATGACCACGCCGGCTCCCGCAACGGCGGCGACCACGCCCGAACTGGCCTGCAGCCCCCCGCCTCTTCGCAGGACCAACGCGAGGACCGTCGCCGCGGCCGCGCCCAGCAGCATGCCCGCGGCTACGTAAGCGACGACCATCAGCGACGGCCACGCGACGTTCGCCAGCGGAGAACTGCTGCTCGCCGCGCCGATAATCATCGCGATCGCCCGCCAGCTCATCAGCAGCCCCGCAATCGCGCCTGCGGTCAAACCCGGCAACAGCGCTTGACGCCACTGCTGCCGGTTGGCTTGCTCCTTTTCCATCCGAAGGACCTCCATCCGTCATCGGACCGTAATCGGGCGGTCCGCGCCGTCGCCAGCGCTGATGTCCGGGAGCGCGAGGGGGAAACACGCGGCCTTCAGTCGATGGAGTAGATCTCCCGCGGATTGTCATGCATCCACCGTTTCGCGATCTGCAGCGCGCGGGCCTCATCGAAGTCCCCGGCCCTGATGCGGGCGGCAAGCACCTCCGCGAGGATCTCGCGCACCGTCATGACCACTCCGTAGACGTTCTCGACCGCCCACCAGTAGTCCCCGCCCCAGGCCATCACGCGGTTGATCGGCAGCATGTCCAGCCACCAGTCATACGCCTGCTTTGTAAGCTGTGGCGCGAGCAGATGGCTCCAGCAGGCGTTCAGATATACGTTGGGGCAGCTTCGGATCACGAAGCCCGCGTCCACCGGCTGCGGCGTCCCGGCGTGGAACATATCGAAGCGCGTGTTCGGATGCGCCCGGGCCTTCGCGATCAGATTCGTGGGGCGAATATCCGTAATGTCCGCACCCATTCCCGCCCAGACGCCCGTGTGTTGCACGGCGACCAGATCCAGTTCTCCGCACAGTTCCCAGACGAAGTCCCACAGGAAAGCGTTCAGCGCCCCTGGATCGTCCGGTTCCGGGTCGCCGGTCATCACCCGCGGATAGGCCCACTCGGCGTCCTGGCGATTGCCCGGGACGTATTCATACCCATGGCCCTTGATCCCGAGCATCCCCTCGGCCTTCTTCTGCCGGACGCGCTTCTCGATGATCTCGAGGAAGCGGTCGAGGCTCTTCGGTGCATCGTAGTCGTCCTCGGCGCAGGTCTCGATGATGCTCTGGCGCGTGCCCTGTCCGATGAAGTCCGGCCCGTGCAGGATCGGCTTGAAGATGTCGGTCTGCCACATCGTGCGGTTCTGATTGAGCACCAGTGTGATGTTGCACGCCTCGCGGAGGTAGTGTTCGTAGCAGCCTTGGGTGTTGTTCGCGCGCATCTTCTCGGTGAGCGCCTCGTAATTGTCGGCGGAGATGTCATCCGCATCGAAGAAGCGCCGCAGCGACATCAGCGGTGCCTGTGCGACGGCCGTGGTGCGCACGAGGTCCCAGTAGGGGGCGAAGCTCTCCCATTTGCGGTCGAGCGGCACATCCTCTTCGGCCAGCGCATCCACGTCCTCCTGGTCCATGCCCGCGAGCGTCAGGTCCACGCGCAGGTACTGATGGAAGAGCAGGAAGATGTCTACCTCGCGCTCGATGCGCATGGCCTCGGGGTGAAGGTGCTCATGCGCGTCCACGGTCGGCATCTCGCACATCGCGTCGAAGAGAGCGGTTTTCTGATCGGGATCGTAGTGCATGATGCCTCCGGGTGAGTCGGGAATGGGGACCCGTGAGCCGTGAAACGGTAAGGGCGACGAAGTTCTGGAGGGGCCGGAGAGGTCGGAGCCGTCGTTTGCTCCGGCCGACGCCGGCCCGGCCGTTCGTCCGGGTCGTTGTCGTTCAGGCCTCCGGGAGGAATGGGAACAGCGCGCGCAGGCCGTCCTCATCCGGGACCGAGCCGTACTTGGAGATCATCACCGTCTCGGCGGTCTCGACGGCACTACCGTGCTCTTCGCCATACCACTTCACGAGGCCCTCGCGCGCATCGTCGGCCAGGTTGCCAAACCGGTTGGAGAGATTCTCGCGCAGGTATGCCAGCCGCTCCTGCTCGCCCTCGAGCGGCTCATCCGCAAAGCGCCGCAGCCACTCGTACATCTGCGACTCATGGCAGTGCACCATGTGCACCTTGCGCTCGAACACGTCATCGGTGTCCACCGCCACGGTTGGTTCGTAGGGCGTCGGATCGGTGAAGCGGTCGTAGGTGTAGCCCAGCACCGGTGGGCGATCAAGAGCGGGCGTCAGGGCCATGACGTTCGGTACCGTGCAACTGAAGACCGCGTCCTGCACCAGCACGCCGACCGCGCGATGGTCCGGGTGATAGTCGCAGGGGCGGTGGCAGATGACGAGGTCCGGGCGATACTCGCGGATCGACACGATGGTCTTCCCGCGGTAGAAAAGGTTCGACTCAAGGGCACCGTTGTGGATGTCGTATACCTCGTACTCGATGTCAGCGACCTCGGCGGCGCACTGGGTCTCCTCGTAGCGCCGTCGCGCGAGCGGACCGCCACCCATCTCGTGATGGCCGGTGTCGCCGTTGGTCATCGAGATGAACTTGACGTGGTGGCCGAGATCGCGCCATTTCATCGCCATCCCGCCACAGCGCAGGTCGCTGTCGTCGGGATGCGCGCCGAAAACGAGGATGCGTAAGGGATCGGTGGACATGTCAGTCACTCCCTGAATTTGGCAATCGGGTTAGGGCAGCAACGAAAGCAACGGCAGCAGAATCAGCAACAAGAGCAACCACAAACGGCTGGCCAACAGCCCCGTTCAGCCGTTGGCCCTTGTTCGTAGCTCGTCGCTCGCAACTCGTCGCTGCCTTTATGTCCGTTCAGCTTGCGACCTGTGACTTGCGACTTGCAGCTACAGGTCGTTGATTGCCTCATACATCGCCATCACGTTCTCGGGTGGGACGTCGTGCTGGACGTTGTGCACCTGGCAGAAGACGAAGCCCCCGTCGTCGCCGAACTGGTCCACGCGGTGGCGCACCTCGTCGCGCACCTGCTCGGGCGTGCGCCGGCCGAGGACGGTCTGGGTGTCGCAGCCGCCGCCCCAGAATGTCAGATCATCGCCGAACTCGCGCTTGAGCAGCGCTCCATCCATGTTCGCGGCGGAGACCTGAACCGGATTGATCGCATCCACGCCGACCTCGATCAGGTCCGGTATCAGGTCGTAGATCGATCCGCACGAGTGCAGCAGCAGCGGCTTGCCCGACAGCCGCTTGATCATCTTCCACAGCCGGCGGTGGTAGGGTTTGACCATCTCCCGGTAAAGTTCGGGTGATAGCTGCGGGCCGTCCTGCTGGCCGAGATCATCGTTGACCTGGATAACATCAACGTGCTCGCCCAGCGTGTCGATGTACTTCTCCACCCGGGGGGCGTAGCAGTCGACAAGGCGGCCCATGAGGTGATGTGCGAGTGGCTTGTCAGCGGCCAGGTCCATCATGAAGTTCGCGAAGCCCCGCAGGATCTGTCCGGCGGCGAAGACGTGGACCCACAGGTTGCCCACGATGCAGCGGTCCGTCTCCTCATGGAGGCAGCGCGCCTTGCAGGCAAGCTCCTGCCAGGTCTCATCCATGTAGTCCGGCCAGTCGAAGCGCACCAGGTGGTCGATCTCGTCTTCGATGTCAGCGGGACCGTCGGCGTCGGCCAGTGGCGGGTTGACCGGGTCGAAGTAGTATCCATCCTCGGGGCAGACCGCGGCCGGTGTGCCGTCATCGCGGGGGATCGCCCAGCCGCCGTCCCTCTCGACGATCTCCAGTCCCATCGGAATCTCGCACGGCGAGCCGTCCTGAAGAGTCCAGGGCTTCCACCGACGGGGTTCGATCAGCAGCGCCATGGCATCCGCGCCGATGATGTCCAGCACCGGTTCTTCGACCTTGGCGATCATCTGGCCCACATCGTAGATCTGAGTGCGGCCGTCGAGATCGAGGTGATCCTTCAGGCGGTTATAGGCGATGCCCATGATGCCTGAGGACTCTGAAGCGCCGAGATCAACCGGGATTCGGTCGGGTCGTCTGTGCTGCAGCGCAGCCAGGATTCTCTCCCGCGAGGTCATCTGTTTGGCTCTCCCATACCCGCGCCCGCGCGCGGCCAGATTAGAAGCCCGCGGCGACCCGACCATCCCCACGGCCGCCAGCGAGGAGGGTCTATTTCAACACCTCTTCCACCAGACCTTCCACAATGCCGAGAACTCTCGCTGGATATGTCCGTGCGGGAAGGAAGACCATTCGCGAACGGGGAAATCAGACGGCGTTCTGACTGCGACTGACGGGCAGGGCGAATGCCCTGCAAACGGCTACGAGGCGATTTATGTCACCGAAAAGCTCGCAGATCAACCATGATGCGTGGCCGGGCGAATACGAGTGTGCGGTCTCGCTGACGTATGATGACGGCAATGACACGCAACTGAACCTCGCCGCACCGGCCATGGAGGACCTGGGATTCCGCGGCACGTTCTATCTCTGCTGCGGTCGCGAGGGCTGGGAAAGTCTTCTGGCAGGCTTCGTGCCCGTGCACGAGGCGGGGCATGAGATCGGGAACCACACCATCGGCCACACATGCTCGCGCAACTTCCGCGATGAGCCGGGCGCGCAGGGCCTCGAGACGATGACCCTCGAGCAGATCGAGGAGGATGTGCTGGCGGCCGAGCGGCGGCTGAACCAGTTCCTCCCGCGCGAAGAGCGCAGCTTCGCCTACCCGTGCTACATGACGCACGTTGGTGCGGGGGAGAGCCGGCAGAGCTACGTCCCGGTCATCGCGAAGCATTTCATCGCCGGGCGCTCGATGGGCGAGTACGGGTTCAGCAACTCGCCACATAACTGTGACCTGGCGTGCCTGGCGTCGCAGCCGACCGAGCAAATGCGCGGGGAGCAGATCGTGGGGATCATGGACCACAACCTCGTGCGCGGGCGATGGCTGATCCTGACGATGCACCAGATCGCCGGCGCGCGGCTGGGAACGGCGCCCACGGAGTTCGAGCGGATGCTGCAGTGGCTGGACCGGCACCGCGATCGGGTGTGGGTGGGGACGGTGGCGGAGGTCGCGGGGCATCTGGTCGAAGTGAAGAGTGAACAGTGAAAAGTGAAGAGGGAAGGACAACAGAGCCGTTGTCGTAGCTGGCGACTGGCGACCGGCGACTGGCGACCGGCGACTGACAACTACACTGGAGTTGATGACCATGGACATACCCGACACGCGACGAGCAGTTCAGATTCACGGTGACGGGGCGGTCACCGTCGAGGAGATCGACATGCCCGAACTGGGGCCGAAGGAGGTCGTGGTGGAGACTGCGGTGAGCCTCATCTCCGCGGGAACAGAATGCGGCGGCATCCGCCGCCGGCGTGAGAATCCGACCGAGGCCGATCCGCGCACCACGGGCTACTCCACCGCCGGTACGGTCATCGCGCTGGGCGAGGAGGTCGATGACTTCGAGGTCGGCCAGCGCGTGATCGGCATGGCCGGTGAGTGCTATCCGCACGCGGAGTACAACGTCGGCCACCCGATGGTCACCGTGCCTATCCCCGAGGGCGTGAGCTTCGATGACGCAGTCATGGTCTGCCTCGCGGGGACCTCGATGCAGGCCGTGCGGCGGCTCGAGCCCGAGCTTGGCTGCTTCTACGCGGTGGTCGGGCAGGGCCTCGTCGGCCAGTTCGCGAATCAGCTCATCGGGCTGTCGGGCGGGCGCGTCGCGGCCATAGATCTCGACGACAGCCGCCTGCAGATCGCGCTGGATCACGGGGCCGAGATCGCGATCAACCCCACCGAACAGAACATGACCGACACGCTGCGCGAATGGGCCGACGGCGTGGGTATCGACGGGTCGCTTCTGGCCTACGGTGGCGACGGCTCAGAGGTGATGCGGGAGCTTTCAGGTGTCACATTGAAGGCGCCCGACGGCCACCAGGTGGGCAACATGGTCGTGGTGGGCGGCATTCAGGCGGAACTGAGCTTCCCGGTCACGTTCGGGAACATGGACATCAAGCCCTCGAGCCGCACCGGCCCGGGCTATCACGACCCGCAGTATCACCAGGGCGTGGACTATCCCCGCGCGTACGTGCGGTGGACCACGCGACGGAACTTCGTGGAGCTTCTGCGCCGGGTCGAGGACGGGACGTTCGCGGTCAGTGACCTGATAAGCCACAGGTTCGACTTCGCCGAGGCCCCCGATGCGTTCGACATGATCGTGGAGAACTCCGAGCCCAGTCTGGGCGTGCTTCTGGAGTACTGAACAGAAACGGCCCACCCCCGTTGATCAGGGGGTGGGCCAATGCAGT
The DNA here is from genome assembly GCA_964484945.1 of uncultured Armatimonadia bacterium. GTDB lineage: Bacteria > Armatimonadota > Zipacnadia > Zipacnadales > UBA5352 > UBA5352. Next base: position 658 of record CAZAHB010000038.1, on the reverse strand, counting down.
TTCCACTTCGGCGGAATTCAGCGCTCCCAGATGCGCTCGTTGGGCATTCTGATGTCAGTGACCTTCCGCCACTTGACGTGCCCATCGACCATCAGGCAGTTAACGCCTTCGTTGTGCCACGAGGCATCCTCAAGGTGGTTGTTGCTGCGCGGGATCGAGCACTCTCCGTTGCTCGTCCCGCCGCAGCCACAGCCGTCATTGGCCTTGATGCAGCCGGTGACATTGTCGGTGAGCGCGATAGTCTCCGCGGGGTGGTCGAAGGTCGCCAGTTTGTGACCGGTGTAGGTTCCCATTGCATAGCAGTTGTAGCCGTATGAAAGGTGATAGTCCTCGGGCCCGGGCGAGTACCAGCCCGAAGGCGAACCGTCGCTGGGGCAGATGAAGATCTGTTCATTCTTCACGTAGGGCCAGACGCTGTAGACGATGTTCTTTCGATTGCCAGAGTCGGGGCCACGAGCCGATGCCAGCCTCTCGTCGTAATCCTGTGCGTACATCAGCACGGCCAGTCCAATTTGCTTGCAGTTGCTCTGGCAGCTTGCCTGGCGCGCCTTCTCCCGGGCCCGCGCGAAGACCGGGAAGAGGATCGCTGCCAGGATCGCAATAATCTGACTGTTGAACAACCGGCTTGTGTTTTCCGCGCAGTCCGTTTCCCCCGCTT
>CAZAHB010000037.1:0-31709 GCA_964484945.1 uncultured Armatimonadia bacterium | reverse complement strand
CCCGCCCAGCGGGGTGAGAGTTCGTTTTGTTTACGAGCCCCCACCCCCCGCCCCGGAACGAAGTGAGTGGGGCGTCGTTTGCCGAGTCCAACCCCGAAAGGGGTCGAGGGGATGCCCGAATGCAAGACCTGCGCGAAGCGCATGGTCAGTATGAGGGCGGGGGGGTTGTCGTTGCCGTTACCTGCAGAATTCGGTCGCACCCGACGGTCCCCGTCCGTTTGACTTCAATTCAATGGCTCTGATATAATCGCCGCGGCTTTCGCGGACGGGCTCAGGCGGCCGTCGCGGGACCGCGGTGTCGGCGGATGCCGCCTGCGGGGCCTGTGACGGCCGATGCATTATACAGGAGGCGCCTGTCGATGCTTCAGACCAGGGAGATCATGGACATCCTGCCGCACAGATACCCCTTTCTGCTCGTGGATCGCATTATCGAACTGGACCCGGGGGTGCGCGCGGTAGGGATCAAGAACGTTACCGCAAACGAGCCCCAGTTCACGGGGCACTTCCCCGGCAATCCGCTTTTTCCCGGTGTGCTGATTCTCGAAGCGATGGCACAGGTCGGCGGCGTTCTCCTGTTGACGGGGATCGAGGCTGATGACAAGCTCGCGCTGTTCGGCGGGGTGGACAAGGCGCGTTTCCGCCGACAGGTCGTGCCGGGCGATCAGATACGCTTCGAAGTAGAGATGTTGCGCCGCAAGTCCACCATCGGCAAGGTCAAAGGTGTCGCGAGCGTGGACGACGAGGTCGCGGCCGAAGCCGAGTTGATGTTCGCACTTACCACACCACCCACCCCGGGAAGCGATGACGCAAGCGGGTGACCCGGAGGAATCCATGACCATCCACGAAAGCGCAATTGTAAGCCCGGAAGCGACTCTGGGCGAGGGGGTGGAGGTTGGGCCGTTCACCATCATCGAGGACGGCGTCTCGATTGGTGATAACTGCCGCATCGGACCACACTGCGTCATTCGCTCCCATGTCACGATGGGCAGCGGAAACACGCTCGACGCCGGCGTCGTCCTCGGCTCCGATCCCCAGGACGCGAAGTTCCAGGGAGAACAAAGCTTCGTGCGAATCGGCGACAACAATCTGATACGAGAGTACGTCACCATCCATCGCGCGACCGGCGAGGGGGCGGCGACCTCTGTCGGGGATGAGAATTTCCTGATGGCCTACGTTCATCTCGGGCACAATGTCCAGATTGGCTCAAACTGCAGTCTCGCGAGCTTCGCGGGCCTCAGTGGCCACTGCGTGGTCCATGACCGCGCAATCATCGGCGGCCTCTCGGGGTTGCATCAGTACGTCACCATCGGGCGCATGTGCATGATCGGCGGGCACTCGCGCGTTACGCGCGACATACCGCCGTTCACCACGGCCCAGGACAACCAGATTCACGGTATCAATGTCATCGGTTTGCAGCGCAACGATGTCACTCAGGAGGACCAGGCTGCATTGCGTGATGCATTCCGCATGATTTACCGTTCGGATTTGAACACATCTGACGCCATCGAAAGCCTTCGCGAGAGTGGACCACTGAGCGACCTGGTGCTCGAATTTGTGGAGTTCATAGAACAGGTGAATGCTGGCGGACGAGGCAGGCAGCAGCACTGAGCCCCTCGCAGGGCAGGACGCGCCGAGCGTCCACCATAGCGGCGACCGATACAACTCATGTCGGCCCCGGGGCACCAGCATATTCCGATGCCCGGTGGAGGCGACGTTGACTGGCGGAGGCCCCATGGGCAGCGTACCGCAGATCTTCGTGGTCGCCGGCGAGCCATCCGCGGACAGACATGCGGCGATGCTCGGAGCGGCCCTTCGAGAACGAAAGCGCGTCAACCTGACTGGTGTGGGGCAGTCGCTGATGGCGGGCGCCGACTATGATCTGCTTTACGACAGCTCCGGATGGAGCGGGATCGGCGTCATCGACTCGTTGAGGAAAATCCCACTGCTCTGGATGCGGATGCGGCGTATTGTCGCGCAATTGCTCGAGAATCCACCGGATCTGCTGGTGCCCATCGATTTCGGCGCATTCAATGTCCGCCTGCTTCGTCGTATCCGCACACGACTCGACTGCCCGGTGCTCTACTATTTCCCTCCGCGCTCGTGGTCCCGCGAAGCGGACTACAGCGGCCTGACGAACCTCGTTGACCGCGTAGCAACGCCTTTCCAGTGGTCCGAACGCAGGCTCGCCGAGGCCGGGATCGACGGCGTGTGGACCGGACATCCTGTTGTTGACAGGATTCACCCGCCCGATTCGGAGGAGCGCGAGGCACTCCGGGCGAAGTTCGACATAGACACAAACCAGACCGTTGTAGGACTTCTACCTGGCAGCCGCCGCACGGAAATACGCTGCAACGGACCGCAGATGCTCGAAGCCGCGCAGACAATCGCCCGCGAGATCAGCGGGACCGTGTTTCTGGTTTCGGTTGCACCCGGCGTGTCCGAAGAAGCGCTCCGCGATCAGGTGCAGCAGGCCGACCTGAGCGACCGCACGCGGCTCGTTGGCGGTCTGCGAGAAATCGTTGAGGCCGCGGACATGGTGATCTCTGCGTCGGGGACCGCGACCCTGGAGGCAGCCGCGGCAGGTTGTCCGATGGTGATCATGTATCGCGGTACCTGGCTGATGAGCCTTGAGAAGCGGCTGCGCGGTTTCGCGCCCAGGTTCGTCGGGATGCCCAACATACTCGCGGGCGAGCAGGTCGTCCCGGAGCTGATCGATCAGGATGCAGTTGCTCCGAAGATAGCGCGGACGACGCTGGAACTGCTGGAGGGGCCGAGCGCACTGAGCCGTATGCGCGAGCGTCTGCTCGATGTTCGCGGGCAGCTTGGCACGGAAGGCGTTTCGGAGCGCATCGCACAGATGGCACTGGAAATGATAGGACTGTGACGAACCAACGTCCGATGACAGAAGTGGCCGAATCCGACCGCCAGATGAACCCGGTGGCGCGGAAATCACTGGCCGCGGCGGATGCCGCGGACGGGACCGAACGCCATATTGCGCAATGGCGCGCGTTCTTCGTTCGCCGGCGCACATTCCTCGGGCTCATCGGCGGATTCGTGCTGGTAATGGTAGCCGACCCGACCCCGTTGTTGCTGGGGACGGGCGCGGCGGTCATGGCCTGCGCACACCTTCTTCGCCTGATATGCTCGGGATTTATCGACAAGGACTCCCGCCTCGTGACGGCCGGGCCGTTTGCGTACTGTCGCAATCCGTTGTATGTGGGGAATTTTCTCGTCGTGATAGCCTTTGCGCTGATGTCCGGGCAACTGATTGCCCTGCCGATCATGCTGCTGCTGTGGCTGCTCACCCATCGCCCCACCGTGGCGTGTGAAGAGGAGATACTTCGCGAGAAGTTCGGCGAGGAGTTTGACGAGTACTGCGACCGGGTTCCGCGCTGGATCCCCCGGTTCGGGTGCAACTCGAAGGCTGATAACGGCGATGGAGAATTCCTGTGGAGCCGAGTGATTGAGAACGGCGAGCATCTCAACATCATGTCCGCCTGGATCCTGGCGGCTATGTTCCTGGTAGAGATGGTGAAGTGACCGAATGAAGGATCTCTGGTATTTAAGGCGTTTTCTTCGGCCCTACCGGGCGGCGCTGGTGATCGGCATCGTCGTCATGATAGCCGCCGGTGCTCTGGTCCCGGAGGCGCTGGCGAGGACCAAGGCCGTGTTCGACGGGATCTTTCCCGAGTCCGATACGGCTGTGAGCGTCCCCATCGGTGAGCCCGAAGAGCCCCAGGAACCGGCCACACCTCTCGAGGAACTCACGGGAAGCGAGATGCAAAGCAAGCTCTTGCGGGCCTCGCTGATCCTGTTCATGTTCCTCATGCTGGCTGCCATATTCGACGGCCTGGCCCTGTGGTTCGCCGAGTATCTGGGCCAGCATTTTATGTATGAACTCCGTAAGGCCCTCTTCGAGCATTTACAGGAACTGTCAATGTCGTTCTATGACCGAAGGCGTCTCGGCGAACTGATTTCGCGGGTCAATAATGACACGATGGTTCTTCAGCGTAACATCGGAAAGAACCTCGGCTGGATTGTCAGTTCACCGGTGTCCGTGGGCTACGGCGTCTACCAGATGTGGATCATCTCGGCAAAGCTGACGATCAGCCTGGCGGTGATCGTTCCGGTTGTGATAGGCATTACCGTGGTTCTTGGTCGTCGCGTGCGTCATCTGTCACGGAAGATGCAGGAGAAACTCGGTGAGATGACCAATGCGCTTCACGAGGGTCTTGCGGCGGTTCGAGTCGTGAAGATCTTCGGTATCCAGCGTGAGATGGACGAGCGTTTCGAGAGAGAGAACCGCGAGGTGATGCGTAATGAGATGCGCACCGCCTTCACCCGTGCGATCAACTCCCCTATCGTCGGCTTTGTGATCGGTCTGGCGCTCATCGCCATCATCATGCTGGGGGGGCAGGAGATCCATGCAGGACGGATGACCGGCGGCGACCTGATGGCGTTCATGCTCCTCTTGCAGATGGTATCGAGCGCCGTTAACCGCCTGTCGCGGCTCAACCTCTCATTGCAGCAGGCATCTGCAGCGGCCAAGCGACATCGCGAGCTGCTTGAGATCGACGACCGCCTGCCCGTTGTGGACGATCCCATCAAACTGGACGATATCGATGGGCGCATTACCTTTGAGAACGTTTCATTCTCCTATCTGGGCAGGTCCCCGGCGCTGTGTGACATCGACCTGCAGATTGAACCCGGAGAGATCGTCGCCTTTGCCGGGCCATCCGGTGCCGGGAAGACCACCATCGCGAACCTGATTCCCCGGCTGTACGATCCCACCGAGGGTCGCGTGTTGATCGATGGGATCGACGTGGCCGAGATGGATCCGCAACGTCTGCGCCAGCACATGAGCATCGTGCCACAGGAGACGCTTCTGTTCGGCGGGACCGTGCGAGAAAACATCCTCTACGGCCGCTCTGACGCCAGTGAGGAGGATGTCATCGCGGCAGCGAAGGCCGCCAACGCCCATGGATTCATCACACAGTTGCCTGAGGGGTACGACACGCAGGTCGGCGAGCGCGGCACCCAACTTTCAGGTGGGCAGCGCCAGCGAGTAGCCATCGCCCGCGCCGTGGTGCGCAATCCAAGTATCATGATCCTCGACGAGGCAACGTCCTCGCTGGACAATGAGAGCGAGCAGGCAATTCACAAGGCCCTGGAGACCATTCTTGAGAACCGGACGGCGATTATCATCGCCCACCGGCTCTCGACCATTCGTGACGCCGACCGTATCATCGTCCTTGAAGGGGGCCATATCGTCGAGACGGGCGCACACGAGGAGTTGCTGTCACGCGATGGGCTCTACGCCAGACTCTACCGGGCGCATCAGAGCGTTGATGGCGGATCGGCTTCTTCGGAAGGCATGACCTGAGATCATGAAGCAATCGCCGCAGAACACGAAGCGCTCGGTGGCGTCAACCGCTGCGTGGGTCGCCTACAACATTCTTCTCGTGCTGCTGCTGCCGCTTATCGTGATATACCTGATCTGGCGGCTTGTGGGCAGCAGCAAGCCGCTGGAGGGGTTCGGCGAGCGTATGGGGGGCATCTCCGACCGCGTGGAGGGGCTCGAGGGGGATGACCCGATCGTCTGGGTGCATGCCGTCTCCGCTGGTGAAGTCGCAGCAGTCGTGCCGGTTATTCGCCAGATACGGGTGGATGAGCCCATCGCGCGTATCGCGCTGTCAACAGTCACCACCACCGGCCGGGAGATGGCTGCCAGTCGCAACGTTGATCCCGATGCCCTGTTCTACTTTCCCTTCGATGTGCCGGGTGTCGTCGACCGCGTTCTCGATACCGTCCAGCCTGACGTGCTGGTGCTCGTCGAGACAGAGATCTGGCCGAATATGCTGTATGCGGCGGCGGCCCGCGGCGTGAAGGTCATCATCGTCAACGGCCGCGTGTCGGACCGGTCGTTTCGACGCGCACAGTTTCTCACGGCCGTGTTCAAATGGATGCTTTCGAACATCGACCTCATCTGCGCGCAATCCCAGGAGGACGCAGACCGTTTCATCGAACTGGGCGCAGATCCTGACCGAGTGACTGTCACCGGTAACTCCAAGTTCGACGAGCAATTCCCGTCCGTCAACGAGGCGGATATCAGCAAGTATCTTCAGGATTTCGGTTTCGACCGCGACGCCCCCGTCCTGCTCGCGGCCAGCACACATGAGGGCGAAGAGGAGATGGCCCTGCGGGCCTTCACCCGCCTGCGCGTTACGCACTCGGACCTGCAGCTTATCATCGCGCCCAGACACCCTGAGCGCGGAGGCCGTGTCGAGGAACTGGTCAAAGACCACGGATATGCGGCCTACCGCCGCAGCCGCGCCCTCGATGCTGGAGGTGCGGATCCTCTGGCGCCGGAGGGCGGGCCTCAGGTGTGTGTGGCGATACTCGACACGATCGGCGAACTGGCGCGCGTCTACGCAGTCAGCACCGTCTCATTCGTGGGCAACAGTCTGGTCCCGGGTGGCGGGCACAACATTCTGCAGCCGATCGCGCTTGGAAAGCCGGCGCTTTTCGGCCCGCACATGGAGAACTTCCGCGACATCGCCGCCATCTGCCTGCGCGAGGAGGTTGGCGTGCAGGTGGACGATCTCGATGAACTCGTTTCGGAGACGGATCGGTTTCTCACCTCTGAGGGCGACTTGAAACTGATCGCCGCCCGCGGACCGGCGGTCATCGAGAAATACGCCGGGGCTTCCGAGCGCAACGCGGGCCGGGTAATTGAGGTGTTGCGCTCACGGCGCGCAGAGCCGGAAACGGCCGATGCCTCACCGAAATCGGAGTGAGAGCCCTGGAGCGCTGGTGGCAGGCAACCGTTGCGGGCGAGACGCGCGGTCCGGGTGCAACGCTTGCCCGAGCCGCGCTCGCGGGGCTGAGTGCACCATACAGCGCCGTGATGCGCGCGAATCTGAAGCTCTATGAGTCGGGCCTGAAGCCGCGCACGACACCCGCGATCCCTGTGGCAAGTGTGGGCAATATTACCCTCGGCGGAACGGGGAAGACCACGACCACTCGCCGGCTCGTCCGCGATTTGACTGATCGGGGCGTATGCCCGGGGATCGTGCTGCGGGGGCACATGCGCGATGTGGATCAGCCCTGGCAGCTTATTTCCGACGGGAGCGATCTGCTCGTGGAGCCCCGGGTCGCCGGCGACGAGGCGACGATGCTCGCGGCGACCGCGCCCGGCGCACCGATTGCCGTGGGAAAGCGCCGGGAGCGCGTGGTTGAGCTGCTGGCGGATGCCGGGGCGCAGGTCGTGGTGCTCGACGATGGCTTTCAGTATTTCCGCATGGAGCGCGAGGTCGATCTGGTGCTGGCCGATGCGACGTTCGACCTGGCGGATGCGCGGGTCTTTCCGGCCGGGTACCTGCGCGAGCCGCTGGAGCACCTGCGGCGGGCCACGCACCTGCTTATCACGCACGCTGACCTCGCCGGTGCGGAGCAGATTGAGCGTATCGTACAGGTCTTTGAGCGGTACGCACCGGACGCACCTGTGATGCTGTCCAGACATGCGCCGGAGGGCGTTCGGCCTCTCGGGGAGCCGACGGCCGATGGGCCCCCGGAGGATATTGCCGGTATGCGCGTGGTTGCGATGTGCGCTGTGGGTAACCCACAGTCATTTGTGCAGCTGCTGACCCAGATGGGCGCGCAGGTCGTGGACACCCATTTCTTTCCCGATCACCACGCGTATCATCCGGATGACTGGCTGCAACTGCGCGAAGCGCCGGATACGCGCCGGGCGGAGGCTATTGTCGTCACTGAGAAAGACGCGGTGAAACTGCCCCCACCACCGGCAGACCTCCCGCCGATCGCGGCCGTTTCGATCGACCTGGAAATCACACGCAACGAGGAGAGCTGGGATGCGCTCGCCAGCCGCATCGAGCAGGCTGCACGACAAAAGCCCTCTGAGGCGTAAGACCGAGCAGCTCATCATCCGATGGGTCACCTGGTCTTTCGCCACGCTTGCGCGCCTGTTGCCTCTGCGATGGTTGCAGGTGATCGCCAACGCAGTGGCAGCGCTCTTGTATCGGCTCCTCCGACCCCGCCGCGAAATCGCCATGGCGAACCTCGAGCGGATACTCGGCGAGCGTCTGGAGCCGTCCGAACGCGCGAGGGTGGTCAGCTTCTCCATCCGCAACATGGCAAAGACGATGCTCGAACTGCTGAAGGCGCCATGGATGAGCGAGGAAGAGATGGAGGATTTCGCGGCCGTCCGCGGTGTCGAGCACCTGCAGGCCGCCGCTGAAGCCGGCAACGGTGTCATCGTCATCACCGGCCATTTCGGTAACTGGGAGCTTCTCGCGGCCACGATCGCTCGTCTCGGCTATGACCTTTCCGTTGTTGCGCGCGATGCCAACGACCCCGGGACCGCCGATATCATCAATCGCTCGCGCAAGAAAGCCGGCGAGGATGTTCTCCCCCGTGACAGCGTTCGGCAAATGCTTCGCATCCTGCGGGATGGAGATCTGCTCGGCATCCTCCCCGACCAGCACGCCAACCGCGGCGGAATCTGGCTGGACTTCATGGGCGAACCGGCGTGCACGGCAACCGGTCCGGCCACATTGGCCCATCGCACGGGGGCGGCGATCGTGCCCGGTTTCGCGCGCCGCAGAGATGATGATACGCTGGATGTGTACTTCCTGCCGCCGATCCAGGTACCGGACACCGGTGATCGCGAGGAGGATATCCGTCGGGGCACACAGATGGTCAATGACGTGCTCGGCGAGCAGATCAGGAAGTATCCCGAACAGTGGGTCTGGATGCATCGCCGCTGGCGCGAACCGCCCGACGAGGTCAAGCGACAGTTCAGCGAATGACGGCGGCGGCCGCCCTTCCGATTGACACATCGGTATCCGGCCGGTTAACATTCTTCTGATGCGACTTTCCACGGCCTTACGACGACTTCTCTATCCGCTGGTAATCACACTGCTGGCGGGCATGATCGTACCATGCTCGGCGCTCGCCGCGGGCTACATCCCCGCGGAGGGGTGCTACCTCGGCGCGTACATTCGCCTCGACCAGGTCAGTGGTGGTGACATCGACCTCTTCGAAGAGACGGTGGGGGTCCAGCACGCCAGCTACTTCCGCTACGTCGGCTACGGCTCGCCATTTCCCTTCCGCTGGGTTCGCGAGATGCACAGCCGCGGGATGCTTCCACATATAGCGTGGGAGCCCAATGACGGCCTCGATCCGGTCCGTGATGACGATTATCTGCGGGGATGGATGGAGGCTGCGGCGCGCACCGAGGGGCCGATCTTCCTCCGCTACGCGTCCGAGATGAATGGCACCTGGCAGAATTACTCTGGATATCCGGAGGAATACATCAAGAAATGGAAGCTGGTCACGCGGGTTGCGCGTCAACTCGCTCCGAACGTGATCATGGTCTGGTGCCCGTTCGCAACCCCGCAGGCCACTATCGAGGATTTCTACCCCGGTGACGCATGGGTTGACTGGGTCGGCGTGAACATCTATTCGGTGCACCACTACGACGGTCACATACGAAAGCCCGCCGACGACGACCCTCGTGAGCTGCTCCGATACGTGTATGACCTTTACGCAGATCGCAAGCCCATCGCGATCTGCGAGTATGCTGCAACGCATTACTGTGCTGCATGCGATCAGGACGTGACAGAATTCGGCCTGGAGCAGCTGACGCGTCTGTATGAATCCCTGCCCGACCAATTTCCACGGGTCAAGATGATCAACTGGTTCTGCGTTGATGCGATGGGGACCGGCCTTGCAAGCAACAACTACTCACTGACCAGCTCCGAGCCGTTCATGGAGCGCTACAGGGAGCTTGTCGCTACCGGGCATTTCCTCGGTCGGCTGCCGGATGTCTCCAAGATGGTCGCGTCACTGCCTCCCACTTCACCGGAACCGGCATCCGGACTTCCCGATGTCTCGACCGATTATGGCCCGCTCGAGGTGCCGCCTGAGGAAGAGCCGGAGCCCCAACCTGAGCCTGACCCCGCCCCTCCCCCGGCCTCCGATACGCCGCCCGAGGCCACCGAGCATCCCCTGGCACTGGCGGCGGTCGGCCCGGTCAGGTCCGATGAACTGGCGGTGACGGTCCTCGGCGCGCCACCGACCGCGGCCACCGGCACCGTGGACGTCCTCGCGCGGCCCGGGGAGGATCTTGAGGTTTCAGTGGTCGCATTCTATGTGGATGGCGACTGGCGGGCCATCACGAACGCGCGACCGTATCGCTATGAGTGGCAGACCAGCTACGAAGAGCCGGGCGTGCATGAAATCCGGGTTGAGGCAATGAACTCCGCCTCGGTGACGATCATGGAGAAGACGGTCTCCGTGATCGTCGCCCCGCAAGAGTAAGAGAGCAGCGGGCGGGATGCAACTTTGTATCTATGGAGACAACGGCCGGCTCGCTTCGGTGACGGTTTGAGCCGTGCGGAGGTCTGGCGAGCCTTGCCCGACGCGCGCTGCGAGGCCCGCATCCGATCGCCATCCCCCAGATCACTGGCCTTGGACACGGAGCCGCCTTTTGGAGTTCGCCGAACGTAGTGAGGGGCTCGCAACCAGAGGCACTGAGCCTATGTGTCCGCCGCTTTTGCCCCTCCTGGAGTTCGCCGAACGTAGTGAGGGGATCGCAACCAGAGGTACTGAGCCTGTGTGTCCGCCGCTTTTGCCCCTCCTGGAGTTCGCCGAACGTAGTGAGGCGACACTCCCAAGAGGTGCTGAGCGAAGCGAAGCACCTCCCTTGACAGTCGCTCCGTCGTATGCGATACTCGACGCCGCTGTCAAGATGCCGTCACAGGTGTGCCGGGGATGCGGGAGGGGTGGCTGATGCCCTGCGGCGGCGCTCGGAGGATTGACGAGATGGCAGAAGTTCGCCTGGCTACCCTCTCGAAAAGATTTGGTCAGACCGAAGCGGTGAAGGCCGTGGACCTCGAGGTTCAGGACCATGAGTTTCTGGTCCTCGTCGGCCCCTCGGGCTGCGGGAAGACCACCGTGCTGCGGATGATTGCCGGCCTCGAAGAGCCCACGTCCGGCGATATCTACATTGGTGAACGTCGCGTGAATGACCTGTCCCCCAAGGATCGCGACATAGCCATGGTTTTCCAGAATTATGCGCTGTATCCGCACATGACCGTGTACGACAACATGGCGTTCAGCCTGAAGCTGAGCAAGTTGCCCGGTGATGAGATCGACGAGCGGGTCGTGGATGCGGCGACGATGCTCGGGATCGACGAGTATCTCGACCGCAAGCCCGGTCAACTCTCCGGAGGTCAGCGCCAGCGTGTGGCGGTCGGGCGGGCCGTGGTCCGGGAGCCGGCTGTGTTCCTGATGGATGAGCCGCTGTCGAATCTGGATGCGAAACTGCGGATTCAGACCCGCGCGGAGTTGATCAAGCTGCACCGGCGCCTGGGGATCACCACTGTCTACGTTACGCATGACCAGGTCGAGGCGATGACGATGGGTGATCGCATCGCGGTGATGCGCAACGGAGAGGTCCAGCAGTGCGACAGGCCGCAGGAGATCTTCGACAACCCCGCGAATCGCTTCGTTGCCGGCTTCATCGGGAGCCCCCCGATGAACTTCGTTGAGGCGCTGCTGACCGATGACGGTGAGAAGCTGGACGTAGACGCCGGCAGCTTCTCCGTGACGCTGCCGCACAGCTACCGGGAGAACGAGAGTGTCATGGAGCGGGCGAACGGCCCCGTCGTCTTCGGCATTCGGCCCAGCGATATTCATGATGCCGCTCTGACCGGGCCCGTCTCCGCCGAGCCTGAGAATACAGTCCAGACGCAGGTCGATGTCGTTGAGCCCATGGGCGCAGAGTCGATGGTCTACCTGCACAGTGGTGACCACAGCCTGGTCGCGTCCGTTGACAGCGGAACGTGCGCGCAGGAGGGCGAGGCTCTGGAGGTTGCTCTCAACCTGGACCGGGCGCACCTGTTCGACACACAGACCGGTGACGCACTGACGTAGTGAGCTTTCGGCCGCCTGGAGCACCACCCGAGGGGGCCGCCTGGTTGGCGGCGCCCTCCCAATACGGGGGAGGAACCGGCCGCGTCGGTGGCGTAATGTTCGATGACCGGACAGACCGAAATCAACCGACTGGAGCATCGTTTTTTATGGATGTCAGAATTCCATCCGAGCATGAAGAGTTCCACTTCGATTCATGGCAGGAGATCGCGCAGAAGCTGGACGAACTGGGCGTGTCTCTCCCCTATTCCGAAGATGTCTCGGCCCTGGCCGAGCCGCAGCAGGCCGGGCCTCTGACGCTGCCCAACGCGGTCGGTATCCACCCCGTGGAGGGCTGTGACGGCTCGTCGGACGGACGACCGGAAGCGCTCACATTCCGCCGGTACGAACGCTCCGCCCGAGGCGGCGCCGGGCTGATCTGGCTGGAGGCGACCGCCGTAGTCCATCGCGGGCGCGCCAATCCGCGACAGTTGTGGCTGCGCGAGGAGAGCGTCGAGGACTTCTCCCGGCTGATCGATACCATCTACGAGTCCGCCGCGGATGAGTTCGGCAGTGACCATCGACCGGTGACGGTCGCCCAGCTTACACACTCGGGGCGGTATTCCAGGCCCGAGGGAGCGCCCGCGCCGATCATCGCCTACCGCCACCCGATCCTCGATCCGAAGCACGATCTACCCGAGGACTATCCTGTCATCACCGACGAGGAGCTTGACGACCTTCAGCAGGCGTATGTTGACGCCGCGCGCGCGGCGCGTGGCGCCGGTTTCGATGCGGTGGACGTGAAAGCGTGTCACGGGTATCTGCTCTATGAATTGCTGAACGCGTTCACGCGCGAGGACAGTCGCTACGGTGGCAGCTATGAGAATCGGACGCGCATGGTCCGAGAGATCGTGCAGCGTATCCGCGAGGAAGTCCCGGAGATCGCGGTGGTCAGCCGGTTGAGCGTCTATGACGCGATCCCACACCCGTACGGCTTCGGGATGGCCGAGGATGGCTCGATGGAGCCTGATCTGACTGAACCTGTTCGGCTCATCAACGAGCTTGCCGGGATGGGCGTGTGCCTCATAAACGTCGCGTACGGCAGCCCCTACTACAATCCGCACGTGGAACGGCCGTATGACACGCATGAAATCGGCGGCTACGTCCCCGATGAGCATCCGCTTGCGGACGTGGCCACGATGATCCAGATCCACCGCGACCTGGCCCCGCAGGTACCTGACATGCCGCTGATGGCCACCGGCTACACGTGGCTGCGCGAGTTCGGGCCGAACGTCGGCGCACCGCTCGTGGAGGCCGATGAGGCCGTCAGCGTCGGCTGGGGACGACAGGCGCTGGCTCACCCCGACTTCGCCCGCGAGATCGTCCAGGAGGGCGCGCTCACGCCCACAAAGCTGTGCATCTGCTGCTCATCATGCACGCAGATCATGCGCGATGGCGGCCGATCGGGCTGTGTCGTGCGCGACTGGGAGGTCTATGAGCCCATCTTCAAGGAGGGGCAGGCGCATAATCCGCAGGTCATGCGCGAGATCGCGAAGGTCTGCCGCGAGTGCCATGCGCCGACCTGTCAGACCGGCTGTCCGGCGGGCGTGGATATCCCCGGCTTTGTCTCCGCGATAGCCGATGGCGACGAACGCCGCGCCTACGAGGTCCTCCGCGAGAGCAATCCTCTGCCGGAGATGTGCGCGTACGTCTGCCCGGCCGAGACGCAGTGTGAGGGCGCCTGCGTGCAGCAGCACATCGGCGAAGGGCCTGTGCCCATCCGACAGCTTCAGGCGTACGTCTGCGACGTCGCGCGCGAGGAGGGCTGGACCGGGATCCAGCAGCCGGAGCAACTGCGCGAGGAGCGCGTGGCGATCATCGGCGCCGGCCCGGCCGGCGTGGCCTGCGCGATTGAGCTTCTGCGCGAGGGCTTTGCCGTGACGATCATCGATGCGGCGGAGGAGCCGGGCGGGGTTGCATCGGCGACCATCCCCGAGGAACGGCTCACCGCCGCCGCGGCCCCCGAAGAGGTGGCATGCATCCTCGAAGGCTGCGAGACGGAGCGACTGCAGTGGCGCCTCGAGACGCGCATGAGCGGGGACCTGACTGTCGATGACCTGCTCGAAGAGGGCTTCGACGCGGTCTTCGTGGGGGTGGGGATCACCGAGTCGATCGGACTTCCGGGCGCCAGGCGCCCTGACGAGGGAGTGGTCGACGCGCTCGACTTCCTGCACCGCGCCAAGTCCGACGCTCCGCTGGAGGTTCCGCCGCGCGTGGCCGTTCTGGGCGGGGGTAATACCGCCATGGACGCGGCGGTGACCGCCAGGACACTCGGGGCCCGCGACGTCTACCTCGTCTACCGGCGGTCCTTCCCGGAAATGCCAGCGTGGCCCAACGAGCGCGATGAAGCGTTGGAGCGCGGCGTTCACTTCATGCTGCTCACGCAGCCTCTCGATTACGTGTCTGATGATGGGAGTCTGACGGGCGTGAAGGTAGCCAGTACGGTGCTGGGTGAGCCCGATGAATCCGGTCGCAGGCGTCCGATCGTGGACGAGGACTCCGAGCGCGTGCTCGAGGTCGACCTCGTGGTCGAGGCGATCGGCCAGGCCCCACCCGACGATCTCTCGACGTGGCTGCCGGGGGTTGAGTTGACGGATCGCGGTCTTATCGCGACGGAGAACGGCTCTGCCCGGACTTCGCGGGAGCGGGTCTACGCGGGCGGCGACATCGTCAACGGCGGCGAGACGGTCGTGCGTGCGGTGGCCGACGGGGTGCTCGCGGCCGAGCAGATCAAGCAGGATATTGATCTGCAGTGAGTTCATCCGGAGGACAGCGTCGCAGGCAGCGGCGACACGGCTTTCTTATCCTCGTCCTCGCGCTTGTCTGTGGACTGGCATTAAGGATTGGGATCGTTTCAGGGCGCGAAACGCTGTCTTTCGACGGCACATTCTCATACCTTGAAGCGGCAGGTCATGAGGGGGACTTCGAGGAAGTCACCGCGGCCGGTAGTGAGCAACCGCCTTACGGCGAATGGGTCAGCGCTCGGCGATGGCAACAGTTCCTGATCGCCGAAGCCCCCTTTCGTCCGCTGGAAATGGCTCGCCACCTCGCGACGCTGAACATCCATCTGCCCCTCTACTTCTGGCTGCTACACGTTTCCAGCCGCATCCTCGGCATGCACGTGTGGACAGGGCTCGCGTTAAACGTGGTAATCGATCTTCTGACTATCCTCGTCATCTTTGGGGCGGGGCGGGCCGTATTCAAGGCCCCCCGCTGGGCTGCGCTGGCCGCTCTGGTGTGGGCGGTGAGTCCGGCGCCGCTTGAGGCAACGAGAATGGCTCGTCAGTACGCACTGCTTGCCCTTGTGTCCATCCTGTTTGCGTGGCAATTCGTCCGCATAATTCGTTCTGGCCGCGCCGCGAGATGGTCCCACTACCTGTCACTCACCTGCGTGGTGTTCGCGGGAGCGCTGACCCACTCATTCTTTGCAGTATGCGTCATGGCCGCGCTCCTGGTCGGAATTCAACAGCGTCATAGAGAGGTACTCGGACGTGTACTTGTCTCGACGGCAGCGGGCGTTATCCCCGCCATCGCCGTGGACCCGTGGTTTGCCCGTTTGGCCTTACAGGGTAATCCGAACCCGGTAACCCCGACACTGGCGCGTCTCCAGACCCGTATATTGAAGGTTGGCTTCCACCTGTTCGACCTTGTGGGCAACACGATGGTGGGGAACGTGGTGCTCGCGCTCGCAGTCAGCGCGTGGGCGGTCGTAGTCGTCTACCGGCATCCCAGGGGCAAGCGCCTGAAAACGCTCGCGAGAAAGATCCGCGGCCCTGACCGAAACCCATTCATGCTGCTCGCCCTGCTGGTTTACTTTACTCTCGGGGCGCTGTTCATAGCCTTTGTGCTACCCTACCACGCCACCGGGCCTCGCTATCTTGCTGCCGTTTGGCCTCTGATGGCCATCGGTGTCGTCGCTTCTCTGCGCCAACTGCGATGCAGGAGGTGGCTCGTGCCGGCTCTGCTGGTTTTCGCGCTCACTAATTCCATGTGGCAGATTGTGACATTCCATCGGGAGCATGCCGAATACCAGGCGCTTGCAAACAGGATGCACAGGTACGATTACCTCCTCGTCGATCAATTGCGATCCGGCACATTCCTGGCCCTGATGCATGAGGTGGATCCTGACACGAGAGTCTACGCTGCTCGACCTGAGGATATCCTCGAACATGTCTCTGACTGGGAACCGCGCCTGCGGGAAGCCCCTGGCCGAAAGGCATACGCCAGCAACGTTTTCCTGACGACCACCCGCGAAGACCGGGCTGCAATTCTTGATCTTCTGCGGGAGCACGGGTGGGAAGTGCCAGACGAAGCCATAGCTTCTCTGCCGACGTGGCGGGTTTACGAACTGGAACGGTACTGAACCGGGGTACACTAAAATGATACCCGCCCGCTGCTTGTCTCGCAGCGGGCGGCCGTGTGTTCTTACAGGCGTCTCGCGATCAGTCGCTCTCGTATGGGTACCAAACATCCAGGGGTTCGGTGGCCATCTCCACGCGCAACTCGGCCATCTTCCTGACAGCTTTCTCCATGAAGGTCTGGCCCTTCTTCGCGGTGGCGGCCTCCGGGTTGCCGACCCCCGAGTTTGTGGTCAGCGCATCCCACGGGCGGGCGATCCACGCCCAGCCTTCCTTCATCCCGGTGAAGTGCGGCTCCCGCGTATCGCCTTCATCGGCCCGTTCCACTTCCACAAGGTCCGGGCGCAGGTGCAGCATCATCGATGTCTCCATCTCGCCTCCATGCTCGCCGGGATCCTCGAAGGTCGCCTGCATCGCATGCGGATCGACCGTCCACCAGTCCGCGAGGATAAGGTGCACGTCCGTCTCGCGGAAAAGCTCGCGGAGGAAAGGCTTCAGTTCGTTTCCTCCGTGCCCGTTGAGGATCAGCAGCTTCAGCAGGCGGTGGTGTTCCAGACAGGACACGATGTCGCGGATCATCTGCAGAACCGTGGTCGGTTTGTAGCTGAGCGTCCACGGATAGCCGAGTGTGTTCTCGTTGACCCCGACGGGAATCGTGGGCAGCAACATGACCTCCGCCCCCTCATCCCACGCCCGGGCGCACGCCTCGTCGGCAATTGCCTCTACCTGGTAGGTGTCGGTACCGTAGGGCAGATGCAGGTTATGCGCCTCCATCGCTCCGATCGGCAGAACCGCCACCTCGTATGGGATCTGCTCGGATCGCCCCAGATTCGTCTCGGACAGCTTCCACTCTCGTATCTCCGGCACGGCGGGCACCTCGTCTCACGCGCTCAATCGTTGTCTTCCCCGTTCTCTTCCTCATAGGCGGCGAGCGCCTCGTCGGATATCTCGAAGTTTGCATACACGTTCTGGACATCATCGTGGTCGTCGAGGTCCTCCATCAGGCCAAGCAGCTTCCCGGATACATTGTCGGGAACCTGGACAGTGCTGGTGGGGATCATGGACAGTTCGGCTCGCTCGACCGGGATGTCCTCCTCCTTGAGGGCCTCGCGCACCAGATGAAACTCCTCCATGGCAGTGCGGACCTCCCAGTACTCTTCATCCTCGTCAACGATGTCCTCGGCGCCGGCATCGGCGGCAATCAGGAAGACATCATCGTACTCGGCCTCGTCACGGGGGACCGTGATGACGCCCTTCTGCTCGAACATCCACGTTACCGAGCCTGCGCCGCTCATCTTGCCGTCGCGCTTGCTCATCACGTTTCGGATCTCGGCCACGGTGCGCTGGTTATTATCAGTGACGCACTCCACGAGCATCGCGACACCGCCGGGGCCGTAGCCCTCGTACCGGACGGCCTCGAACTCAACACCCTCGACCTCACCGAGTCCGCGCTTGATCGCGTACTCGATGTTGTCCTTGGGCATCTCGGCGTCAGAGGCCTGATCGATCAGCGAGCGCAGCGTCGGATTATGATCGGGGTTGCCACCGCCCTCGCGCGCTGCAACCATGATTGCGCGGGAGTACTTCGAGAAGATTTTCGAGCGCTTCTTGTCCTGCCGCGTCTTGCGGTGAACTCTGTTCGCCCATTTTGAATGACCTGCCATCTCACCCCACTCCTTCCGTCGCCAGCCTGCGTCGTGGGTATCGTATTGGGTTGGGCATTATAACATTCAGCTCAGCACACGGGCAAGAAAGCGAGGCCTGGCTACTCTATCCAAATCTGTCCACGTGGCGCGCCGGGAACGACAACCTCCCCGGCCTCGACCGCTTCGGGTCTGGTTCCCGCCCGCGGGCGGGAGGGCGAATCCACGGTGCTTCGTACGCACACGCCTCGCAGGCTCAATTTGGTTCCGGCCGCTCACGCCCCCTCTCCCGCCCGCGTGAAGCGAGGTTTCGTTAGAAACCGAGACCGCCGCAAGGGAGGGGGAATGAAGCTGCGACAGCAGCCGGAGGGGTGAGGCAGTCGTCGCCGTCGCAATACGCGTGTGGTCCAGCACTCGCCCACACGGATCCAGGTGCTGCCGCATTCGATTCAGATGAGCCCCTTCAGCAGCGCCAGCGCGTCCCGGGCGTCGCCGAGCTTGTCATCCCCAGACTCGCGCTCGACGCACAGCCATCCGTCGAAGCCCACGCGTGTGAGTTCATCGATCCATGCCGGGATGTCCACATCACCCTCGCCAAGCGGGCGCTGTCGGTGGCCGTCGGGATCCTCGCGGACAGCGTCCTTGGCGTGTGTGTGGACGATGTATGGACCGAGCACCTCGACCCCACCCATGTGGTCGTAGCCCTTCATGAGGAGGTTCGCCGGATCGTAGTTCACGCGCAGCCGATCCGAACCGAGGCGTTCGATGAAGTCGCGCAGCACCTCCGCACTCTCAGGGCCGGTCTCCACGCCGATCGTCACGCCAAGCTCGTCCGCGCGCGAGCAGAGAGTGTCGGTGCGCTCCAGCATCGCCTGCACGTCGGCGCGGTCCAGGTCGTCGGGGATGACACCGATGTGGCTTGTGACGAACGGGGTCTCGAGCCGGTTCGCGGCATCAACTACCTTCAGCGCGCGTTCCAGACGCTCGTCAGCGCCCTCATCGATAAGGCTCCCCAGACGGCCGGTGAGCGCACTGATGGTCAGTCCACGTTCCGCGCAGTAATCCCTGATTTGTTTCGCCTGCGCCTCGGTGAAACTCTCCGGCTCGATCCACTCCTCTTTCGCGCAGAGACTGATGCCTTCGTATCCGATCTCGGCCGCCGCGTCGATGGCGTCCATCATCGGCAGGCCGAGGTTCATGGCACGATGTGCGATCTTCATACTGCCCTCCGAGGTGTCTTCCGAGCGTTGGTGGGAGTGTGCCAGTTCGTCGAGGAAGAGCGTGGGACCTGCGGGGAAGATGCCGCAGCCGGCGTCTTTGGAGCCGGCGTCTTTGGAGAGGCTGCCCCCGCGCCGGCGTGTGTCGTTGGGAGGCCGGGCAGCCCTGACCGGTGCCGTCAATGCAGCCAGCGCGCAATCCACGGAAAGAGAAGCGCCGCAAGGACAAACGCCAGGACCGGTATCAGAACCGGCAACGCAGGGGGCGTCAAAACCTCAATCTGTCGCTTCGTGCTGGGATCCATGACCACCGCCGCCTACTGCTGCTCTTCATCGCTCAGAACAGGTATACCCGCCGGCGGGTCGTCCAGCCACTCCACGTGCCCGTCCGCATAACAGTAATTCGCGCCTTCTTCATGTCTCTCGATGACCAGGCCGGCGCGTCCGTCGAACAACATGGGCTTCGTCGCGCGGGCCTCAATGTCCGACGACATCGTCGCGAGATCGCCACTCATCGCGTAGCTGAGCAACGGGCTTTCCGGCGCAGCGGGACAGTGTAAGTAGCTCGGCTTTTCAACGCGCTGGGCGATCGCTGTCTCCCAGTTCGCGGCAGGCGGGAAACCGTGGTCGCTGGCATACATTCGCATGGCTGCGCCGAGGTGCTTGAGATTGGCCTGACAGGCTTTCGTCTCGACCGCGTGACGGACGGGATGCCACAGCGGCACGTCGGAGACGATTGCCCACACGAAAAACGCAATGATTGTCAGAGGGTAAGCAACGCAGTTCCAGCCCCCGTGGCTGGTGGTCTGTACGCCCATGCTGGTCACCTTTTGTTCTCTGGCGTGTCCGGCTTAGAAAGCGAAGTCGGCGCGTCTCCTCACTCCCGCACCTGGGTCACCGTTCCACTGCAAAGCCCGGCGGCGGCTCCTTCAGCAGCTTTACATGGCCGTCCGCATAGCAGTAGTTCGCGCATGGCTCGCCACCGTCGAACTGGTGCCGCTCGATGATAAGGCTGCCGTGACCGTCGAAGAACAGGAACTGCTCCCCGGGGGCGTCGATCTCTGCCAGATGCTTCCCCATCACATCGACGTGGGCTCCATACCCGGGTCGCCGGCTCCAGGGAGCGGCGGGGCAGCCCGGAAGCTCCCCTCGCGCGTCCCAGCCAGTAATGCGCCCATGCCAATCCGCGGCCGGGGGAAGATGATCCTCGAAATCCACAGCGTACATCAGGGCCGCCACGCCGGTTCGCTTGAGATTGTGAAGACAGACAGCGCGTGGCGACGACGGTCCCGGAACCGGTCGCGCAAGTATGGGCATGACCAACACAACCCCGAGCGCAATGACCACCAGCCCCGCAAGCACTATCCACGCCTTTGCAATCCCTCGCCTGTCTCCGCGACCTGAGTTCCGGACCATCACTCATCACTCCTGATCACGCGCTTGAGCAGCAGCCAGGCGAGCGCCGGTGCTGCCCCCCCCAGATCGGTGCGAATACCAGCCCCCATGCGCCGGCTTGGCCCGCTGCGGTCAGCGTGGTGCCCAGCGACCTCACGGCCTCGTGAAACGCGTCCGAGATGGTGTTCGGCTCTGGCTCGGGTTGCTCCTCGGTCAGTTGTTGGGTGACCGGGCCGCGCGCATTACATCATCTATCTAACCGACTTACAATCCCCCACACACCGAGACCCGGCCATTGCCGGCCGCGGTCCGAAAGTGCTCCACGCGGCCTGACCGTGGCCGCAAAGCCCCTATCCTCGACTCGGCAGGCAGCCGCAGTAATCCTGCCGGTAGAGATCCATCTGTTTGCTCAGTTCCACACTGCGCTGGAAACCGCCGCGCTTTTTGAAGTCGCGCTCAAGCCAACGCAGACTGTGCTGCGCGGCCACCTCCGCACCGATCTCGTTGATGCGATCGGCGTCCTTGTGCGGGCTGACCGTCAGCGTGGTCGTGATGACCTCTATCCCCTCCTCCTGTGCCCAGCGTACCGTGGCCTCCAGGCGCATTCGAAAGCACACCTCACAGCGCGCCCCGTCCTCCGGTTCATCCATGAGATTGGCGCACAGTTCCTGCCACTCTTCGACGTTGCACTCCAGCACCGTCAGTGGCGTCCCGGTTCGTTCGGCGACGGTGCGCATGCCCTCAAGCCGCCGCTGATATTCCTCGGCCGGCTGGATGTTCGGGTTATGCCATACGGCCTCAACCTGCCACTGCTCTGCCAGACGCTCGATGTCCGCCGTCGCGCAGGGCCCGCAGCATACGTGCAGGCCGAGCCGCTCCCCCTCCTGGCGCTCCAGCACACTCTCCTGTGGCCCCGCGACGGTCTCCACGACGTCCTCAGGCACTTGTGACCTCCCCGTCCGCGTCAATCTTCGCCACGCGCTCGACATTCTCGTAGGCGACTGCGCGCAGACATGTCGAGCGCTGCTCGCCCGGTTCCATGACAAGCTGTGTACCCTGCTCGATGGCGTTGCACAGGATTGCCGGGATGCTGCTGAACGGTTCCAGCGCGAGGGTGTAGTGCCTCCCCCAGCTCGGGCTGCCCCACGAGCCGCCCAGCGGCATCCACAGCCAGATGTGCGGGAATGTCTCCACATCAAACGATATCCCGAAGCCGAGATCGCGATCCTGACTGGTCACCGCCCACCACGCATCATCGCCAAGGTCGGTGAGGTAAAGCATATCATTGAGCCGCGTATCCGGCCCCGGTACGACGCTCACATCGACCTCTTCCCCTGAGCGCCCGATCCCCATGGGCCAGTCGAACTGTTGCTCCGGCTCGAAGCGGCAGTGCTCGACCACATTCTCGTCCACGACCACCCTGCTGGCGGAGGTATCGATGCGGCAGTTCTGCTCGATGAATCGACTGCCCAGCGCAGGATGGTGCCCCCACATCAGATCGATCTGCTCGTGACCCTCGTTCGTCAGCGTCTCGTCGATCTCAAGCACGCCGCTGCCGGACCGGAGGCGGAATGTTTTCTCCAGCAAAAACGGTGTCCGAATCGTGCGTACCCATGTCTTCGCCTCAACGACCTCGGGATCGTCGCGCGTGATCTGGCACTTCCACGGAAGCCCCCACACCTCGCCATGCAGGCCCATCTCGGTCCCGCGATACTCGCACACCCGGCCACCGTTGGGCATACACTCCTGCCAGCCGCCCTCGTAGAAGTCGGTGAATGGCCCTACACTCGGTGCGATCATCTCAAGCGCCTTATCGGGATTTCGCAGACCGCGCGGACTCCGCCACATGAAGTCGGTATCCGTCGGCTTGTGCAGGAACTCGTAGATGTCAGTGCCCTGGTCGAGGACGATCGTCACGCGAATGATCTCGTTCTCGATCAAAAGCAGCCTCAGACCGCGAAAACTGTACTCGTCGCTGATACGACAGCCGAAGTTGCGCTCGTGGGTGTAATGCTCGAACTCCATGGTCAGCTTCACCTCGTGAAGGCGGTGATGGCGTTTGATGGACAATTCGGCGCGGTGCGCGTGCCTCCTCCCTGCTTTGCCGCATTGTCGCGCCCGCTTCCCGTGCATTGTCGTTGAGGTGCAGGGCTCACATCCGTTCCCGGCGAACTGTGTCCCATCACCCGCGAAGGAGTTGATCGATCCATGCGTCGCCTGCATGCCCTCCTGCCGCTGCTGCTTTGTGCGAGCGTCTCCGCCGAACCGATTCTGATTGAAACTGAAATGCTGCGTCTCACCATCGGCGAGGACGCGACCGTGCAGTCCCTCCGAATGGCCGGCGCGGATACCGAACTGGCCCGGCCCGGTCTGCCGGTTGCCTACGCGCGTACCGACGAGACGATCGCCGCAACACGCGCGGAAGCCAACGGCGCGCGGATCACCTATACCTTCGGCGACAGTGAGATCAGCGCAGTGGTTTCATGGGCGGAGGTCGGCGGCATGCCGGTCTTCACGCTGGAGCAGATCGGGGGCTCCCCCGATCGCCTGGATTTCCTCGTACTGCCACTGGTCGAGGACGCTGCACTGCGCTGCCAGGGACACGCCGCCGAATATCCAGATGGCACCGGTGTCGCGCTCATTGGCGGTTCGCAGCAGTGTATGATTCGCGGGGACGGCACTCCGCGGCTCTTCGCGAGCTTCATGGCGGGCACTTCCGTGCTGCCGTTACGGGCCGCAGTAGCGGTCACTCCCCGGGGCCAGCTTCCACAGAATATCGCTCGGGCCGAGGAGCACTTCGGGATCCCCGTCGGTATGGAGGCCAAGCTCTCCGACGCCGCGCGGGGCACCTACCTTATGATCTCGGGCGTGGCGCATGAAAACATGGACACCGTCATCGACTGGGCCGAGCGCGGGGGCTTCGGGTCGATTCTGCTCATCCATGGGACCTGGGGACATTTCGGCCGACGCTACACGGTTCCCGAGCACACATTCCCCGGCGGGATCGAGCAACTCAGCGCCGCGGTCGATCGCATTCACGATGCGGGCATGCTCGCCGGCGCGCACATGTTCTCCTCGAAGCAGCCGAAGACAACCGTCCTCAACGAGGGTGACGCGGATCCTCGCTTCTACGAGGACCTGCATCTGACGCTGGCCGAGCCGCTCGACGCGCAGGGGGACCGAATCGTCACGACCGGGCCGCCGACCGACTGGCCCGTCACCACCGGAACGCGCGATATCCGCATCGGCGGGGAGCTTCTGTCCTACACGTCGCTGGCGCTGGAGGAGCCCTTCGGCTTCACCGGCGTGCAGCGCGGGAGGTACCGCACCGACTCCCGGGCGCATGAGGCCGGCGCCGACGTCGCGCACGTGAAGACCGACGAGTCGCGTGGCATCTTCATCATCGATCAGACCACTGACCTGCTCGATCAGCACGCACAGGACATCGCGGACACATACAACGCGGCGGGGTTCGACTGGATCTACTTTGACGGAGCCGAGGACGTTCATCCGCCGCGCTGGTTCACCACTTCCAACGCCCAGATGGCGGTCATCGAGAAGCTCGATCGCGAGCCGGCACTGGTGCAGATGGCAGCCTCCGCACCGTTTTCGTGGCATCTCGCCACGCGCGTGGGCCAGCGCGATTACTTCTGGGTCTCGCCCAGCTACAAGGACGAAGTGGACGACGCCGTCGAGCGCTCATGGCCCCGCGCGAGGCGCAGCCTTATGGTCGCCGACTTCGGGTGGTTCCCCCTGCGCCCGGGGAATGAGCACATCCGCCCCACGCAGGTCGATGACGTCGAGTACCTCTGCGCGCGGGCACTGGCCACCGATTCGGCATACTCCATCCAGACAAATGTCGAGCGCATGCGACGCATGCCCTGTCTCGATGCGATCCTGCATGTCATGGCGCGCTACGAGCACCATAAATTCGAGGGGACGTTCGATCACCTCAAAGAGCAGATCCGCGAGCCGCACCAGGACTGGATGCTCATCGAGCGCGACGGTGAAGAGCCAATGCTGGTGCCCTCGAAGGAGATCCCCTACGTCGGGGTCACCGGGCACCTGGTGCGGGCCTTCACCACTCGCAGCGCGATCGATGGCGTGCGGACGGTCTCGCTCGCGCCTGTCCGCGGGCACGCCGAACTCGAGTTTTCACTGGATCCGCGCAAGCTGTCATTCACCGACTACGCCGGCCGCCCGTTGGACGTTGAGGTGCGGCCGGGAGCGCGCGTCGTCGTGCCCCTCACCACGCGCGTCTTCATGCACTGTGACGGAATCTCGCGGGGGGAGATCCGGATGGCCCTGCGACGGGCGAAGGACCGGGCCGTGAAGCCCCCGATGGTCTTCGTCGATGCCGGGCAGCCGGAGCGCCTCGAGGGGAAATTCACTACGGCCGCTGACGCCAAAGAAGAAGTTGCGGACGCAGTCAGCGGCGCCATCGGGGGAGCGCTGCTGCCGAGCGAGAACTTCGGTCGCAACCATGGGACCGAGCAGTGGGCCGAGTACCGATTCGACCTGCCCGAGGGCGGGCGGTGGCTGCTGTGGATCCGGGCGAAGTACTTGGACACGAACTCGAACAGCTTCTTCCTGTGGGATGAGGAGAATCCGCAGGATCCGATCCGCCTGGGCAACCGCATCGGGACGTATCACCAGTGGCTGTGGGAGGGCCCGATCGAACTTGATCTGCCGGTGGGCGAGAACGTTCTGCGAATAACCGGTCGCGAGGGCAAGGCGTTAAAGAGCCCGGTGCTGGATGCGATCGCGCTGGTGCGTGACGCGTACTTCTACCGCCCGACCGGCGCCGACGCGCGCGCAGCCCTCGCGAATAAGTAGCATGGAACACTCGCGGCCCGTCAGGCCGTCTAACACCCATGAGTTTCAAGATTACGGTTCAGACAGGTGGCAGACATAGATGAGATCCTATCGCGTTTCGTTTCTCGCACTAATCGCCGGGTTGGCGCTTTTCATTTCGGGCTGCAGTGGTGGCGGCGGTGATGGCGACACACAACCACAGCCGCAACCGCAGCAGCGGGTGGTCTCCGGAACCGTATCCAATGCCCGGGACATCTCTGACCACGTGACGGCAGGGACCGTGAGGCTCTTCAGCGGCGACAACCTCACCACGGCCCAAAACGCGCCCCTGGTGAGCAGCGAGATCGCGGAGGATGGCACATACAGCCTCGAGACGGACCAGTCGGGGGACTTCACTCTTGTTATTGAGCCGGTCGAAGGCTTCCAGCGCACCGAGATCCCCATCGCTCTGGAGGGAGCCGTCAGCAGACTCTGGGTGGCCGTAAGGGTCCTTTCTGACGGGGCCACTTCGATCGATGGGGTTGAGATCCAGCCCGGTGAGAGCCAGATACTGGAAGCGGGATCGCAGAAGCAGTTCAGTGCGACGACGACCCCGACCGCCGATGCGTCACCGACCTGGACGGTTGAGGGCGACATCGGGACAATCTCCTCCGATGGCATATTCAGGGCCGCCAGTTCGGCCGGGGAAGGCCGTATACGCGCCACGCTGGACGGCAGGACGGACAGTGTCGATATCACGATTGTCGAGAATCCTCCCGGCCCCGCCGATCAAAGCTACATGCCCATGGCGGTGGGCAACAGGTGGGACTACCTGATGACACTCGCTTCGGGCCTCACACCCGCGCAGGCCGGTGAGAATCAGCTCTTCGACTATCACGAAGAGGTGACGGGGACCGTCATCCTCAGAGGCACGGACTATTTCCTCATCGAGGCCACGCGGGATGCGACTGACGAGCACCCCGAGCGGGTCTGGGAGCAGATCCGTCGCGAGACAGGCGGCGCCATCTACGCCCGTGTCGGCAACCCTGCCTACGACCTCCCGATTCTGATGCTTCCGCCGCAGGAGGGGATGACCTGGCCGGATCCGTTCTTCCCCGAGGTGAGCTTCACCATCACAGGCGTGGGCGAAGAGGTCACGGTCCCGGCCGGCACGTTCGACTGTGTCCGGGTCGAAGAGAGCTGGGAGCAGCAGGTGGACGACGAAAGCGCGATCACCAATCGAGTGATCGGCTGGTACGCCCGGGGCGTCGGATTGGTCAAGGACGAGACGTGGGAGGGTGACGTGAAGACCTCCATGATCGAATTGACCGAGTACTCAGTCCAATAAGCTCCACAAGTTCCGGTGAGGCGCCGGCATTTTGGGGTATACTGCACATGGCATGAGATTCTCGCTGCGGGGCGGTCGGTCATCCGAGGCCGGCCGGCGAACGCGCGAGAGGTGAAAGCTATGCTCACTGTGAGGTGGACGACACTTGGACCGCCCATTACCCCCCGGGTCTCCCATGTCCGCGGCGTCGGGAATGTGCGGGTCACCGCAGAGGACATTGAGCGCTACGGCGAGACCTATCTCGACGAAGACCGGGAACTTCTGCTCGAGCGAGTGATGGATGACCCTGAGGCCCGCTTCCGCATCGCCGGCCCGGCTCCACCGACACCTCGGGTAGCCGAACCGGCCCCATCCCGTGAAACCGGCCAGAGGCAGAAGGCCCGCGGCACGATGCGCAAGGCCCGGCGCGGATGGCTGGCGCGGCTCTTCGGGCGCTGACATGACGGTCCCATGATGACGCTTCCACGACAGCTTTTCGGGCTGCCGGCGGGTTATTTTGTGCTGTACATCCCTGCCGGGAGGATTCATTGCTCCGCTGCTGGAATCTCCGGGTACGTGTAGAGCGTCCCACGAACCGCGAACAGATGTACTCACACAGGGACGTCGCCCGACGGAGGTGGCAGTGAGATGTCAGCGGAGACGATCGGATGCGCGATCTATGGAGCAGGGTGGGTCGCCCAGGAGCACCTCAACGCCTACATCGCCGACCCCCGCTCCGAAGTGGTAGCCGTCGGCAGCAGACGCGAAGCCAGCGCGATGGCTGCTGCCGCGAAGGCCGGCGTCACCGATGCCGCGACCTACACCGACCTCGATGACCTGCTGGCAGACGAGCGGGTCGATGCCGTTTCGATCACCGGTCCCAACCATGTCCATGTCGAGCAGGGCGAAAAGTGCTGCGAGGCGGGCACGCATTTCATTATGGAGAAGCCCATCGCGATCTCCCTTGACGGCCTGCACGAACTGCGCGACGCCGTCCGCGAGTCCGGTGTGCGCACTGTCGTGAGCTTCTGTCTGCGCTGGAATCCTTCCCTGATGAACACCGCTAACCTGGTGCGCGAGGGCGCGATCGGGAACGTCTTCTACGCCGAGGCCGACTACTGGCACGGGGTCAGCGACTGGTATGCCGGCTGGGACTGGGCCAGGACCATCGCCGAGGGCGGCTCCAGCTTCCTCTTCGGTGGCTGCCACGCGGTGGACGCGATCCGCTGGCTCACGGACTCGGACATCGTGGAGGTCTCCGGCGCTTACTCCGGCGGCTGGGATGACCGTTACGAGTACCCCGCGACCGTCGTCGGCACCGTGAAGTTCGCCAATGGCGCCATCGGGAAGCTTTCATCGTCCGTGGACTGCATCATGCCCTACCAGTTCAACATCGACCTGATGGGCGATGGCGGCGCGATCCGCGACAATCGCGTCTACTCCAACGAACTGTTCCCTCAGCAGGACGGATGGGCCGAAGTCCCGGCGATCCTGCCGGACTCCGGCGACGTCGAGCACCACCCGTTCGAGGGCGAGATATCCCACTTCCTCGACTGCATCGAGACAGGCGAGGACAGCTACGTGGACATCGAGGACGCGGTGAACACGCACGAGGTCTGCTTCGCGATAGATCAGTCGTGGCAGAACGATGGCGCGACCATCAAGCTGCCGCTGGAGGACTGATGGCTGAGGAGACGACCCAGAGCGAAAACGGGCTCGGGGCGCGCCTGCGGGCGCTACGGGCCGATCAGCCGGCACTCAACGCCATGGCTCTCGCGACGCGGAGCGGCCTGCTCCTCGCGGCCGACGCCGAGGACACGGCCGACACGGACACGCTGGCGGCACTGGGCGCCGACCTTTTGGCTGCGGCGAAGGCGCCCTGTCAGGCGCTCGCAGGTGGCGATCCCCGCGAGGCGACCGCCCGCGGCCCCGAGGGACATGTGATCGCGCTTGCAGCAGGCGACAGCGCGGTGCTGGTGGCGCTGACGGACGCCCTGACCCCGGCGTCGAGTGTCCTGCCGGACCTCCGCGAGGCGGCGGAAGAGCTGGCGGAGGGGCTCTGAGGGGCCTACTCCCCCACCGCCGCCTGTAGCCGCTCAATCATATCCCCCACCGCTTCCCGGCGGTCCACGATCACCCTCGGGGCCTTTGTGTAGTGCGTCATGTCCTCGGAGATGCTCTCCGGAATCGTCGCAAGCTCCCGCGCCTCCGCCAGCAGCGCGTCATCCGGCCGGTCGGCCGCGGGCACCGCCTCCGCACGCTCAATGAGGCGGGACAGCAGCGCCAGATACTCGTAATCCTCTATCCCGTCGCGGATGCACTCCAGGCGGATGGAGGCGAGTGGCCGCCGGTCCCGGCCCGGCCAGATGAGCACACCGTCACCGTTGTCCTTGAAGTTGTTATACGTCCCCAGGCGCTCGAAGCGCAGCGGCACATCCGGGAAGTGCGGCTCATCTGTCGAGGGCATCGGCAGCCCGTGCCAGTAGCAGACTGCCCAGTAGAGGAATCCGGTCGCCCCGGCCTGCCGCGCCTGCCAGAAGAGGATTCGGTGGTCGATGCCGGGCTCATCCACGAAGAAGTTCGCGTGCGGCGGCTTCGGCGAGCAGCAGGTGTACATCCACAGCGTATCACCGGCCTCGCGGCGCTCCTGGTAGAAGTCGCCCAATACCCGCGGGCTCAACGGACACCAGATGTCCACATAGCCCGCAAGCTCCTCCGGAGCCGGATCGCCGATCGTCTGCATGATCGGGTAGTCCGGTACGGCCTCTTTGATCGCGGCGTAGTTCGCAATCAGCGCCGGATACTGATGGCGCTTCGGCTCATCATAGCCGTAGATGTAGGCCTCCTCGGGCAGATTCTGCCGCTCCCATTCCTCGGCGAAGGCCCGGGTGACGCTCGCGGCGACCTCCGGGTCGGTTCCCTGCGCCGATTCGGCCATGCGCGGGCCGCTGGGCAGGCGATGCAGGCAGAAAGAGTAGGGTGCGAAGTAGCGGTCGGCCAGCGGCGCCACCGTCTCCTGCAGCGCGCTGAGATCGACCTCGAGGTCATCCCCGCCCTGCACGCTGATGTACTCCCGCGCGATATTCTTCGGCGTCAGCCGGTAGCGGCCCATGAACTCGCACCACTCGCGGAAGACCTCCACCGGCATGTGCTCCCGGTAGGGCTTCGTCCCCCACCACCAGCGGGACAGCGTGCTCGCGTAGAGTCCGAAGGCGGTTGAGAGCGTTCCCGGGCGCGGCAGCGTGAAGTCCCGCACACGCAGACTGATCGGCACGCTCGCGATCTCCTCGCCGTGGCGGACGCTCACCTCGGTCGAGTACTCGCCCGGCGCGGCATCGTTCGGCACCTCCACCGTCAGCCAGACCGGCTGGCGCTGTCCCGCTTCGACGTCGAAGGGTTTGCCCGGCAGCAGCGGATCGGGCCACCAGCCCACGTACTCGGCCTCGTAACCGGGATCGGCGGTCTCGAGGTAATCGACGATACGCCACGTGAGAGGTATCTCGCCACCGGGCCCTGTCAGCGGCGGCGCCTCGACCTGGACCCCGGAAAGTGTTTCGTCGCCGGCGACCACGACGATCTGCGCCGACTCCGCTTCATCACGCGCGGCAGTCAGTTCAATGCGATCGGCGAGCAGCCCCTCAGTCTCCTCGCCCTCGCGGCGGATTTTGTGCATCGGCCCCGCCAGCGCCAGGCTCAACGACTCGCCATCGCTCTGCATCAGGGCCTCCAGCGCCCGGCTCCGGACTGCCGCAAGCCCGTCCTGCAGGTCCCGGAATGTCCCGAGATGGTGCTCCCACGCCGTCAGACTTATCCCCTCCCCGCGCTCCGCCAGCGCTCCAAGCCGCCGCAGGTCCTCCCCCATCTCCTCCAGACGCCGGTCGATCTGCGATTGCACGCCCGTCGGAAGGCTCACGCCCGCCAGATCCCGCAGCAGTCTGTCCCGCTGACGCTCCAGTGCAGGGAGGCGCCGCCCCAGGTCCCTGACGTAGAACCGCGTCAGGTTGGGCAGCATCACGATATCGCCGAAGCGCGAGGCGTCATGGAAGCCGCCCAGCGACCAGGTGGAGGTTTCGCCGCGCACACGGTCGTTGCGCACGAAGTTCATGCCCCATCGCATGCCGGTCCGCAGGTCCGGCTCAAGCGTGTCGAAGGGCACCGCGATCTCCACGCTCCAGTGATCGGTCATGCGCAGAGCAGCCACCCGCGCCCCGGACTCCCACGCGGTGTCCGTCCCGCGAGTGTCACGCAGCACGCCCGCCGCGTTCACGCAGATCTGGTAGTAGGCCCCGCTCGCTTGCCATGGGTCGATGAATACCTCGACCGAATCGTCGAGCCAGACCTCGCCATCGTGATCTGTAGCATCAAGCTTCAGGTCTGCGCCCGGCTGGTGGGGGCACTTGAACGCGAAGAAGATCGCCATATCGTTGTAGGCGACCCAGGCGCGGGGCTGCTCCGCCGGGAGGCCCTCACCGCCGTGGAGCGCGAACTGATCGATCGCATACCGGTGTCGCCAGCAGTTATCGTCGAGGCGGCCGTCTATCTCCGGCATGGAGCCGATTGCCTCGTGGCTCGGCACGCCAAGCAGCGAGACGTCGTCGTACCACGTGCGCTGATTGTCTGCGCCGTAGAGCGCCACTCCGAGCTTCGCCGCGCCCTCTGGCACCGGCAGGTTCCCCCGCGCGTGGACCCAACGGCCATTCCCCGCCCGGGCATTCACCGACTGGAAGCCAAGGTGGTTGCCCTCGGCATCGTAGAAGTGTGTGCCAACCCGTCCCGGGAACGAGCCGTCACTCTTCACGTGATAATCGGCGATCAGCGAGATGCCGCCCTGAACCGGGAGGTGGTAGTAGTTCCACTGCACCGGCGCTTTGCCCGCGGGGGACTCGGCCTGGCTGGTGGGCAGACCGCTCGCCTCGCCCGAGTGTGCGGGCGAGGTATCCCGGCGGCAGCGTCCCCACCCTTCGTCCTCCGGCCGGGAGCG
>CAZAHB010000036.1:0-31824 GCA_964484945.1 uncultured Armatimonadia bacterium | reverse complement strand
TGATAATTTCCACCGCGGCAATGAGCGATGGGACGCCGCGATGGCGAAGCTGAAACTGGCGGCGGAGGATGCGAAGATCCAGCTTTCGCGGGTGGAAAACGTGGTCATTGATGAAGATTACCTCGGCATGGATGACGCCCGAGAGCCGATGCTGGAGTTCAGTTGCCCGCTCTCCAGGAAGCAGGTCGAGAAGCTCATGGAGCCGCTCATCTCCCGGTCGATCAATATCGCCCGGCAGGTGCTGCACGAGAAGCAACTGGGGCCGGGTGATATCGAGAGGCTGCTGCTCGTAGGGGGGCCGACACTCACCCCGTATCTTCGCGAGCGTCTGGCCGATCCCAATGAAGGACTGGGCATAGAGCTTGACTTCAGCGAGGACCCGATGACCATAGTCGCACGCGGCGCGGCTATCTTTGCAGGCACACAGCGGATCGAAATCACGGAGCCTCCACCCGCGCCTGATTCGGGGGTATTCCAGATCGAACTGGACTACGATCCAATCGGCCCGGATCCCGATCCGATGATCGGCGGGCGTGTCACATCATCGGACGGGCAAAGCGTCGAGGCGCACACAATCGAGTTCGTCAACGTCAGTCTCGAACACGATGAGTGGAGCAGCGGGCAGATCCAGCTCAGCGACACCGGCACTTTCACCGCGATTCTCTTCGCCGAACCGGGAGTACGCAACGAGTTCCAGATTGTCCTGCGCGATTCCACCGGCACACCGCTGGAATCGTCCCCGGATTCACTGACGTATACCATCGGTGGCGTGCCCGACAAGCCCATTCTCACCCACTCCATCGGTGTCGCCATGGCCAACAATGAAGTTGACCTGTTCTTCGAGAAGGGCACACAACTGGAGGCCCGCAAGCGCACAACGCATCAGACCGCGTTCGGCGTCAGGCGAGGACAAACGGGTGATCTGATCCGCATTCCGGTCGTCCAGGGCGAGAACATTAAGCGCGCCGACCGCAACCGCGTCGTTGGGATGCTCGAGATCCCGGCCGATCAAATCAGGCGCAATGTGCCGCAGGGCAGCGATGTCGAGATCACCATCACGATCGATGAATCGCAGCGTATTGTCACCAGCGCGTACGTCCCGATCCTCGATGAACACTTCGAGGAGGTCCTCGCGCTTGGACTGGACAAGCCCGAACTGGCCAAACTGCGGGATACCTTCTACGAAGAGAAACAGCGGCTCAGCAGGTTGCGCAGTGATGCGCAGACCACCGACTCACCTGCAGCGACGCGGGCGCTGAACCGCATAGACGATGAGGATATGATAGCCTCGACCGAAAGCCTTCTGCGCGCGGGAGAAAACGAATCGGACGCGCTGCGACAGGCCGACGACCAACTGCGTCGCCTGAGTGCGTTGATCGATGATGTCGAAGAGGCCCTCGCATGGCCGGCACTTGTGACGAAGGCTGAGGAGCAGATAGAAGAGCCGCAGCAACTGGCGTCCGACCCGGAGTTCGCCAAGTTTGGCGGGAATGAAGACGTCAGTTCTGAAGTGGCCGCGGTGCGCAGCGCCATGGAACGCGGAGATCCGGACCTGCTGCAGGCGCGCATGGATGACCTCGGGGCGAAGACCGCCGAGATCCTGCGCAAGCATCCCGGCTTCTGGCTTGCGCTTTTCGAGCAACTCAAGTCGCAGAGCGGGCAAATGACCGATCCCAGTCGCGCGTCACAGCTCATCTCCGAGGGCGACGAGGCGGTCAGGGAAAACAGTCTGCCCAGACTCGAAGCTGCGTGTCTCGAACTTATGCGTCTGATGCCCGGTGACGTCGAAACTCCCGAGGGCCCCCTGGGCACCACGACCAAACAGTTCTGACAGATTGCGCCCGCCGCCACGGAGGCACACGCATGAACAGCGACCAACAGACAAATGATACACCCGGGGACGCCCCCGAATCCGGCAAGAACAGCGACGGGGAGTCGCTGGCGGTGCAACTTACTCTCGCGATGGCTGCACGCCTGGGGCGAAGCGGGAGCCACCAGCAGGCTGAGCAGATGCTGGCGACACTGCCCGAAGCGCAGCAGACCTCCCCGGCGGTGCTCGACCTGAGAGCGCGACTGCGCGCTCAGCAGGGCGACCTGCTCGACGCCGCGATGCTCTGGCGGTCGGCTCTGCAGCAGGATCCCGGCAACGGTGCATACCGGGCAGCGCTCGATCGGATCGAGGCTGCGCACGGGGGCGGGCGATCGCGCGGGCTTCTCGGAATAGCAGCGGCAGTGGCGGTAGTGGTCCTCGCTCTCGCAGGCTGGCTCTGGCTGGACAGTCGCCTGGCGCAGATCCAGGACACAGCGCGGGCCAATCAGATAGCAATGGCCGGTCGGGTGGAGGCGCTGTCGGATACCCTCGGCCGGGTTGACCGGCGCCAGACGACACTCGCCCAGAGGGTCGATGACCTGGCACTGGCCGAACACACATGGGCCAATCAGATGAAGACTCACAACGAGATGATTGACGCGGAACTGGCAACGCAGGCGGGCGAAATCGCGGCGGTTCGCAGAGACGTTCAGCGGCTTCGTGGGGCCCTGCCCGCCACCGACCACCAGCCGACCGAGAGGTTGCTCGAGCAGCTTCGCAGCAGCATTGAGATGCTGATCGCCTCGGATAGCGCGACAGGCGATCAACAGGCCGGTCCGGCGCCGGTGGACATCGGCGAGCAGTCGGATGCGATCGCGAATCTCGCCACGACGCTCTGGCGCACAAGCGCGTCCGATACTGATCCCGAGGCCACTCTTGCGGCCATGCGGCAGGTGGGCGTCTACGTTCAGGACTACACCGGAGAGCCGCTGCCGGCCGATGCGGCGCAAAGCGTCGTCGTGGTTCGGGCTGAGCCAACGCCCGGTGTCAGTGCTTCGGAAGTGAAGGAGACCATTACCCCCGCGGTCTACTTCAAAGGGAAGCAGCTCCAGGCGGCGCGGGTGGTCGTGGCGGAGCCGACCGACGAGGCCCCTGTCACGGAGGACGCAACACAGACGAACTCGGACTCGTAGCGGGGGATGCAGCAGCGACACATCCCGACCGCTGTGACCCGAACTGCATACCTCCGCGCCGCGCGCGGCCCGACGGGATCGTCCAGCACCAACGCGGCTCCCTGCAAGAGGGAGCGGATGGGGCGAAGTACATCAGACGCCCTCCCGTTTTCCGCCTCTGTATTGCGCGTCGTCTCCCTCCTCTGCGACTGTCACCGGTGTGTGCGCACTGAAACAGTGACCGCGCGGTCACGCCCACCTGCGCCGCTTGACAGCCGTTTCCGTGGCAGACTACAGTTGTGGCAGTCGCGATCCCGGGGGCAAATGCGGGATCTCACGAGCCGACACCCGCGAGAGTGAGCCGAAGGCACGCACGGGAGCGTCCAGCATTGAGGAATATGCACGTCGTTGTCGCATGTTTGCTGTCAGTGGCGGTCGCCGCATCTGCACAGCCGCTGACGACAGCCGTTCGCACCGATGGCGCCATCACCCTTGACGGGACACTCGACGAATCCGCGTGGAACGGCGCCATTGCGGCCTCGGACTTCCGCATCCTTGAGACGGACGACGTCCCCGCCAGGCCATCCACGTTCCGGCTGCTGTATGATTCTGAGGCATTGTACCTGGGGCTGAAGTGCCCATGGCCGGCCGGTTCGCTCCAGGCGCTCCCCGAACCCCGCGCCACCAGTCATGATGCCGGCGCGTACGGTGACGAGGCCCTCGAGTTCTACCTGAGGCCGAAGCCAGATGAGCAGTACTGGCACCTGGTCTTCAATGTGGCCGGCGTGCGCTACGACGCGCGCGGGATGGACAAAGCGGTCAACCCGGATTGGCAGGTCGCCACACAGAGCGGCCCGGAGGGCTGGTCGGCGGAAGCCCGGATCCCGTTCGCATCACTCGGCCTGTCGGAGCCCCCTGCCGACGGCGCCCGGTGGACTATGAATGCCGCCCGGAACGACCGCCTCAACCGCCAGTACAGCACCTGGTCGCATCTTCAGCGCGGCTTCCACGAACCCGGGAACTTCGGCACGCTGGTGTTCCGCGAAGACTGTCCGGGGGTCGAGATCGGCGCACCGTATCGAGCCGACACCGACATCGTCTGGACCATGACCGCACATGGCGGTCAGGCGGACCGACTGGAGGCGAACGCGGCCATCCGCACTCCCGCGGGAGAGGCCCCACTGCAGTCCGACTTCACCGGTGACCCGCCGACGGCGAGGCTCGTGGCCGAAGGCTTCTGGCAGGCCCACGCGTCCGTATGGCGCAGGGCCGAGATAACGTTCGGGGACGCCATCGTATACAGCTCACAGCCGCTCGTCTGCGACGCAGATTCGCTGCGCCCCCCCAGGCCGGATAAGCCGCTCCCCGTACGCCTGGCAAACGATTCGATCGCCCTCACGTTCGACCGCAATACCGGGCGCCTGCTGAAGATCGACAATCGCGAGGCGGATCTGACGATCTCCTTCGAGCCCGAGGGAGCCCCGATTGCAGAACTGGAGACGGCCCGATTCCTCACGAACCCGCGCTTCTTCGAGGACGAAGATGTGAAGACCATCGTGCCGGATTTCGAGACCCTGCGGGATGTCACCACATCCGAGAGCGATGGCGGTGATCGCATCACCTTCCGGCACCGCATCGGTCATGCCATCGATCTGACGCTGACCGTCACGGTACCGCCGAGCGGCTGTGAGACGCGGTGGGATATCGCCATCGACAACCGCCTGAGCACCCGGCCCAGCAAGTCGCTCGTCGTCCACCGCGTGCGCTATCCGCACATCGCGTCGCTTCCCGAGGATGCCTGCGGCTCTGAGCCGTACGCGGTCGTGCCATCGACCATGGGAGAGCGGATCCCCGAGCCGAGCCAGAATCTCGGGCAGAACAGCCGCTACCCGTACATCGGTCCGACGACCATGGGCTGGTTCGACTACTACGGGGCGGACGGTGGCCTCTACTTCAAGGTCGGCGAGACGGGCCGGATGCCGCAGACCGACCTGATCCTCCGCGGGAACCCGCAGACGAGCAGCGTCGATCTGGGCATCGAGCGCTGGGCACTGTGCTGGCCCGGAGACCGCTGGGCCCCGGGGCCGTGCGGCGTGGCGCCACACGCCGGTGACTGGCACAGCGCCGCGGATCTCTACCGCGAGTGGTTCCGCGACACATTCACGCTGCGCGAGACTCCGGACTGGCTTCGCGAGGCGCAGGGCTACGTGATGAGCGGCAGCAGCGGCTACGAATTCGGCCAGCTTCCCCGCGCTCTCGAACACGCGAAGGCCATCGGCATCAACTACATCGAGTTGTGGAGCGAGATGGCCGGCGGCGATATCAGCTATCACGCCTACGGCTTCCCGAACCCGTACATGGGCACCGAAGATGATCTGCGTGAGGCGGTGCGCGAACTGCACGCCAGCGGCGGTCACCTCGGGGTCTATCTGAACTTCAACACCGGTGACCCGCTCCTCGGGACGTTCGTCCGCCAGCCGCGCCTGGACCAGAAGATCCCCGAGGACGAACCGCGCCCCGCGCTCGATTACATGGAGGACAACTGGGTCCAGCAGAGCCTGATGAACCATACCGGAAGCTACTCGATGTGGAGCAGCACGGTGCCGGGCTACCTGGACGACTACTGGAACCAGTGCCCGGCGGCGGATAAGTGGACCGATCTGTACAGGCACTGGGTCGTGGACAAGTGGGCGAAGGACTACGGCATCGACGTATGGTACCTGGACAGTTGCCCGGTCTCGCGGGGCAGCCCCTGCTTCGCCTCCAATCACGGTCACGAGGATCCGCAGGCGGAGGGCCAGGCGATCATGGACTTCTTCGCCCGGCTGCGGCGCGAGGCGCCGGAGGACTTCTGCCTGATGCAGGAGTACTCCAGCGACAGACTGCTGCAGTACGGGACACACGCGCTGGGGCTGATGTGGCACCGAAGGTGGCCGCATCCTGAGGTCGTGCGCTACACCCTGCCGGAGATGGTCCTGTTTTCCGGCATGTGCAACGGTTACAGCGGTGTCAGCCACTTCTATCCCGGCGAGGATGTTACGATGTCTGATGCGCTGGAGCGCGTTTACCTGATCGGAAACCGCTTCGAGTTCCCGCTCAGCTACGAGCCGCCGGAGTTGGCGAACGAGTACTACCGGAACCTGGTCTCGCTCCGCCGGGCATGTACGAACGAGATGAACTACGGGGACTTCCTCGATACCATCGGCCTCGGGCCGGTGCCCGAACGCGTCCATGCGCGCATCTTCCGCGGCCCCGAGAGCGAGCGTCTCGCGATCACGCTGCTCGACCGTCGAGAGGACAGCCGCGAGCCATTCGAGGTGACGGTGGACCTTGCGGAGATCGACGTTCAGCGGGCGGGTGCGGTGACGCTCCGGACGCTTGCAGGCGAGACCACGTCGCTGACCGCCGAAAGCAGTGAAGACGGGACGATCTCGATTGAGGTCCCGGTCTTCGAGGACCGCCCGGCCGCTCTGCTTGTAGATGTCGAAGCCAGGGAGTCAGGATAGATGAAGCGAGTGCTCCTGTGTTTGACGGTTATGACCGGACTGCTCATCGCGACCGCCTGCGCCGACGAGGCACCGCAGACGAGGACCGCCTCCGAGGACGGGATGCCCCAGATCCGCGTGCCCG
The DNA here is from genome assembly GCA_964484945.1 of uncultured Armatimonadia bacterium. GTDB lineage: Bacteria > Armatimonadota > Zipacnadia > Zipacnadales > UBA5352 > UBA5352. The sequence goes on along the minus strand of CAZAHB010000036.1, from coordinate 25,212 downwards.
CCGCTGAGTTCACCATGGGCACCGATGCCGAGGATGCGTTCGGAAGGACCGCGGAGTTCCCGCCACACACAGTGCGCCTGGATGCCTTCTGGATTGACGCCCATGAGGTGACCCAGGGCCAGTACGCGGATTTCCTCAACGAGGTCGCAGCCGGCGACCTGGACCGCATCTACAGGTATGTGGACCTCGCGAATGAGGTCAACCACTTCTCGTATGATGCGGATACGGACACCGTGAGCGTTCCCGAAGAATGGGCCGATCACCCTGTCGGTGCAGTCAGTTGGCAGGGGGCGAGCGCGTACGCCCAGCGCGTCAACCGCCGCTTGCCGACCGAGGCCGAGTGGGAGCTTGCCGCACGCGGCACGGACGGACGCCGCTACCCGTGGGGCGATGACTGGGACCCGCAGAAGACCGTGACATCGGAAAGCTCCGACACCACCGCCCCGGTCGGATCAACATCCGGCGACCGCAGCCCGTACGGCGTCCGCGACATGGGCGGAAACGTGATGGAGTGGGTGGCCGATGTCTGGCAGGAGGACTTCTACAGCCACTCGCCGGTGGACAATCCGAAGGCCATCGGTCAGCGCCGACGGGGCGTCGCCCGCGGAGGCGCGTGGTGTCTGACCGAATGGGACAGCCGCACCACCTCGCGCAAGCGCCAGGCGCCATACGCGCAGCGCCGCTACATGGGCTTCCGCTGCGCCGAAGATGTGCTCGAGCCGCTGCCGCCGCCCGCGGATGTCGGCGAGGATGTGCTCTTCTACGCCCCGATGGACGGATCGATAAACGCTGCCGCCGCGGGCGGTCGGCGCCACGCACTGCGCGTCAGCCGACAGCCGGGCTTCACCGAAGGGCACCAGGGGCAGGCCGCTCTGCTGGGGGAGGATGCGGATGGCCGCTACTGGGTGGACTACGCGAGCGAGGGGAACATCGACTACGACGGCGGGACGCTGAGCATGTGGGTCAAGCCCATGGGCTGGACCGGCGCCGATCCGGGCTTCCGCTTCTTCTTCATCGTGCGCGACCCGGACCGCATCCGCTTCTACCTCTACAAATTCACCGCAGGCGGGCTGACCGCCATCGCCGGTAACGGTGTCAACGGAGAGTGGGCGCATATCAGCCACGATATCTCCGACTGGCAGGACGGTCAGTGGTGGCACCTGGCGATAACGTGGACCCGATCCGAACTGGCACTGTACGAGAACGGGGAACTCATCGATCAGCGCCACATTCCGGAAGAGTATCGCTTCCGCGCCGATGCGCCATACTTCAGCATCGGGCAGAGCCATGACTGGGATCGGGACCCGATCCCGCCGGCGCAGACCGCGATCGATGACGTGGTGATTTTCAACAGGCCGCTGGACGCCGCGGAGATTCGCGAAGAGATGCAGCGCGATGGCCTGCCCTGATCTTTTGACGGCCCCGCAAGATCAGGGTTGATCGACCGGAAAATCACCTCGCGCAGCGTACCGGCTCACTGGGGCGTTACGCTCCCCTCCGCGTCAATCGCGAAGGTCCTCGATGCGTCCAGTAAGCCGTCATCCGCGACCGCGCTGAGCGCGACATTGATGTTGCCCTCGAAGGCGCGCCCGAGGTCCATCTGGATCTCGTTCGGCGATGACCACAGGCCCGGTGGCGGATGATATTCACCCGCCATGTGGCGACAATCCTCTTTGCCGCCATTCGGCCCCGCCGCGGGGAGGCACGGCTGCCCGGGATGAGGAAATACCCGCTGTCGCTCGCGCGTGACATGTCGCGACACTGAACTGGGGAAACGGACCATGCCAAAGACCGGGATCCGCGAGACGGAGCACTTCTGGTATCGACTTCAGCCCGAGGGCATCTACATCGATTCGCAGCGAGAGAATCTGGCATTCGCCTACAGACCCGGGGAGGTTCTGCTCTCCGAAGACAACGGAGAGACCTGGCCTCATACACTGGATTTCCCGCACGCGGAGGACATCACGTTCAGTTGTATCCTGCGCGATGCGAACGTCGTCTTCGCCACCGCCGCGACGCTCTACGTCAGCACCGACCGGCTGGAGTCGTGCCGCGAGGTCATGGTAAAGGACCTCGACGGCAGCGACTACATCCCCCACACACCGACGAACCCCGACCGCCCCGGCTGGTATTTCCACACGCTTCCGGGCGTCAACTCCTGGGACGTGAACGGCACGGAGATGCTCGTGTGGGGGAACTACTGCAACGTGGTCGGCGGCGCGGCGCCGGTCAACATCTACTACTCCACAGACGGCGGCGAGACCGTCGGGATTGCCTACGCGTTCGGCCAGAATCCGCTCATGCGCGATGACGGCTCACCCGGTGGCGGCCGGGAGGGCACGCTGCTGGGCAATCCGGACAATCCCGTCCGCGCCCGGCACGTTCACACGGTCGCCTATAACCCCGATGAGGACGCATTCTACGCCTGCACCGGTGACGGGGACAGGGATGGGTTCATGGAGTGCCACTGGCTGCGCGGGACATACGACCACGCGGCGGATGAGTGGGACTGGGAGGTCATCATCACCGATCACCTCAACTCCCGCTACAAGGCCGGCGGCATCAACTTCATCGATGGAGAGCTTTACTGGATCAGCGACTCGAACGGACCGGAGCCGTACGACCGCGGGATCTTCACGTGCGCGCCTGAAGATATCGGCAACCCCGAAGCCCACACGCGGCTTTTCAATCCGGAGGTCGAGTCGGGCAATATGATCGTCCAGGACGGCGTGTTCCTCGCATCACACTGCGCCCCGGCCTCGCCACTGGACACCGGCATCATCATCTCCACCGACGCAGGCGAGACGTGGACCCAGTATGACCTCAAGGAGTTCGGCAAGCGCTCGCCGACGCGCCTTCACGAGAAGAACAGCGAGGGCTGGTTCCGCATGGACCTGCGCACGGGCTGGATCGAGCACGATCAGGTGCTCTTCCTCAAGCCAAAGGTCACCTGAGGCGCGGGACTGAGCGATCGCAGGTTACGCAGAGCACGCAGACCAGGCAACCGCGCGAGCGGGAGGAAGCGCCATGCCGGAAGATCAGACGTCACCCATACAGTTCGCTATGCCAACCGGCGCTCACCTGCGCGTCGAGGCCACGACACCGCATGCCTTTCGCGTGCGGATGCGCGAGCACGACCGATTCCCCGAACCGGGACTGGTGCGATACGGAATCGTCGGGTCCGATTTGCCCGAAATACCGGTCAGCGTCACTAACGAGGGCGACACGGTGTCGCTGAAAACCGGCGAGGCCACGCTCACGGTCAGTCTGGCAGATGGCTCGGTGGCTCTTCATAACGCCCATGGGGAGGCGCTCGTCGAGCAGCCCGAGGCGCCCGTCTCCTCTGAGGACGACGGCTTCCGCGCAGCCTTTGCCCTGTCCGAGGGCGAGCGGCTTTATGGCCTCGGCGACGAGAGCCGCGATCGCCTCGACAAGCGCGGCCATAAGGCGCAGATGATCCTGCGCAATGTGGTCAGCTACGCGCCGATCCCCTTCCTGATGAGCACCGGTGGCTGGGCGGTCTTCCTCAACAGCACCTGGTTCCATCACGTTGACGCCGGTGCCTCCAACCCCGAACGTCTCGTCTACTCGGCGCGCCGGGGCGAGCTTGACTACTACCTGATCGCCGGCGAGACTCTGCCACTGTTGCTGGACCGCTACACGCAGATCGCCGGTCGACCCGCCCTGCTCCCGCAGTGGGCCTACGGACTCACGTGGGTCTGCGACGAGCGCGGAGTGCGGGCGCGTGATGTGCTCTACGAGGCGCGCGAGTTCCGCAAAGAGGACATCCCCTGCGACCTGATCGGCCTCGAGCCGGACTGGATGGAGACGCGCTACGACTTCTCGGTAGACAAACAGTGGAGCACCGAGCGCTTCCATCAGCCGGAGTGGAAGCCGCACCAGGAACCGGGCGGCTTCTGCAGGGCGCTCAAGAACATGGGCTTCAAGCTGAGCCTGTGGCTGTGCTGCGACTACGACCTCAGCGAGTACGAGGAGCAACGCCTCCGCGACGAGCAGGCCGAAGATGGTGAGGACATCCCTCCGGTTTCGGAGGATCGGTACGAGGAGGATGTCATCAAGGACCCGCACTTCGTTCCGCGCTACTCCGACACGATCACCAAGTCAGGTGAGCCGTGGTTCGAGCACCTGAAGAAGTTCGTGGACAACGGTGCCGATGCGTTCAAGCTCGACGGCGCCAACCAGGTCTGCTTCCACCCGGATCGCAAGTGGGCGAACGGGATGGACGACGAGGAGATGCACAACCTTTACCCGGTGCTTCTCGCAAAGCAGATGGCCCGCGGCTTCACCGACCACACCGGCCGCCGAGCGATGATCTACAGCGCGGGAGGATACGCCGGCGTCCAGCAGTACGCCGCGACGTGGGCCGGCGACACCGGCGGTGCCGACAGGCCGCTCGTGTCATTGCTCAATCACGCGCTCTCGGGCCACTCCAACACCAGTTGCGACATGCAGGTCTGGAACAGGGCCGGTATCCACTTCGGCTTCCTGCAGCCCTGGTCGCAGGTTCTGGGCTGGCACCAGCACAACCAGCCGTGGTTTCTGCCCGAGGACATCTACGCGGTCTTCAAGGACTACGCCCGCCTGCGCTACCGCCTCATCCCGTATCTCTACTCCGCCGCGCACGAGGCGGCGCGCACGGGGCTGCCGATGATGCGGCCGATGCCGTTGATCGCACCCGATGATCCCAGGTGCGATGAGTTCATCCTCCAGTACATGCTCGGCGACGCGCTGCTGACCTGCGCCTTCACCGATACCATCTACCTGCCCGCGGGCCGGTGGATCGACTACTGGACCGGCGAGATCCATGACGGTCCCCGCGAGATCGTGTACGAGCCGCCCTCCGATCGCGGCGGCCCGCTCTTCGTTCGCGCGGGTGCGATCATCCCCACATGGCCGGAGATGGGCTATGTCGGGCACAGGCCCGCCGAGACCGTGGGGGTGGAAGTCTTCCCGCACGGTGAGAGCGCTTTTACACTCTACGAGGACGACGGCGTCACCGAAGCGTATCTCGACGGCGACGTCGCCGTGACGGAGATCACCTGCGCGGAAGACGATGGGGCCGTGACACTGACCATCCCGCCGCGGGACGGCAGCTACGACGGCATGCCCGAGAGCCGACAGTGGGATGTCGCACTGCACCTGGCCAGCCCGCCGGCGGGCGTGGAACTGAATGGCCACTCAGTCGCTGAAAAGTGCCACTACGACGCTGAGGCCCGGTTGCTGCGCATCAGCGTCACCGAGGACCGCGAGCGTCCGGCGACACTGGCGGTGCGACGATGACTGTCGCGGGAGCGTCCGACACATATGACCACGCAAAACAGCCGTATATTGCCGGGAGAGTATTGATATGACCTCACACGAACGTGTTGTCCGCGCCGTCACTTTCGAGGGCCCCGATCGCGTGCCCTACAGCCTGCCTGAGCCCTGGGGCAGCGATCTCAAGCACTGCGGGGCGGGCGGTGACCCGAACTGGGAGCCGAGCGTCAATACCGAGACGGAGCACGAGGACGAATTCCATTGCATCTGGCGCAAGCTTCCCGGGGACAAGACGATGGGCCAGGTGGTCGGCCACCCACTGACTGACTACGACATGCTGGATGATTTCGACTGGCCGGACTACACCGTCGAGGCGCGGTACGACAGTGCCCGAAAGGCCTGCGCCGACAACCCCGAAGACAGGTTCCTGCTTGCGGGCATTCCGCTGAGCCTCATCCACCGCCTGGAGTACCTGCGAGGGCATGTGAAAGCCTGGACGGACCCGTACGAGCACCCGGAGGGGCTGCGGAAGCTGCTCAACAGGCTCGGGGACATCGCCATCGACGCCATCGACCGCCTCGCCGATGCGGGCGCGCACGGGATCATCTCCGCCGATGACTGGGGCCTGCAGGACCGCCCGATGCTCTCGCCGGACATCTTCGCTGAGTTCTTCAAGCCGGTCTACCACCGCGTGTATCACCATGCACACGAGCGCGACCTGCTCACCTTCCTGCACAGTTGCGGGCATATCACCGAACTGCTGGAGCACTTCATCGAGGCGGAACTGGATCTGATCCAGCAGGACCAGCAGGAGAACATGGGGCTTGAGGAACTGGGGCGGCGCTTCGGCGGGCGATTGTGTTTCTGGTGCCCCGTGGACATTCAGCAGACGATGGTCCATGGGACCGTCGAGGACGTGCGCGTGTATGCTCGAAAGCTCATCGACACCCTCGGCTGTTACAACGGCGGCTTCATCGCCAAGTGGTACCCGTCGCCCGACGCGGTGGACCATAGCCAGGAGAAGATCGAGGCGATGGCCGACGAGTTCGTGACCTACGGCGCGACAGTGTACGACTGAGGACGATCGGCAGGACATTCACGAATCGGAGGGGAGTGCTGAGAATGCGCATCGTGGCCGGTATTCTCGCGACACTGCTGGCAGCCGCAACCTGCCTCGCGAACGCTCCAGAGGTGACCGTCCCGCGCCTGTCGGGCCCGCCGCCGGTCATCGACGGCACGCTGGACGATGACGCGTGGGCGAAGGCCGCCGTGGTCGAGGATTTCACGCTGCTCGGCGAGCCTGAGCGGGCGCCGACGCACGGCACGCGCGTGCGACTGCTTCACGACGACAGGGCGCTGTACGCCGCCTTCGAGTGCGCCGAGGCGAAGATGGGGGAGGTGGTCGCGGAGTTGACCGAGCGTGACGCGCCTCTCTGGTCGGAGGATTGCGTGGAACTATTCCTCAGCCCTCGTGATGACGGCGAGGGCTACTACCACATCATTGCCAACGCCCGGGGCACGATCCGCGATGAGCGGGGCAAGGACGAAACGTGGGATTGCGCCGCCCGGGCTGCGGCCACGCGGGGCGACGACGGGTGGACGCTCGAGCTTCTCGTGCCTGTCGCGAACATGGAGCTTCCCGCGGATGCCGATGCGCACTGGCGGTTGAACATCACACGCAATGAGTGCCCCCACGGGGAGCTTTCCACATGGGCACCGATTGCGGGCAAGAGCTTCCACGAGCCCGATCTGTTCGGACATCTCCGCGGGTTCGAAGCCGATTTCGGCACATTGCTGCGCGCGCAGGCCCTTGAGGAGGTCGCGGACATTCAGCGCGATCTCTCCGCTCTGCGCACCGCTGCACTGCCGGACGAAGCGATCGAGGAGGGGCGCGTGGCCCTCGGGCGATCAGCCCGACTGATGGACGAGGGCCGGCGCATAGCCGCCGATCTCGGGGGAGCGTCGGACTCCGATCAGATGCGATCACAAGCGGCCGAGGTGGAGCACCTGGCAGAGCAAAGCAAGAGCCTGAGCCGACTCGTCGCGCGCCTGCCGCTGATCGAGGCGGCCGGAGAGCGCGGGTACGTCATCTCTCAGGTCAGCACCATGCAGAAGATCGCGCCCACGGCCGACTTCGCAGGCGAGCCTTCAGATTCGGTGCAGGTGTCTCTGGCGGGCGGTGAGCACGAGGCGGCACAGGTGGTCATCGTGCCCGCCGGTCGCGCACTGAACGAGGTCGCAGTCAGCGGCACGCCGCTGCAGGGCCCGAACGGTGCGACCATCCCCGGCGAGCGCGTCAGGATCCGGCGCGTGGAGTACGTGGACGTTACGCGTTCGACCTCGAAAGCGCCGCTGGGTCCCGGGCGCGTCCCGGACCCGCTGGTCGAGGCCGACACATTCTCGGTCCCCGGCGATGAAGTGCGCTGCATCTGGGTGGAGGTACACGCCGCGCCTGACCAGCGTGCGGGCGTCTACCAGGGCGCCCTGACCATCAATCCCGCCAACGCCGAGGCGCTGGAGGTGCCGCTGACGGCGCGCGTGTGGGATTTCTCGCTGCCGAGAACAAGCTGGCTGCGCACATCCTACGGACTTGGCTTCGATGTATCGAAATTCTACCCGGACATCACGCCCGGCCCCGGTCGCCCGCGCTGGTGGTCCGCCGGCACATGGTCGGGCGCGGACATGGAGGGCCGGCCGAACTACTTCGGCGAGATCGAACTGAGCAAAGACTTCGACACCGAGGTGAAGCACGGAGGGCGCAACTCGGTACGCGTGGAGATCACCCGCACGGAGCGCGGCACCCACGAGGCCCCGCGCTTCGCGTATTACACTCCGAAGCTGCAGTTGCAGCCCGAAACGGAGTACGTCTTCGACCTGTGGTATCGCACAGCCCCCGGCGAGGACCCGGCCGCACACTGGTGGATGCCCAATGGCGGCAGTGGCGCGCTCGAACCCACCGACGGCGAATGGCAACAGGCCACGGGGCGCTTCACGGCAGGCGGCGATGGCACCACGCGCGTGTACATCCGCGTGTCAGAGGTCGGTACCGCGTGGTTTGACGATGCGCGCCTCAGTCCGGCTGATGAGCCCGATCGCAACCTGCTGGGCAACCCGGGCTTGGAGATGGGCCGCTTCAGCGCAGAGGACCTGATGCGCGACTATCGGCGAAACTTCCTGGCGCACCGCTGCAGCCCCACGGGCGTCGGCTCACCGAGCATCACGAGGTCCGAGGATGGCGAGATCGCCATCGACTGGACGAGCTTCGATGAGCGCATGGAGCGACTCGTCGAGCAGGGCCTGACGGGCTTCAATATCTCATGGTGCCGCCTGCCATCGGGGTGGGGCGAGGTCGCGGGCTTCGAGGAGGGCGACCGCGAGGCGATTGAGCGGGCGACAGCCCTGCTGGAGAAGACCCGGGCCCACCTGGTCGAGCGCGGGTGGGAGGACCTCGGCTACATCTACACCATCGATGAGCCGGGAGCGAAGGCATTTGACGAGGTGAAGCAGGCTTTCGGCCTCTCCCATGAGGTGGCGCCTGAACTGAAGACTCTCCTGACCTACGGCTACGGTGCCAGCCGCCCGATCGAGCCGGGGAACCCCCGCTACGCGGAGCTTGCGGGCTATGTGGATATCCACGTGCCGCACAGCGACTGCTACGAACCGATCTATCTGCAACAGCGCCGGGAGGCGGGCGACGAGATCTGGGCCTATGTCTGCATCTCCGCCCAGCGCCCGTGGCTGAACAACTGGGCCATCGACTATCCCGGCACCGATCATCGCGTGCTCTTCTGGCAGCTTTTCGACAAAGAGGTCACCGGCTTCCTGTACTGGCGCGCCACTTACTGGACCGAGAACCCGTGGGAGGAGCCGATGACCTATCCGGGCGGCAATGGCGACGGATCGTTGCTCTACCCGGGCGAGGACGGGCCGGTGGACAGCATCCGGTGGGAACTCAACCGCGACGGGATTGAGGACTACGATATGCTCGCAATGCTGAAGGACGCTGCAGATCGACTCGAGCAGCAGGGAGACGCTGCCGCCGGCGGGCGCGCGAGGGCGGCGCTCGATGCATCGGATGTCACCACCGACTGGCTGGAATACACCGACGACCCGAAGGTCGTGGAGGCCCGGCGCCTCAAAGTCGCGGAGGCCCTCGAAAATGCGCTCAACGCGCTGGGCGAGCGAACGCTGCAGCCGCCTCACGCGGTGGAAGAACAGTAGCACAACACATTTCGCAACACGCAAACATGGACGCAAAGCCGGAAGGAGCGCGCAGCGTGAAACGCATTGCGATCGCAGGATTCTCTCACGAGACGAATACGTTCGCCGAAGGCCTCACCACCTTCGATGACTTCGCGCGGGGCCGCGGCTTCCCGGGGCTGATGACCGGCGAGAAGCTGGTCCAGACGCTGAAGGGCAAGTCCATGTGTACCGGCGCATTCCTCGATGCCGCCGAGGACGAAAGCTTCGAAGTTCTGCCGGTGCTGTGGACCTTCCCGCAGCCCTCGGGCGTCATCGAGCAGTCGGCCTATGACCGCGTGCTGGATATGCTCCTGGAGAACCTGGAGCCGCTGCTGCCAGTTGACGGAGTGCTGCTTGAGCTGCACGGCGCCATGGTCACCGAGCAGATCGAGGACGCCGAGGGCGATATCCTGACCCACGTGCGCGAGATGGTCGGCCCGGAAACCCCGATCGTCGCGACACTCGATCTTCATGCGAATATCAGTCCGCGCATGGTGGACCAATCGGACGCGCTCGTCGGATACGACACCTACCCGCACGTCGATGCGTATGAGCGCGGTCGCGATGCCGTGCGCCTGCTGCTGGGCGCCCTTCAGGGGAGGGTGCAACCCGTCTCGGCGCTGGCGCAGGTGCCGATGCTGATCGGCCCGCCCCGCCAGTGCACCCTCATGCCACCGATGAGCGAGATCATCGACCTCGCCCACGAGGCCGAAGCGCGCCCGGAGATCCTCAACGTCACCGTCTCCGGTGGTTTCCCCTTCGCGGATATCACCGACTGCGGCGCATCGGTCGCCGTGACCGCTGACGGCGACCAGGCGCTCGCCGCAGAGACCGCGCAGACGATCGCCCATGCATTCTGGCAGCGCCGTGACGCTTTCCGGGTTGAGCTTACACCCGTGGAGGACGCCATCGCGCATGCACTGGAGACCGGCGAGGGCCCGGTGGTTCTCGCGGATGGCTCGGACAACCCCGGTGGCGGCGCGCCGTGTGATGGGACCGTGATGCTGCGCGAGATCGTCGAGGCCCGGGTCCCCCGCTCGACGGTGGCGATTATCGCCGATCCCGAGGCGGTCGCCGGGGCGATCGAGGCGGGAGTGCGCTCGAAGGTGACGCTGACGGTCGGCGGCAAGACCGACGACCGGCACGGCCCTCCGCTGGAACTGACCGGTTACGTGCGACTCATCGCAGACGGCCGCTACGAGAACACGGGGCCGATGTACACCGGTGTCGAGTCGGACATGGGACGCACGGTAGTGTTTGTGGTCGGCGAGACCGAGGTGGTGCTGACCGAGCAGCGAATCCAGCCCTACGACTGCCAGGCGCTGCGCGGGTTGGGAATCGAGCCCACCGAACGGCTGTTGATCGGCCTGAAGTCGGCGGTACACTTCCGCGCGGATTACGGTCCTCTCGCCACGGCGATCTTTGAGGTGGACACCCCCGGCGTGCATAACCCCGATGTCACGCTGCTTGACTTCGAGTGCGTCCGCAGACCGATCTGGCCCCTCGACGAGATGGCGTAACCGCGCCGTAGACCACGCGCGCCGCCGACGAGAGCCGCGCTCAGGCGGTCGTTACCGTCTGAGTCACCGACTGCAGTGACCTCTTCGCGATGCCTGCAGCCAACCAGGCAGGCATGTGCCTGAAAAGCCCCGCCGCTGTCTCTTCTACGCGCAATCCTCTGATACGATATATCGTCCTCTTGACTGATGTGATACGATATGATATTAGATTAAGCGCCCAATGCAGGGCAGGAAGGCGATTGGCATGGAACATCTGACAGTTACCGAGGCTGCCGAAGAGCTTAACTTGAGCGTTCCCACGGTTAAGCGGTACATCTACAACGGTGAGTTGCGCTCCGCCAAGCTACCCGGCGGCCAGCACCGGATCCCCCGCAGCGAGATCGACCGCCTCCTCACACCCGAGGGCGAAGTAGAAGGGGAGGAACCCAGCCCGAGGGACATTGAGGACCGCCTCGATATGATCGAACACTGGCTCAGCGACCTGCAGGCGGAGATGGACTGCATGACCTCCACCCTCCAGGTGCTGTCATCGTACTGTGAGCGCATGTGCGGACCCGATTCCGCGCCCAAAGAGGAGGACGAACAGATGCGTGTGCTGATCCTGGGGACGGGCTGCAGCAAGTGTGACCGACTCTACGAACTGACCTCTGACGCGCTGGCCGACATCGACCGGGACGACATTGTCGTCGAGCATGTGAAAGATCCGACGGAAATCGCCGGTTTCGGACCGGTGCTCACACCCGCGCTGGTGTGTGAGGACGCGGTGCTTGTCAGCGGACAGGTGCCTTCGGAGACGGATCTGCGCGAACTGCTCGAGGAGCACCTCGCCGAATGAGGGACTCGCCCGGTCGGAGAGCCGGGCTGAGGCGCATCCTGTGGACTCTGGCGCCGGTGGCGCTGGGACTGGCCGTCTGGGCGCTGGTGGCGGCGGTGGTCCGGCCTCGCGCGCCCTTTCCCGGGCCGCTTGAGACCTTCGAGCGGTGCGTTCGGCTGCTTGCGGGCGCCCATCTGCTTGACTACTCCATCTACGCGCACGCCGGTGCCTCCCTGATGCGCTGGGTCGTCGGCTTTTTGGTCGGCGCGACGCTGGGAATGCTCGCGGCGACGATCATCGGCTCCTCGCGCGTTTTCGAGCGCCTGCTGATGCCGCTGGTGTACGTCCTGCAGCTTGTGCCGGGACTGGCCTGGATACCGATCGCCATCCTCCTGTTCGGCATCGGCAATCACGCCACTATCTTCATGATCGCGCTGACCGCGCTCGCCCCCGTGGCGGTGAACATGGTCGCGGGGATTCAGGGCGCGGCCGAGGAGCATCTGCGTGTCGCGAGAATGGCCGGGGCGGACCGATGGCAGACCTTCGCGCACGTACTGTTGCCCGGCGCGGTCCCTCACCTGCTGAGCGGCCTGCGCGTGGGCCTCGGCAATAGCTGGCGCGTCGTGGTGGCCGCGGAGATGATCGTCGGCACCGGGACCGGCCTCGGCTACTCCATCATCCAGTCGCGCTGGACCCTCGATTACACTTCGGCATTCGTCTGCATCATCGTCATCTGCCTTGTCGGCCTGCTCGTGGAGTACGTGGGCTTCGCGAAGCTCGAGGAGGCCACGATTCGACGCTGGGGGATGGTGAGAACATGAGCGCGATTATCGAACTGCGCGAGGCCGGCATCTGCTTCAACGGCTCCGAGCGATCGGTGCAGGCGCTGCGAAACGTCACCCTGTCTGTAGCTGAGGGCGAACTCGTCTGCGTACTGGGCCCCAGCGGCTGCGGGAAGACGACGCTGCTGAACCTCGTCGCGGGCTTCCTCTCCCCCACCTCCGGGCGCGTGCTCTTTGATGGCTCACCCGTACGCGAGCCCGGACCGGACCGTGCCGTGGTCTTCCAGGACCCCTCCCTGTTCCCCTGGCTCGATGTCGCGGGCAATGTCGAGTTCGGCATGCGCGTGAACGACAGCCTGCCCGCGCGGGAGCGCGTCGAAAGACGCGAGCGACTGCTCGCGATGGTGGGCCTGGCGGACTTCGCATCCGCCCACCCGCATGAACTGAGCGGTGGCATGCGCCAGCGCGTGGCGATCGCCCGGGCGCTGGCGCTGAAACCGCGTGTGCTGCTGATGGACGAGCCCTTCGGCGCGCTGGATGCCCAGACCCGCGAGCGGCTGCAGGATGAGCTGCTGGAGATCTGGCAGCGCACCGACACCACGATCCTCTTCGTGACACACAATGTGGCCGAGGCGGCCTGTCTCGGCGACCGGGTGGTGGTGCTCTCCGAACGGCCCGGGACAGTCCTCAGCGACGAAGCAACCGAACTGCCGCGCCCCCGCGAGCGCCTCTCCGAAAGCATGCGCGAGCTTGAACTGCGCCTGCTCGCAACGATGCCTGAGGCTGGAGAGCCCCGGATATCCGAGATGCCCGACCCGAGGTGATGACCGTGAACCGCACCGTAATCGTCGCGCTCATACTGATGACACTGGCTTTGCTTCTCACCGGTTGCCCGCCCGCGCAGGAGCCTGCGCAGCAGCCGCCGGATGATCCTCTTCCGGCGGAGATGGCCGAACCGGTCACGATCACGTACTCGCAGAAGACCTGCTACGCCCCCGTCATCGTTGCGGTCCGCCGCGGGCTTTACGAGGACGCGGGGCTTGCGGTGGAGACGAAGGTGGTCACCGGAGGCATCCAGTCCGCCGAGGCGCTGGTCTCCGGACAGGCCGACGTCGCCGCCCTGGGCGATGCCCCGGCCATCATCTCGCTGGCGCGCTCACCGAAGGTCAAGCTGCTCTCGCTGCTGGGCGATGGCGAGCGTATGCACCGGATCGTGGCTCGTGACGCGGCGGCCATCTCCGGCCCGCAGGACCTCGCGGGCAAGCGCCTGGCCGTCCAGCATGGCTCCAGCACCCACGGAGGTGTGCTGCTTTATCTCAAGGAGCATGGCGTCGATCCGGCTGATGTCGAACTGGTATCACTGTCACCGCGGGACTTCCCGGAGGCGATGAACGCGGGGCAGATCGACGCGGCAGCCGGCAGCGCACCGTGGCCTCAAAACGTGATGGAGGCCTGCGACGACTGCTCAATTCTGGCCAACCTCGAGGGCCTCGGCAACACCTATCCGCTCCCGCTGGTCGCGCGGGAGAAGTTCGTATCTGAGTGCCCGGACGCCGCGCGCTCTCTGGTCGAGGCGACACGCGAGGCGGGTGAGTGGGTGAGCGAGCACCCGGATGAGGCCGCCGAAATCATCTCCGCCGGCTCCGGGCTTCCTCCGGAGCGTGAGCGCGAGATGCTCAAGGACTACCGGTGGCGCACGGAACTGACCCGGGAGACCCTCGAGAGCCTGCGTATGACCGCGCAATTCCTGAAGGACCGGGGGCGCCTGGATGAGGTGCCGGACTTTGAGGCCAGGCTGGCCTTCCCGACAGAGAAACCGACATCGTCCTCCAGCACGAAGACGTCCTCAACAGACAGGTGAGGCCCGATGACCGGACGCGAGCGCATGCTGACCGCCCTGCGCAATGAGCGGCCCGACCGCGTGCCCATCTTCCTGCGCGATCTCACGCTGGGGCTGGACCTGTGCAGATACTCCACTCCAGAGGTAAGCGCGGGCTACGACGCAGAGAAGTCCACCGAATGCGTGATGGCCAGCCGCCGGCGCTTCCACCAGGACTGCGTGGTCGGCTGCATCCACGATCTGGGGCTGGACGCAGAGCCCCTCGGCGGCGCGGTTGAGTTCCCGGAAAGTGGCGTGCCGCGCGTGTCAGAGCCTCCACTCGCGGACGATCAGGCTGTGGCAGACGCCGACCCCTTCGACCCGGAGATTCAGGGGCGCTGGCCGGCGGTCGCGCGGACCTACCGCCGCGTACGCGAGCAGCTTGGCGATGAGGCCGCGATCGCGGCGAACATCGAGGGCCCGGTGACCCGCGCTGGAGTGCTCCGCGGACTGGATCGGCTGGCGATCGATCTGGCGACCAATCCCAGGCTGGCCGAGCGGCTGGTGGACCTGTCCACGGAGATTGCGGTGCGGCATGTGCCGGTGCTGCTCGAGGCGGGCGCGGACTTCATCTTCATCGCGGCAGCCACAGACGGCCCGGCGGTCATCTCGCCGCGGGTCTACAGGGACTTCACCATCCCCGGCCTGCGGCGCATCGTGGAGGCGGCGGGCGATGTACCGGTCGTCTTCCATCCGCACGGGCGCTTCACCGACCCACGCTTCCGGGACCTCGTCGAGGCGGCCATCGACTGCGGCATCGCGGGCTTCCAGCTTTCCGAGGGGTGCGAGATGGGCGTCGCGCGCGAGTTGTGGGGAGATCGCATCTGCCTGCTGGGCGGGCCGGACATCTCCGAAGTGCTCGTGCCCGGGCCCCCGGAGCGCGTGCGCGAGGTGACCAGGCGATTCTTGCGCGAGGGGATGGGCGACGGTGGCTACGTCCTGATGGCGTCCTGCTCACTGCATCGTGGTGCGGATCTGGAGAACCTCGACGCGATGGTGGAAACCGCGCTGGGGGACGGGGTGTACTGAAAGCGCGGAGATCACGCCATGGCACATGCACATTCATTGGATGTTCGTCATACACGCGCAGATGTAGGCGCCGACCTCGCTGGCGAAGAGCCACGCGGCGGCCGTGGTGAAGACGATCTCGCAGGCGATGAAGATGGCGGCCTTCGTCCACCCGACGCATCGGCCGATGATGATCGCGCCCGGCAGGCTCGCGCCGGTGCCGGTGAGGAGAATCGCCATGGCCGGGCCGGTCGCGAGCCCCAGTCGCATCATCGCCTTCGCGAAGACCACTTCCGACAGCAGCGGGAAGTACATCAGTTCGCCGAACAGGTCGGCGAAGAGCAGCGATCGCAGGGAATTGTCGCCGACGTTGTCATAGATCCACTTGAGATCGATCCATTGTGTCAGCAGGCCGATGACGATCACGGCGGGGATCAGCACCGGGATAACGGTCTTGAGCAAATACCATGTCTCGCGCCACCACGAGAGCAGGTCCTCGCGTGTGAACCGGTAGATCATCAGCACTGCGATGGACGCCACGATCGCGGCGATGCCGCCGATCTTCCACGCCACACCCACCTCCACCGCCCCGAATATCACAAGGGCCATCAGCAGCCCGAACAGCAGCCATTCGCGCAGGCCGGCGGTGTCCTCGAGCGAGGCGTTGGACGCCGCCTCCTCGGCCCTCTGTGCGTCGCCACGAAAGATCAGCGCCATCGTCAGACCGGTGGCCACGCCGACCATGGGGACGAGGACGGCGCGCCAGAAGCCCATCTGCCAGCCGATCGCCTCGAACACGAGCACGAGGCTCACAAGGTTAATCGCCGGACCGGCATAGAGAAACGTTGATGCAGGCCCGATGCCGGCTCCCGTGCGGTAGATGCTCACGAACAGTGGCACCACGTTACACGAGCACAAAGAGAGCACCGTTCCGGAAACAGCCGCCACCGGGTACGAGACGATCTTCCGCGCTCCCCCGCCGAGATACTTCAGTATCAGCGACGGGGGGACAAAAGCTGCGATCGCGCCCGCCAGAAGGAAGGCCGGCACGACCGTCACAAGCGCTTCCCACGTGAAGAGGCAGCAACTGAAGACGTCTATGATCTCCGCGAGTGTTCCCGTGGCTCCCGGCACGTGCTCATCTCCTGACCACAGTGAAAACGGACCCGGCCGCGTTTAGTCTGCTTGCCTTTGCTCACCGGACTTATGTGAATTGAACGTCGAAGCGACGGTCGAAAGTTCCCGCGCACCTGACTTCTCCATCGACTTCGCAGGGTACGCTCGACTTTCATCGGCGCTGAGGGAACTCCTCACGGACAGTTAGACGTTAGCTAACCTTAGGAGAGCTGCAGCGTCGGGAGGATTGTTTGATGGGGCAACCCCGACGAGCGCCCGGCACAGTGCGGGGACAAGAGTGCGTTCCATGAAGCCGTTGAATCCGTTCGGGAGGTAACCAAATGAGATCATTATGGATGCTCGCAGCAGCGACCAGTATCATCTGTCTGGTCACCGTGGGGTGTGGACGAAACGCCGACACGACGACGGCGTCTCCCCCCGAGCCGCCGGAAGCACAAACCACTCAGCAGAGTCTGCACGTGAGCGTGGCCTGCGGAGTCGCGGGGCCGTTTTCGGAGATCAAGAAGCAGTTCCTGGAGGAGCATCCCGAGGTAGAAGTTGAAGCCGAGGCCGGCAATGTCGTGGTCATGGCGCGGCAGATCGAGGCAGGAAAGCTCGACACGGACGTCTACATGAGCATCGGCGATGTGGCTATCGGCACACTCCAGGAGGCTGACCTTCTCCTCGAAGAGCCCACGACATTCGCCGAGAACACTCTGGCTCTGGTAGTAGCCGAGGGTAATCCTCTGGGCATCGAGACGTTCGAGGACATCGCGAATGAGGACGTCGAGACCATCGCGGTTGCAGACGACAAGTCTGCACCGGGCCACTTCGGCCAGATGGCTCTCAAGCGCGCAGGCCTGTATGAGAAGGTAAAGGACCGGCTTGTCCTGCCCGAACAACCGATAATGCTCAAGAGCTACGTGGCAGAGGGAAAGGCCGACGCCGCGATTATGCTCAGCACCTGTTTCGGAGAGAATGGCTCCTCAGCCGAGGAAGCGGAGCTGGCACCTGAGAATGCTGAGATGGTTCTTGAGGTCCCTCACGAGTACTACGATGTGCTGCCCTGCCAGGTAGCCATCATGAAGGACACATCCAACCCGGAACTGGCCCGCCAGTTCACGTCCTTCCTGAAAGAAAGCGGACCACAGCAGATCCTCTCGGACTGGGGCTTCGTTGCCGGTGAGACCGAGAGCGAGGGCGCGAGCTGTCCCACGCTGTGATTGAGGAACCGCTCCGGAGGATCTCCGACAACTGACAACCTGAGCCTCTGCTCTCCTGCGCTCCGGGTGGTTCGCAGTTGATCACCCGCGGTGGCAAGGACCTGCAGGTACACGCGGCGAACCGGGCGGGTGTGTCGGGCGCGTAACGCCGTAGCCCGACGCCCGCCGGGTCGCATCCGTTCGCACGGTGCTGCAGCCGGCCTGAAGGTCGCACACACGCCACCGCCGAACCAGCTCTGCTGACGGCATCAACAGCCAGCGGAGCGTCAGAAGGAGAGGGGCATAATGCGAGGCACTACCCCCGCTATCTCTGCAGCGATCCTGATCGTTGTCACGGTTGTGAGCGCCGGCGCCGCCGACGTCACACTGGTCGATGGCGGCCGGCCGGTGGCGTCCATCGTTGTTGCGGACCCGCCATCGCTGGCCGTGCAGCTTGCAGTCGCCGAGTTGAACCACCACATCGAACAGATAACCGGCACCCCACTGCCGGTTACGACCGATGCCGACGAGGCGCAGGGGCCCGTGGTCCTGGTGGGTGAGAGCGCCCGCACCCGCGAGCATGACCTCCGCAACGACGACTTCGCCAGCCAGGAGTACGCGGTACGAACCGTCCACGACACCCTCATCCTGATCGGCCGGGACGCGCCTGACACCGGCTCCTTCGACTACGAGGCGCGCGGCCTGCCCGAAGGCTTCAGCTACAACACCCCCATGGGAAGCCTCTACGCGGTGTACGATTTCCTTGAGCGCTGCTGCGGTGTGCGCTGGTATCTGCCCACAGAGGTCGGCACCGTCATCCCCGAGACTGAGCAGCTCACCGTGGGGGACGTGGACGTCCGCCGCAGCCCCTGGACGAAGCATCGCTCGATGTGGCCCCTCGGACCGATGCCCGCGAGCCTCTATCACTGGGACATGTCTGACCCTGACGAGCTTGAGAATATCCCCAGACTGCCCGCGCGGGAGCAGCGTCTCTACTGGCTGCGCCAGCGGATCGGCGGCGAGCAGTTCGCGGCCAACCACTCGTTCTACCCCTGGCAGGAGCGCTTCGGCGAGACGCATCCGGAGTACTTCGCCGTCAACGAGTCAGGTGAGCCGATACTCGGGCAGCTCAATTATGCTTCGGAGGCGGTCATCGAACAGGTCGTCGAAGATATCATCGCCTGCAGGCGCGGCGAATGGAAGGACGAGAACGGCATTGCGCGTTTCGGCCGCGCGAGCGGGAATATCTTCCCGCTTGTCCCGATGGACAACCGCCGATGGTCGCAGGACCCGAAGACTCAGCAGATGCTCGTTGATCCACCCACCCGCACGATAGGGACCTTCAACACCAACAGGGCCAGTCGCTACATTTTCAGCTTCGTGGCCGAGGTGGCCCGCCGGGTGGCCGCGCGCGATCCGGACGTCATCATCAGTGCCCTCGCCTACTCGGACTACTACTTCCCGCCCGAAGACATACAGTTCCCCGATAATGTCGCGATCATGGTCTGCAAGCAGCAGGTCAAGGCCCGCACCACGCGCTACGATAACGCCTACTACGCGTCACTGCGCGAATGGGACAGCAAGGTCGATATGCTTTACACATGGGAGTACTACAACTTCCCGCAGTGGCGTCGCATGAACGTGTTCCCGGGGCTCGTCCCGACACGCACCGGGCGCGATATCATGAAGCTGCACCAGATGGGCCTGGATGGCGAGTTCATCGAGATCAACACCGCAAAGGGCTTCCCGCCGCTGGAGGGGTGGCTCGTCAACCCCGTGATGCAACACCTGAACTACTACTTCCGCTTGAAGATGCTCGACAGCGTGGACCGCTCGATCGAGGAACTGACCGACGAGTACTACCGCCTGTTCTACGGCCCGGCCGAGGAGCCGATGCGGCGTTTCTTCACACAGATCGAGAACACGTTCATGAACGAAGACTACTACAGGCCCGGGCACCTCGGGCCCGAGCAGTCATGGACGGTCTACTGCCCGCCGGACAGGATGCGCCGCTTCCGCGAGATGATCCACGAGGCCTCGGAACTGGCTGAGGGGCACTCGCCGTATGAGGAGCGCGTACGGTTGATCGAAGAGGCCATCCTGGACTTCATGAAGTCGAACGCGCTGCCGTTCTACACGATGCAACGCGAGGGCCCACCGACGTATGAGGCCGCGCGTGCCCTGGAAGGCTTCGCCTGGCGCGATCTGTCGGGGCAGGACTGGGAGGCCGCCGAAGCAACGCAGGTCTTCACGCGCTCGACGGGACTGGAGGCGGCGGTAGAAACGACCGCGCGGGCACTCTGGGATGATGACGCCCTGTATGCGCTCTACGAGTGCGCGGAGCCCCGGATGGACAGGCTGCAGGCCAAACAGCGGCCCCGCGACGGCGGCGTCTTCTTCGACGACTGCGTGGAGCTTTTTGTGGATGCCGACCGCGATCAGAAGCGCTACCGACATTTCGTGGTGAACGCCGCCGGCAGCATCTACGACGAGCGCCGCGCGATCGACGAGGCGAAAAGCGGGAAGCACATCGCCTGGGACAGCGGAATCGAAGCGGTCGTGGAGACAGCAGAGCGCGGCTGGACGGTGGCGATGCGCGTGCCGCTGGATGACCTCGGCGGCGAGGCGAAGGCCGACACCACCTGGGGCGTGAACTTCTGCCGACACCGCGCTTCAACCGGTGGCAACCTCTCGTGGGCGCGCACGGGGATGAACTTCCACAAGCCCTCGCGCTTCGGTCTCTTAACGTTCGCCGACTGAAGACGCACCAGACTGACGCGAGGGATAATCGACCGCGTCCAGAGAGAGATATATCCGGCTGAACACTGTGTTGCGTCCGGAGGGGACACGATGCACGCGCTAAACTCCACCTTCGCTATCATCTGCTGCGCCGTCGCGCTCCTTATGGCAACCGGGACACCGGTACACGCGCAGTACGAGCCGGGGCAGTACTGGAACGCACCCGACCGGGCCAAGCGCGTGATGCAGATCAGGCCCGGCGTCCGGACGCCCGATTACACCCCCGAGACGCTGCTGGCAGACTGGACCGCCGGGCAGGTCGAGCGCTGGACGCAGGAGCACCCTGACTGGGACCCGGAGGTCGCCGCGGAAAAGTACGCGAGCACCGACCCATCCGACGCCCGCCTGCAGGCCGACTTCCCGCGCCACATCGCGCCCTTCGCGAGGGTGCGGTCGGGCGAGGTGGACGCCCATACCCGCGAGTCCGCGATGTTCAGCTACTGCCCCTTCTGCGGATCGCGCACGATGTCACTGCAGTTCGACAGCGACGACCCCTACGGTCACGCGGTCACGAACTGCTGCGGCACCCACCTGTATGCCGACGAGGCCGACTACCCCGACGATTACGCGCTGCCCGCCACTGAAACCGTGCGCTTCCGCCACCTCGATGACACGTGGTATGAGGCGAAGTGCGCGGTGTATGAGGACGCGGACGGTGTTGTCTGGGAACTGTTCATCCCCACGATCTTCGACCGCAAGCGCTGGATCGAGCAGGGCTGCGAACTTGTCGAGCGCTACGGTGCCGAGTTCGAGAAGACCGCCGACCCGCTCTACGCCCACAAGATCGCGGTCATCCTCGACAGGGTAGCTGATACGTACTACGGGCTGCCGCTGTGTTACATGAACGAAATCGCCGGGGGCGAGGATGGGCAGGGCCTTACGCGCGCCGAATGGGAGGCCGTGGACCGTCCCGCAATATTTGAGAACAGCGACATCGGCCGGTGGAACCGGCGCAACCCGACCGGCAATCGCGGGTGGCTGAACATGATCGACGAGCACATCTGGGTGGAGCCGTTCGCGCTGGTGCGCCATCACCCGTCCTTCCGCCACTACTCGCGAGAAACTTACGGCGACCCGGACGCGCTGGACCGCAGGGTTCGGAGCAAGCTGCTGCGCGAGCTGTCGCTGATGTTCCAGAGCTGCTTCTCGCAGAAGCTGCTGCACAACTACCAGGAAGCCAACTACTGCGACATGTGGCTGCTGGGGGTGCTGATCCCGGACGAATTGTTGATCGATTTCGCCGGACCCTGCCAGGAGCTGTCGATGTACAACCACACCCACCAGGACGGGATGAACGGACAGGGCGCGCCAAACTACATGCACATGCCCGGCGGCTACTACTACCCGTTCCTTGCCGCCGAGGACGGGTGGCTGCGCTATCAACCGGACTTCCTCGAGCAGAACCCCTTCTACGAGGCCGCAAGTTCGGAGATGTACCGCACGAAGACGGTGCGAGGGCTCTATCTTGAGTTCGGCGACCAGCACCAGTACGTCTACGATCGGCGCTGGATGACCAATCCGGCAGCCGTGGATAAGCGGGAGAAGATCGGCAGCCGCAACTGGCCCGGCTACGGCACGGGGCTGCTGCGAGTGGGCGGATCGGGGCACCGGATGGAAGTCAGCCTGCATGACGCGCGGGCGAACATGCACACCGCGCGCGACGCGCTCAGCATGGAGTGCTGGATCGACGGCGTGCCGGTGCTGCGCAAGGGCGGGTACTCCGCGCACTGGTGCAACGTGCCGATCGACTGGGAGCGGCCGGAGTACCAGGCGCTGCGAGAGCTTGACTACCCGCATGAGATCATCTCCTGTGAGACGGGCTTCTCAAGCTGGTCGTGGCTGTGGTCGCACAGCGCCCAGTGTCAGAACGCTGCGCTGGTCAACGAGACCGCGACCGGGGCCGGCTGGGGCGACAATCGCGGCTACGGAGAGTGCGTAACCTTCAAGGGCGGCGAAAGCGCCGGAGAGCCCGGCTCAGGCTTCCAGGTGCTGGATACGCGCGATCATTACTCATTCCAGCGCGTCGGGCAGCCGGTGAGCCGCTTCCGCCGGACGATGATCGGCGTCGAGGGCCCGGATGGGCGCCCCTACGTGCTGGATCTGCTGCGGCTGGCAGGCGGCGACCGCCACGCGCTGTACACCACCGCCCGGGCCGAGCGCGAAGCAAGCGCCCTCCCGGAGGTCGCCGGGCAGGCCGATGATCTGGCCGAAGTCCTGCTCGAAGACAGGTACGACGAGAGCAACGACCAGCACGAGCTGTTCCGCATGATCACCTCCGTCGAGCGCCTCGCAGAGCCCGGCGACACATGGGATCTGACATGGGCCACCGACTACGCCGCCTGGGCTCCGCGCGATCCGCAGGGCGAGTTCGAGCGCCCGGTGCCCGAGGGCGTGGGTGACGTGCGCCTGCGGATGCTCGGCGTGACCGACCGGGACGCGGAGACCGAGCTTATCCGCGGCAAGGCCCCCTGGGTCGCGTGGATCCGCCAGACCGTCGCCGGCGGGCATCATGTGAGCGGGAACCTGGCATTCAAGGACGCGCGCGACATGTTCATCGAGTCGCGCCGGGCCGGTGGTGATGGCGACCTCGACAGTCTCTTCGCGCACGTGCTCGAGGGCTACCGCGCCGGCGAGGAGTCGGTTGTCGAGACCATGCGGCCGCTGGAGGTCACGCGCGAGGATGGCGCCGAGGGCACAGCGATGGCGCTGGCGCTTGAGATGGCCGCCGGGCACACGGACACCGTGCTCTACCAGGGGCAGCCGGGCGAGGTCACGCTACCGGACGGGATTGAGACGGACGCCCGCTACGCACTGGTCCGCCGCGACGCGGAGGGCGATGTGATGGAAGTGGACGCATGCCGCGGCACCTACCTGCGGGCGGGCGAGTTCGCGGCGACGATGCCCGGCGACTTCACCGGCACCATCGTGGACGTCGTCGGCGACCTGACCGGTACGCGTCGGGAGAGCGCGCTGATCATCCGCCCGGACGACCCGTGGCCGGCCGGTGAGAACCTCCGCGACAGGCAGCTTCTCATCCGCGTGGAGACCGATCTGCGCGACCCGTGCAACGAGGGCTACCGCATCGCAAGCGTTGAGCCCATGCCCGAAGGCCTGGTGCGCGTGACCGTGCAGGACCACGCGCCCTTCGCGGAAAGCTGGCACGAGGTCACGCGACTTCCCGAGGACGCGCCCAACACGATCCGCACCTGGCGGCCGATGCAGGACCACGCCAACACGCCCTGGTACGGGGGCACCTTCGCCTGGTTCCCGACGCACGGGAAGACCTTCGAGATCGATCACGTGAACGAGCGCGGCGGGGGATGGGGCGGGGACACGGTTACCTTCCGCGATGACGTGAACCTCGCGGCGGAGGGCATCGAGGTCGGCGACTGGTATATCATCCACGCGATTCGCCCCGGGCTGCGCGTCACGGTCCCCAACGACCTGTGCTGGCGAAGCGAACCCGCGCCCGAATGGCGCCAGTTTGCGCTGCGCGCGACCGGCAATGTCACGGTGCAGTCGCCCGCGACAGAGGAGGCCGCGTTCTGCCGAATGGGCGACGGAACCTGGGATGAGGTCCCCGAGGGGCGCGCGAGCTTCTCCGACCGGGAGATTGGCGGCTCGTGGGCGACACTCATCCTGGACAAACCCGACTGGCTGAACCTGGAGGATGACGCCGCCCCGGTGCTTGAGGATATCTCGCTTGATGGCCAGGCCCTCAGCGTCGATGATGCGGCCGACCTCGGCTGGATCGAGTCGCCGAGTTCCGCGTCGCTTACTTTCCACGACGCCGCCAACCCCATCGACCGCGACGCGCTTGAGGTGTTGCTGGACGGGAACGAGGTGGACGCCGAGGCGCTGACCGTCGAGACCGCCGACGGCGGTCGCCGCCTTACCGTGGGGATAGATCTTCAGGCCGCACAACCCGAGGGCGACAGTCCGCGGCGCCGCCGCCTGCTGCTAACGGTCGCCGACAGGTCGATCGCAGGCCATGAGGCCTCGGCGACGCTGTCATACATCGAGCGAATTCCGCTGGATGAAGACGCCACATACCTGAGCGACCTGAAGGCGGCACACTCTTTCGCGCATGGCGGACTGATCCTCGACCGCGACTACGGAGGCGATGTGGCGCAGATGGGTGATCGCATCTACCCGAAATGCGTCATGATCTGCCCTGAACCAGGCGCCAAAGGCACAATCGGCGAGGTCGTCTACGAACTGGCCGCCGACTTGCGCGGTGCTACGTTCGCCGCCGACGTCGGGATCGAGGAGATGACCGGCGGCCGGGGCAGCGCGGGCCTCATGGTGCAGGTGGGCGCGACCGCCGACGGCCCGTGGCGGACGCTCTACGAATCGCCGGTGATGCGCGGCGGACAGCCGCCCGAGACCGTGAGCGTCGATATCGGCGACGCGACTTTCCTGCGGCTGCACACCACCGACGCGGGCGACGGCATCAACAGCGACCACGCCCTGTGGGGCAACGCGCGGCTGAAGTGAGCAGGCAACAACTTGCCCTGCAGGCACCTGCCCGCACGATGCATCGCACAAATGCGTGAAGGACGCCGCGGCGAAC